>CAYTMR010000039.1:0-25854 GCA_964438855.1 uncultured Micromonosporaceae bacterium
GCCAGAAGCTGCGGTAGTACGCCTTCCGGTAGTAGTAGCAGGTCAACCGGAACAGAAGCAGGAACGGAAGGCTCAGGGCAGCGTACGGAATCAAAGGATGATCCGGTATGAACCTTCCGAAGTGAGCTGCTTCCGGGATGCAGCCGGTGGAAATGCACGGCGAGTAGAAGGGGGTGAGATAGTGGTACTCCGCGACCCAGTAGTTCTCCTGGAGGAACACCCGGACAGTGGCGTAGGCGACCCAGGCCGTTAGGCCGATGACAGTCAGCCCCGGTACGAGCCACCACCGGTCGGTCCGCAGGGTCTTCTGGGTGATCGCGGCGCGCGGCTTCGGCTTCCATGCCGTCGTCGTCATTCGTCGCTCCCTGAGGGGCCTCTAGCGGGAAGGCCCAGGCCACGCGAGTGGCGTTGTCCCGGGCCACGTCCTGGACACCCTAACTCCGGGGGTCCGCATCCCATCCCTTGGGAGGCGGGTGTGTGACAATTCCACGCGCCGTGGGTGACGGCGCCGCCGGCCACCGTCAGGCCGGCTGGAAGGTCAGGCAGTCGACGACGTCCTGTTGGATGCCGACGTTGATGCCGGGAGCTCGGCACGTGAGGTCGACGTTGTGCCGACACTCGGCCATCTTGCACGCTCCGACCTGCCCGAGGCTGCGGGGATCGCCGCCGCGCATCGGGGCCTGGATGAAGGTGTCGCACTCGGCGTGGCGGCTGTTGCCGATGGTGATCGCAGGCGCGTGACAGTTCAAATCTTCGTTGTAGGCGCAGGCATCTGCCGCACAACGGTTCACTACCGGCAACTCAATCATGACTGCTTCTCCCTCGCGAAACTCTCTAACGAGAGCATATGTCGCGAAGGAGCTCAAAGTTGGCTAAATCGGGAGCTACGACCCGGCGTTAGGCCCGCTCGTGGCCAGGTGACGACGGAGAAACTCCAGCTCCTGACCGCGAGTGTCGGCCTTGGGCACCGGCACCGGCAGGACGGTGTGAGGACGGCCCCCGGCGAGCAGGGCACCGGCCAGCCGCAGCGTCGGAACCGACTCGGGAGCATCGGGTACCAGCAACATCGGTGGAGACGTCGCCTCGTTTGCCGCCGTCGGCTCAGCGGCTGCCAGCAGGAGCGAATGATGCTGGTACACCTCGTCGCCGTCTTCGAGCGGACCGAGGTACCGCTGGGCGAACGCGGTGTCATGGTGGGCCCAGTCGACCACCGGCGCCTCTACGACCGCGCAGCGGAACAGATCCGGGCGCCGCAGCGGCGCTAGCCCGGCGAGCCAGCCGCCCACCCCACGGCCACGAATCCCGACCCGACCGAGATCAAGATCGGGGTGTTTGCCGGTGAGCGCGACGAGGGCTTCCGCCAGGTCGGTCAAAGCCAGGTCGGCGAGGCGGCGGTGCACCACCTTCTCGAACGAAGGCGCCACCCCGGGCGTACCCCGGTGGTCGACCGCCACCACCGCGAAGCCAGCGTCCGCCCACCACTGGTGCTCTGCCCAGGCCTCCCGCGCTGAGCGCACCGCCTGGCTCGGGACGGAGGCGACGACCAGCACCGGGAGCCGACGCCCGGCCACGTGCGTGCGCGGGTAGAGCACTCCGGTGGGCAGCCGTCGGTCGGTGACACGTTGCAGCACCGGCCTCGGCGCGACGCCGTCGACCTTCGACCGGTCCGGCCGCAGCACTCCCACCTCGGCCTCGCCCCGCCACACCGTCCACCGGACGCCGGGGTGGTCCAGCGACTCACTGCCCACCACCAGGGTGTCTCCGCCAACCGCCGCCCGGTGCCAACCGGGCGGCAGGTGGATGCGGCGGGCGTCCATGCCGGCGGCGCTGACGGCCGTCCCGATCCGGAAGAGGTGTTGCTCACTCGGTTCGCCATCGCTCGCCTCGACGAGAAGCTCGCCAGTGCTGGCGAACCGGCCTACCACCCGCCGCACGTAGAGGGACGGCGGTGTCAGCAGCGTGCCGTCGGCGAACAGGCACCGGGCGTCATAGCCGTCGTGGGCCAGCTCGCCGCCTACCAGCACCCGACCATCGGCCAGATGGCAGGGGGTGCCCGGGATCGGCTCCACCCATCGTGGGTCGGCCAGCTCTGCGTGCACCTGGGTCTCGCCGGTGCGCGAGTCCACCGCCAGCACCAGACCGTGCTGCTGCGTGCCGCGCAACACCGCGATCAGCGGGTCGCTGTGGTCGGACCACGAGACGCTCACCAGGTAGGGGTACGTCTCGCGGTCCCAGTGCACGTCCACCCAACCGCCGTCGAGGTCGAGCAGGTGCAGCGACACGTCGGTCCGCCGGGGTCGGGCCTCGTCCACCCGGGCGGCGAGTACCCGCTGCCCGTCCGGGGACCACCACCACCCTCGGCACCGCCCAAAGTGACGGGCGGCGGTCTCCTCAGCCACCCCCCACCGGACGTGCGGATGGCCGCCCTGCTCCGGCGGTGGTTCCCCGGCCAACAGCAGATCGTCACCGTCGGGGGCCAGGATGTGTAGCCGGCCACCGGTGAGGTAGCCGATCCTCTCGCCTGTGGAGTCGGGCCACGCGTCGCTGGCTGGACCCGCGGTCGGCAGCGTTCGTACGCCTCCGGCGACCAGGTCCACCTGGTACAGCCGGCCAGCGGAGGTGTAGACCGCCGTCCGTGCGGACTGATCGGTCGCGTACCCGTCGATCCGCGGGGCGCTGGCGACCAGCTGCTCGTGCGCCTTGGCCACGTCGTACACCCAGAGCTGGTCCGGCTCGGCCCGCGAATGGCCCGGGCAGAGATAGACCACCCGGTCACCGTTGGTGGAGACGGTCACCCGCCGGAGACCGCCAGGGTCGCTGTGTTGGTCGGGATACGCCACAGTAGCGATGGTGCCCGTCCGAGAGCGCTCGCGCGACCGATTCTCGTTCTCTGGTGGAAACCGTCCGCGCTCCCGTGGGCGCATTACAGTGACCGGGTGAACGGAATCCTGCTGGTTCACGCGCATCCGGACGACGAGACGATCGGCACCGGCGCGACCATGGCGCACTACGCCGCGGCGGGGGTGCACGTGACGCTGGTGACCTGCACTCTCGGCGAAGAAGGCGAAATCCACGTGCCGGAGCTGGCGGAGCTGGCCGCCGACCGCGCCGACCAGCTCGGCGGCTACCGGATCTCCGAGCTCGCCGCGGCCTGCGCCGCTTTGGGCGTCACCGACCACCGCTTCCTCGGCGGCGCCGGACGCTACCGCGACTCCGGCATGATGGGCACACCAGCCAACGACCATCCTCGTTGTTTCTGGCGCGCGGACGTGGAGGAGGCGGCGGGGTACCTGCTGGAGGTGATCCGGGAGGTACGCCCGCGCGTGCTGATCACCTACGATCCCAACGGCTTCTACGGCCACCCCGACCACATCCAGGCCCACCGGGTGGCGATGCGGGCGGCGGAGCGGGCGAAGGCTGAGGGGATCGGGCCCGAGAAGATCTACTGGACCGCCGTGCCGAAGTCAGCGCTCGCCGCCGGGATCGCACACTTCGCGGACTCGGCGGAGAACCCGTTCGCAGGCGTCACCGACGTCGACGCCCTTCCCTTCGGGACGCCCGATCCGGAGATTACGGCGCGGATCGAGGCGCCCGAGGCGCAAGCGGCGAAGCTGGCCGCCCTGAAGGCGCACGCGACGCAGATCCCTCCAGACTCATGGCTGCACTCACTGGCCACCGGCTTCGGCGGGAAGCACCCCGCCGCCGAGCATTACGTGCTCGCCGCCGGCCCCCGCGGGCCCGGCAGTGGCCCGTACCAGTGGGAGGACGACCTGTTCGCGGGCCTGACGACATGAGCGAGCAACCAACCAGCGACGCACCGCCGGCGGTACCGGTGTCGCCGCCTGCCCGGTCGGCGGTGGCCTCGTGGCTGGTGAGCGCGTCGGGTGCCCTGGTGGCGTTGGCCGGCGGGCTGCTCACCGGCGTGCTCGGGCTGGTCTTGGTGCCGCTACGCCTGGACACCCCGCTGGGCCTGCTACGCATGCCGGTCGCGGTGGTGTTCGTCATCCTCGCCAACGCCGCGTGGATCTGGTTCGCCCGCTACACCACGCAGGCGCGGTGGGGGCCGTTGGTGCCGGCGGCGGGCTGGTTGCTCATCGCCTTTGCCGCCGCCCGCGGTGCTAGCCCGGATGGTTCCCTGCTGCTGCTGGGCAACGACTGGGTGGGTGTGCTCACGATCTTCGGCGGCACGGCGACGGTCGCGATCGGTGCGGTGGTGGCGCTCACCCGCCGCCCGCAGCCCGGGACACGCCCGTGACCTCGGGCTTCACCGAGGCCGCCGAGATCGTGCCTGGTCCCGGCGGCATACATTGGTGACCCATGAAAACCCCTCGGCGTCGGGTCGCGCTGCTGATCGCAGCCGCGGCCGTGTTGGTCGCTCTGCCCGCACTGGGCCTGTCTGCCACGTACGCCTACGCAGGCGACATACCCCGCGGTACCACGGTGCTCGGCGTGGACGTCGGCGCCATGAGCCGCGAGGAGGCGACCGACGCACTCACCGCCGCGTTGACAGCCCGCGCAGAGGAGCTGGACGCCCCCGTCGAGGTGTACGTGGGCGAGGTGCCGGTGCTGGTCGAGCCAAGCGCCGTCGGCCTAGCGGTGGACATCGAGGCGACCGTAGCGGCGGCGGCCGCGTCGCGCAGCTGGAATCCACTGACCGCCCTGTTCGGCTCCCGCGACGTCGAGCCGGTGGTGGTGGTCGACACCGAGCGCCTCGCCGAGGTGCTACAGGAGCCGGCGCAGCAGGCAGGCGAGGCGATGACCCTGCCGGAGATCACCTTCGACGGGACGACGCCGGTGCCGGTGTACCCCCAACCCGGACTCGGGCTCGACCCCGACCTGGCGGCGGAGGTGCTGACCGCGGCCTGGCCCCGCCGGCAGCAGCCGACGCAGGGCTGGAACGACCCGCTCGCGATACGGGTGCCGTTGGTGGAGATCCACCCGGTGACCACCGCCGAGGACGTGGACCGGCTGGTGGCCGAGTTGGCAGAACCGGCCGTCGCCGCACCGGTCACCATCACCACCGCGGATGGGGACGAGCTCACGGTCTCACCGGAGGTGATCGCCTCGAGTCTTCGGCTGACCGCCGACGCACAGGGTGAGATCGTGCCCAAGGTCGACGCGAAGCGGCTCCGCAAGGGACTCGCCGACCAGCTGGCGGAGGTGGAGGTCGCACCGCGCGACGCCGACATTCGGTTGCAGGACGGGCGACCCCAGGTGGTGCCAAGCAAACCGGGGAAGGAGGTGGACACCGCCGCGTTGGCGCGCGACCTGCTCTCGGTGCTGCCGGCGGCGGCGCCCCGCGCGGTCACCGCCGAGATGACCAAGGTCGATCCCGAGGTCGAGGACGAGGACATCGAGAAGTTGCGGATCGTCGAGAAGGTTTCCTCGTTCACCACGTACTTCGACGGTGGGCTCAACTCGCCACGCAGCCAAAACATCATCCGGGTCGCGGAGATGGTCGATGGTGCGGTGGTCTGGCCTGGCGAGATCTTCTCCCTGAACGAGCACACCGGCGAACGGAACTACGCGAAGGGGTTCCAGGACGCCCCCGTGATCATCGGGGGTCGGCTGCAGCCAGGGGTCGGCGGTGGGGTGTCGCAGTTCACCACGACTCTGTTCAACGCCGCTTACTACGCCGGGCTAGAAGACGTCGAACACCATCCGCACACTATCCACTACACTCGCTATCCACCGGTCATCGAGGCGACGATCTTCTACCCGACGCTGGATCTGAAGTTCCGTAACAACACGGACTACGGGATCTTGATCGACACCTCGTACACCGAAGGATCGGTCACCGTGACGCTGTGGGGCACGAAGGTCTGGGACGAGGTGAAGACGGAGTGGAGCCCCAAGCGGGACATCACCCGCCCGAAGACCCTCTATGTGGAGCCCGGACCGACCTGCATCGCCACGGCGGGTATCGATGGCTTCACGCAGGATGCCTGGCGCGTCTTCTACCAGAACGGTATAGAAGTCAAGCGAGAGAAGTTCACCTGGCGGTACGACCCGCAGCCGAACGTCATCTGCGGGGAGCCCCCAGAGGACGACCGTTGAGCAGCCGTGGGCTCAGACGGGAGGTGCAGACGACGTGAGAGAACGGTGGGTGCGCATCGGAGCGCTGGCCGCGGTCCTCATCGCGATCAATGTGGTGGCCCGGCTGGTGGTGCGCTTCTGGCACATCAACAACTACGACGCCCAGGACCTGATCGCCTTGATCGCGTTCGGGGCGGTCGCGCTCACCATCGCGGTGGTCGCATTCGTCTGGGGCCGTCGCCTCCCACAGACCATCGCCGTGGGGGACCTGGCACTGGCCGCCGCCGTCGCGGCTCTGGTCAGCATCCTCGCCGGTCCGCTCGTGGCCGGATCCAGCCCGTTCCGGGAGGGGACCGCCGGGTTCTTCAGTCAGCTCGCGCTCTACGCCGGCTTCGCCGCCGGGGGCGGGGTGGTCGGCCTGTGCACGCTCATCGCGCTCGGGCAGGACCACAAGTCGCGTGTGCTCCAGCAGTACGCGCAGTCACGCCTCACCAAGCCCCGCCGGGTCTGACGGGCGCGCCGGGCGGCGAGCTGGCCGGGGCGGTATCCGTTTGGCAGCGACCACTGCCTGGCGCGCCACGGTGACTGGCCCGTTGTCGGTCGCCACGGTCAGCTCGTGCTCGGTGAGCGCCACCAGCTGTCCAAGCAGATCAGAGCGGAGCGGTCGATCGACCGTGCCGCCCACGATCCGCCGCACGACCACCCGGTGGCCCACATCGTCCGGCCCCAGCACAGTCCCTCACCTCCCGCTGGGGATACTAGGCTTAGTCGCAGCCGCGCCCGTCTGAAAGGACGACCAGTGACCTACATCATCGCCGAGCCGTGCGTTGATCTGCTCGACAAGGCCTGCATCGAAGAGTGCCCCGTCGACTGCATCTACGAGGGCAACCGGATGCTTTACATCCACCCTGACGAGTGCGTCGACTGCGGGGCCTGCGAGCCGGTCTGCCCGGTGGAAGCGATCTTCTACGAGGACGACGTCCCCGAGCAGTGGCGGGACTACATCGGGGCCAACTACGAGTTCTTCGAAGATCTGGGTTCACCGGGTGGCGCTGCCAAGGTAGGCAAGATCGACAAGGACGCCTCGTTCGTCGCCGCGCTGCCACCACGGGAGACCGAGCACTGAGCGTCGCGGCACTTCCCGACTTCCCCTGGGACCGACTCGAGCCGGCCAAGCAATTGGCGGCGTCCCACCCGGACGGGTTGGTCGACCTGTCGGTGGGCACCCCGGTCGATCCGGTGCCCGAGGTGGCTCGCTCGGCGTTGGCCGGTGCCTCCGACAGTCCCGGGTATCCGCTGACCGCCGGCAGCCCGCAGCTGCGCACCGCGATCGCGCAGTGGACTGCGGCGGCCTGTGGAGCCGACCCGACCTCTCTCGGGGTGCTGCCCACGATCGGCTCCAAGGAGCTCGTGGCCTGGCTGCCCACGCTGTTGGGGATCGGCCCTGGTGACACGGTCGTGATCCCCTCGGTCTGTTACCCGACCTATGAAGTAGGTGCCATCCTCGCCGGGGCGAGGGTGGTCCGCTCCGATTCGCTCACCGCGCTCGGCCCCACACCGAGAGTTCGGTTGGTGTGGATCAACACGCCGGCCAATCCCACCGGCCGGGTACTTCCCGAGGCGCACCTGCGCAAGATGGTGGACTGGGCGCGGGAGCGGGGAGCCGTCCTCGCCAGCGACGAGTGTTACCTGTCGTTGGGTTGGGAGACCACGCCGCGCTCGGTGTTGGACGTCTGCGACGGCGATTACCAGAACGTGCTGTCGGTGCATTCGCTGTCCAAGCGTTCCAATCTCGCTGGTTACCGGGCCGGGTTCGTCGCCGGGGACCAACAGGTGGTGGCGCGGCTGCTGGAGGCGCGCAAACACGCGGGCATGATCGTCCCCGCGCCGGTCCAGGCAGCGATGGTGGCCTTGCTGCGCGACGAGGCCCACGCCGCCGCCCAGCGGGAGCGCTACGCTGCTCGGCGTGCCAGCCTGCACGCGGCCCTGCGCGACGCCGGGTTCACGATCGAGCACTCCGAGGCAGGGCTGTACCTGTGGGCGACCCGCGGAGAGGACTGCTGGTCTACCGTGGACTGGTTCGCTCGCCGCGGGATCCTGGTGGCCCCGGGAGAGTTCTACGGCCCGGCCGGTGTCCGGCATGTCCGGGTGGCGTTCACCGCCACCGATGAGCGGGTGGCCGCGGCTGTGGCCCGGCTCGCCGATGGCTGAACCGCCAGCCCGGCCAGCGGAGCACTGGCGGATCGCCGAGGGGGACCTGACGCGCCTGGTGGCGCGCGCCCGGGCGTTGATCGACGCCGGTGGCCGGCGGCTGCTCGGACTCACCGGCGCCCCTGGAGCGGGCAAGTCGACCACCGCCGCGATGCTGGTGGAGGCCCTCGCGCCGGACGCGGTGCTGGTGCCTATGGACGGGTTCCACTTGGCCGAGGCGGAGCTGCACCGGCTGGGACGCCACCCCCGCAAGGGTGCGATCGACACCTTCGACGCCGCCGGGTACGTCTGTCTGCTGCGTCGGCTGCGCCAGCCGGAGCCCACCACGGTGTGGGCACCCCGGTTCGACCGACAGTGGGAGGAGGCGATCGCCGCCGCCATCCCGGTCGAGCCGTCCGTCCCCCTGGTGATCACCGAGGGTAACTACCTGCTCGTCGACTCTGGGCCGTGGGCCGAGGTGCGCGGCCTGCTCGACGAGGTGTGGTACGTGCAGCTGCCCGAGGAGGTGCGGCTGGCCCGGCTCACCGCCCGGCACGTGGCGTACGGGCGTTCGCCCGAGGAGGCGGCGGCCCGGGCGCGGGGGACCGATCAGCGCAACGCCGAGCTGATCGTGACCACCCGCGACCGGGCCGACGTGGTCATCGACGTCATCCCGTGACGGCGCGCCGCACGAGGCCGTGGCGGGTGGGTGGCAGGCTGGGTCAGTTGTGGGCGTGCAGCTCCGGGTTGAGGGTGATGCCGGCGCCGCCACGCTCGCGAGCCTCCAACGTGCCGGTGACCGAATTGCGCAGGAACAGCAGGTTCGGCACTCCGCTCAACTCTCGGGCCTTCACCACCCGACCGTCCGGAAGCGTGATCTTCGCCCCGGCGGTGACGTAGCACCCGGCCTCGACCACGCAGTCGTCGCCCAGCGAGATGCCCACGCCGGCGTTGGCGCCGATCAAGCACCGCTCGCCGATGCGGATCACCTCCTTGCCGCCGCCGGAGAGCGTTCCCATGATGGAGGCGCCACCGCCGAGGTCGGAGCCGTCGCCGACCACCACTCCGGCGGAGATGCGTCCCTCCACCATGGAGGCGCCGAGGGTGCCGGCGTTGAAGTTGACGAAGCCTTCGTGCATCACGGTGGTGCCCGGGGCCAGGTGAGCGCCGAGTCGGACCCGGTCGGCATCGGCGATGCGCACCCCGTCGGGTACCACGTAGTCGACCATCCGTGGGAACTTGTCGACCCCGTAGACGGTCAGGTGCCGGCCAGCGGCACGCTCGGCCAGGCGCAGCTCACTCACCCGGTCGGGTGGGCAGGGGCCGGCGGAGGTCCAGGCCACGTTGGCGAGCAGGGCGAACACACCGTCCAAATTGGCCTCGTGTGGCCGGGTCAGCCGGTGGGACAGCAGGTGCAGCCGCAGGTACGCATCACAGGCGTCCTTGGGCGGGTCGGCGAGCGACGCGATGGTCACCCGTACCACCTCCCCGCGCAGGCCGGAAAGCGCGCGCGGGCCGGCCGCAGCGGCCAGGTCAGCGCCGGCCGCGGGTGCGCCGAGGCCGAGCGACCCGGTCGGGAACCAGACGTCGAGCACCCGGTCGTCGTCGGCGACCGTGGCCAGGCCGACGCCCCAGGCAGATGAGGTGGAGAAGCTCATGAGACCGAACGGTACCGTTTGCGAGCATGGACAATCCGCTGACCCCGCCCGTGCTAGCCGATCCGGTCGCGCTGACCCGTGCCTTGGTGGACGTGGAGTCAGTCTCCGGTGCGGAGAAGTACCTCGCCGACTGCGTCGAGCAGGTCCTGCGGGATCGCCCCTACCTGCAGGTGGCCCGACTCGGCAACACCGTGATGGCGCGCACCGAGCTGGGCCGAGAGCGGCGGGTGGTGTTGGCGGGACATCTGGACACCGTGCCGGTCGCCGACAACCTTCCTTCGCGCGTGGAGGGAGACGTCATCTACGGGTGTGGGACGTCCGACATGAAGTCCGGGGTCGCGCTGGCCCTGCACCTGGCGGCGACCGTGCCCGCGCCGTGGTACGACGTGACGTACTTCTTCTACGAGTGCGAAGAGGTCGAGTCGGAGCGCAACGGGCTGAACCTGGTCGCGAGGGCGCACCCGGAGTGGCTGACGGCTGACTTCGCGGTCCTGCTCGAGCCCACCTACGGCGTGGTGGAGGCCGGTTGCCAGGGCACGCTGCGCGCGGTGGTCACCACCACCGGCGTGCGGGCACACTCGGCCCGCGCCTGGCACGGGGTCAACGCGATCCACGCCGCCGCCGACGTGCTCGACCGTCTGCGCCGCTACGAGCCGCGCCGGGTGACCATCGACGGTTGCGAGTTCCGGGAAGGGTTGAACGCGGTCGGCATCAGCGGCGGTGTCGCCGGCAACGTGATCCCCGACCACTGTGAGGTGGTGGTCAACTACCGGTTCGCACCGGACCGCTCGGAGGCCGAGGCGGAGGCACACGTACGCGACGTGTTCGCCGGCTACGACGTGCGGTTGACCGACTCGGCCCCCGGGGCCCTGCCAGGGTTGACGGCACCTCCGGCGGTGGAGTTCCTGGCCGCCGTGGCACGGGCAGGCGACGGGGCACCGCCGGCGGCGAAGCTAGGCTGGACCGACGTGGCCCGGTTCGCCGCGCTGGGTGTACCGGCGCTCAACTTCGGACCGGGCGATCCCAACCTGGCGCACACCCGCGAGGAGCGGGTGGAGATTCCGCGCATCCGAGCCGGTGCCCGGGCCTTGCGGGAGTGGCTGGCCTGACACGTCACGCCTGCGAGGTGGACGACGTGTCTTCCTCCGTCGCCGTGTCGGATTGCGTGGCGGCACTGATGCGGCGAGCCGTGACGGTGGCCCAAATCCGGCGGTAGATCTGCCGGCGCCGTCGGGTCAGTGCGGTGCTCGTCAGCATTGGTGTTACCTCCCCCCGTGGCATTCCACTACGTGTTATGTCAGACGCAGCACCGGCCGGCAAGGTTGCCACGCGCGCCTAACGACCTCACGGGAGTCGCTACCGTAAACCCCATGACTACAGCCAACGGTCAGCGTCGCCCTGAGCACCACAGCGGTCCGGTCATCCTGCGCGGCGACGCGGTGCCGCGGGTCACCGAGGACCAGCGGCTCCTCGACCCTCGGGTGCGTGACGCGTGGGAGACCAAGGACGCCTGGCGGGCGTTGCGCATCATGTCCGAGTTCGTCGAGGGGTTCGACACCCTCGCCGACATGCCGCCCGCGGTGAGTGTCTTCGGCTCCGCACGCAGCGCCCAGGACAGTCCGGAGGCGGTGCTCGCCCGCCGGCTGGGTGCCGCGCTGGCACAAGCCGGGTACGCGGTCATCACCGGTGGTGGGCCGGGGGTCATGGAGGCGGCCAACCGGGGAGCGACCGAGGCGGGTGGGCTCTCGGTCGGACTGGGCATCGAACTCCCGATGGAGCAAGGGCTCAACCCGTGGTGTGACATCACCATCGACTTCCGCTACTTCTTCGCCCGTAAGACGATGTTCGTCAAGTACGCGCGGGCGTTCATGGTGCTGCCGGGCGGCTACGGCACCCTGGACGAGGTGTTCGAAGCCCTGACACTCGTGCAGACCCGTAAGGTGACGCAGTTCCCGGTGGTGTTGCTCGGTACTGACTACTGGCGCGGGCTGGTGGACTGGTTGCGCGACACGGTCTGTGCCGACGGCAAGATCACCAAGGCGGACCTCGACCTCATCGTCATGACCGACGACGTGGACGAGGCGGTCGAGCACGTCAAGCAGGCCGACGCCGCGGCGGCGGGACCAGCCGCCCCGGCCGTGCCGCAGCCGACGTCGGACGAATCACGGGGACCTGACCCAGATCCCCTCGCGGTCAGTCCCTGAGCCGACCACCACGACGCCCGGCTAGGCTCGCCCCGTGTCGTCCCCCACGGCCCCGTCCTCGACGCCGCCCGCCGAAGCCACCGCCGCGTCGGAGTTGGCGCGCCACGGCCTGACCGCGGCCGAGGTGGCCGAGAGGGTCCGGGCAGGTCTGGTCAACCACGTTCCGGCCGCCCCCACCCGGACCATCTGGCAGATCATCCGGGCGAACGTGCTGACGCCGGTGAACGGGATCATCGGCTCACTACTGGTGCTGATCCTCATCGCCCGGCCCGGCCCGGACGCCCTCTTCGCCGGCGTCGTGGTCAGCAACACGCTCATCGGCGTCATCCAGGAGCTGCGCGCCAAACGCGCGCTGGAGCGGCTGGCGGTGCTCAACGCGCCACGCGCGCAGGTGGTGCGCGACGGTGAGGTGACCACCGTGCCGTTCGAGCAGGTGGTCGCCGACGACGTGCTGGAGCTGCGCGCCGGGGACCAGGTGGTGGTCGACGGTGAGGTGCTCGTCTCCCACGGACTGGAGCTCAACGAGTCGCTGTTGACCGGGGAGTCGGACCCGGTGGAGAAGCGGCCCGGTGACGAGGTGCTCTCCGGCAGCTTCGTCGTGGCCGGCTCGGGTCGCGTCCGCGCCACGCGCATCGGTGACGCCGCGTACGCCACCACGCTCACCGCGGAGGCGAGGCGTTTCCAGCTGGTCAACTCCGAGCTGCGGGCCGGTGTCAACCTGGTGCTCAAGTGGCTGACGTGGATCATCCCGCCGGTGGCCGTGCTGCTGACGGTGGTGCTGCTGACCACGGAACCCGAGTGGCGGGAAGCGGTGCGGGGGACGGTGGCTGCCTCGGTGGCGATGGTGCCCGACGGTCTGGTGCTGCTCACCAGCATCGCGTTCATCGTCGGGGTCCTGCAGCTGGCACGGCACCGGGCGCTGGCGCGCGAGCTCGCCGCGGTGGAGCTGTTGGCCCGGGTCGACGTGCTGTGTCTGGACAAGACCGGCACGATCACCACCGGTGAGATTTCCTTCAGCGATGTGGAACCACTGGACGGGGCGACGCGCGAGGAGGTGGAGACGGCGCTGGCGGCGCTCGCCGCTGCGGACCCCAACCCGAACGCCACCCTCGCCGCGATCAGGACGAGGTTCCCGCAGCCGCCGGACTGGCACGTCGATGAGGTGGTGCCGTTCTCGTCCGCCCGTAAGTGGTCGGCGGCGAGCTTCCGCGGCAAAGGGGCGTACCTGATCGGCGCGCCGGAGATGCTGCTGCCGCCGGGCCCGGAGGGGGAGACGCTGCGCTCCGAGGTGGCGGCGCGGGCCCCGGAGGGCCGGCGTCTGCTGCTGTTGGCCGCCGCCGACCAGGCGCCTCGCGATCACACGCTGCCGGCGCAGCGGCGACCGCTGGCCCTGGTGGTGCTGGAGGACCAGGTACGGCCGGACGCCCCGGAGATCCTGCGCTACTTCACCAGTCAGGGAATCGCGCTGAAGGTGATCTCCGGAGACCATCCGGCGACCGTGGCGGCGGTGGCGCGCCGGGCCGGGCTGCCCGGCGCCGGCTCCGGATACGACGCGCGAGACCTCCCCGACGACCCTGAGCAGCTGGCCGAGGTGCTGACGCGCCACAGCGTCTTCGGTCGGGTGAGTCCACATCAGAAGCAGGCGATGGTGGCCGCGTTGCAGTCGCGCGGACACACCGTGGCGATGACCGGTGACGGGGTCAACGACGTGCTCGCGCTCAAACACGCCGACATGGGCATCGCGATGGGCGCCGGCAGCGACGCCACCCGCGCGGTCGCAGAAGTGGTCCTGCTCGACAACCGGTTCGCGACCCTGCCCATCGTGCTGGCGCAGGGGCGACGCGTCATCAACAACATCGAGCGCGTGGCGAACCTGTTCGTCGCGAAAGCCACCTACGCGGTCCTGCTCACCGCGGCGACGGTCCTGACCCAGATGGAGTACCTCTTCCTGCCCCGCCATCTGACGTTGGTCGGCACCTTCAGCATCGGAGTGCCGGGGTTCTTCCTCGCGATGGCGCCCAACACCCGCCGGGCCGCGCCGGGTTTCATCTACCGGGTGCTGCGGTTCTCGCTTCCGGCTGGCCTGGTCGCCGGCGTGGTGACGTTCGGACTCTACGTATGGGTTTATTCGCAGGTCGACCTCGGTCACGCCCGCAGCGCGGCCACCCTCACGCTGCTCGGCATCGGGCTGGTGATCCTGGCCCGGCTGGCCCGACCGCTCAACTGGTGGAAGGTGGGCCTGGTCCTGGCGATGTTGGGCTCCTATCTGGTGGTGCTGTTCGTTCGGCCGCTGCGCGAGTTCTACCTGTTGGAGGTACCCGACGCCCCGACCTGGGTGGCGGTGGGCGGTGCGATCGCGGTGGCGGCGGTGGTGCTGCACGTCGGCCCCAAGCTGATCCCGTGGTGGCGAGTCGGTGACGAACAGCAGTCGCTGCCCACGCGTGAGTGAGGCGAACCGGGGTCTCGACGCGCCCGTCGTCACCGGTGCGGGCGGATGTCTGGGCCACATGGTGTCATTGCTGCCGTGAGTGACAGGCGGCATTACCGGCTGGTGCGACGCCCGGTCGCGGCGGAGGTGCCGCGGCTGGACGAGGCGCAGCAGGCGGTGGTGTCGCACCGGCGTGGCCCGCTGTTGGTGGTCGGTGGGCCGGGAACTGGCAAGACCACCACCTTGGTGGAGGCGGTGGCGTCCCGGGTGGCGTCCGGCGCCGACCCGCAGCGGGTGCTGGTGTTGACGTTCGGGCGTCGGGGCGCGGCTGCGCTGCGGCAACGGATCGCCCGCCGCATCGTGGCCGCCGGAGCTGTCCGAGAACCGTTGGTGCGCACGTTCCACGCTTATGCGTTCGGCCTGTTGCGTCGGGCCGCGGCCGCTGCGGGCGAGCCGCCGCCGCGTTTGCTGACCGGGCCTGAGCAGGACGTGGTGATCCGCGAGTTGCTGCAGGGGGCCTCGCATCGGTGGCCGCAGCGCCTCGCCGCCGCGTTGCCCACCCGGGCGTTCGCCGCCCAGCTGCGTGACCTGATGCTCCGCGCGGTCGAACGGGGGATCAGCGCCGCCGAGCTGGCGCGGCTGGGTGCTCAACACGGCCGGGACGACTGGCGCGCCGCCGCCGCCTTCATGGCCGAGTACGAGTCGGTGCTGGCGCTGCGGGATGCCACGACCGGCGCGCCGGTCGGGTACGACCACGCCGAGCTGGTACGGGCGGCGGTCGGGATGCTCGCTGCCGACCCCGATCTGCTGGCTGCGGAACGTCACCGCCTCGCCGCGGTCTATGTGGACGAGTTCGCCGACACCGACCCGGCGCAGCGGGACCTGTTGCAGCACATCGCTGGCGGCGGGGCGGACCTGGTCGTCTTCGCCGATCCAGATTCGGCCATCTATGGCTTTCGTGGCGGCGACCCGGACGGGGTGCGCCACTTCCCGGACCGGTTCCCCACCGCCGCCGGCGCACCGGCCCCGGTGTTGACGCTGACGCGGTCCTATCGGGCCGCGCCGCGACTGCTCGCCGCAGCGGGTCGAGTGGCGTTGAGACTGCGCGGTCCGGCCCGGCACCGGGCGCTGGTCCCAGCACACCGGCCCGGCCGTGGGCCCGGCACCGTGGTGGTGCGCACGTTCCGTACCGCCGCTACCGAACACACGTGGTTGGCGTACTGGCTGCGGGAGATCCACCTGCGGCAGCAGGTGCCGTGGTCCCGGATGGCGGTGCTGGTGCGGGCCGGGGCGCAGTTGCTGCGGGTGCGGCGGGCGTTGCGGTCCGCGGGGGTGCCGACTGTAATCCACGCCGAGGATCTGCCGCTGGCCGCCCATCCGGCGGTGTCCCCACTGCTGCTATTGCTGCGCTGCGCGTTGGAGCCGGAGCGGCTGGACGAAGCGGCCGCGTTGGCGCTGCTGCACTCGCCGCTCGGTGGCGCCGATCCGTTCACCGAACGGCAGCTACGGCAAGGACTGCGAGCGCTGGCCTTGGCGGCGAACGACCGTCGCCCCTCCGGCGAGCTGCTGGTGGATGCGCTGCGGCGGCCGCAGGAGTTGGCGATGGTCACGCGGCGCTGGGCCGCGCCGGCGAAGGCGGTGGCGGAGCTGCTGCGGATCGCCCGGCAGACCGCCGACACACCTGGGGCCACGGTGGAGGACGTGCTGTGGCGGGTGTGGCAGGCCAGTGGCCTGGCCGAGCGCTGGGTGGCGCAGCGCGACGGTGAGACCGCCGACCGGGACCTGGACGCGGTGGTGGCGCTGTTCGACGCGGCGGCCCGGTTCACCGAACGGTTGCCCGGAGCCCGGACCGAGGCGTTTCTGGACCACCTGGCCGCGCAGGAGCTGCCGGCCGACTCGTTGGCGCCCACCGCCGACCGTGGGGAGGCGGTCCGGCTGCTCACCGTCCACGCCGCCAAAGGCTTGGAGTGGGATGTGGTGGCGCTGCCGGGGGTGCAGGAGGGCGTGTGGCCGAACCTGCGTCTGCGGGACACCCTGCTCGGCGCCGAGCAGTTGGTGGACCTGCACGCCGGCCGAGACTTGGGGCCGGTCGGGCGTACCTCGGCCCTGTTGGACGAGGAGCGCCGACTGTTCTACGTCGCCGTCACCCGGGCGCGGACCCACCTGCTGGTCAGCGCGGTGGCACCGGTGTCGGTCGGGGAAGGGGACGGGGAGGAGCAGCCGAGCCGATTCCTCACCGAGCTGGACCCTGGATCGTCGACGGCGCCGGCGGACGTCGGCGCGAAGCTGGGGCGTGCGCTGACCCTGCCGGCTCTGGTGGCCGAGTTGCGTACGGTGGTGTCCGACCAGACGGTGCCGCTACCTCGGCGTCGCAACGCCGCCGTTGCGTTGGCGCGATTGGCGAAGGCGGGGGTGAAGGGCGCGCACCCCGACGAGTGGTGGGGGTTGGTGCCGCTGTCGGACGAGCGACCGCTGGCTGAGGCGGGGGAGCCGGTGCGGGTCAGTCCGTCCAGCATCGAGTCGGCGCTGAGGTGCGGTCTGCGGTGGCTGTTGGAGCGGCACGGCGGAGCGCCACCGGCCAGCGTCGCCCAGGGCGTGGGCAACCTGGTGCACGCGGCGGCGATGATGGCCGACGACGCCACCGCGGACCGGGACGTGCTTCTCAAATGGTTGGACGAGCGGTTCGACGCGATCGAACACGCGGCGGTCTGGCTCGCCGGGCCGGAACGGGAACGCGCTGAGTCTATGGTGGACAAGTTGGTTCGGTGGTTGGCGAACAACCCGCGTCGCTTGATCGCCATCGAGCGAGAGTTCATGGTCCGCCTCGGCGACGCGGAGCTGCGCGGCCGGGTCGACCGACTGGAGGTCGACGAGGCCGGGCGCCTGGTAGTGGTGGATCTCAAGACCGGCAAGTCCACCCCGAGCGCCGCAGAGGTGGCCGAGCATCCGCAGCTGGGGGCCTACCAAGCGGCGATCGAGGCGGGTGCCTTCGCCGAGTACGGCACCGAGCCTGGTGGCGCCGCGCTGGTCCAGCTGGGCACCGCCGCCCGAGACGCGCGCGAGCAGGCGCAGCCGGCGCTGTCGGAGGCCACCGACCCGGGATGGGCCAAGGCACTGGTCACGCAGACCGGTCGGATCATGGCCGCGGCCACCTTCACCGCCGTCCGCAACGACCGCTGCCGGGTCTGCCCGGTACGCACGAGCTGCCCGATCTCTGGCAAGGGGCGGCAGGTGGTGCAGCCGTGACCCAGTACCGCTCCGGTCCCCGGTTCACACCGTACGAGCTGGCCCGTCTGTTGAGGATCGACCGTCCGACCCGCGAGCAGGCGGAGGTGATCACCGCCCCGTTGGAGCAACCGTTGCTCGTCGTGGCCGGGGCCGGGTCCGGCAAGACCGCCACCATGGCCGCGCGCGTGGTGTGGTTGGTGGCGAACGACTACGTGCGCCCCGAACAGGTCCTCGGGCTGACCTTCACCCGCAAGGCCGCGGGTGAGCTGGGGCACCGCATCCGCACCTATCTGGGTCAGCTGCGACGCCACATCGATCCGCTACCTCTCGCCGGGTCGGATCGGGCCAACGGTGAGCCCACAGTGTCCACCTACCATGCCTTCGCCGCACGCGTCCTGGCCGAACACGGGGTTCGCGCCGGATACGAGCCGACCGCGTTGCTGCTGACCGAAGCGGCCCGGTGGCAGGTCATGGACGCGCTGGTGCGTGCCTACGACGGGGACATGACGGGGGTGGACTTCGCGCCCGACACGGTGACCGACGCGGTGTTGGCTCTCGCCGGGGAGCTGGCCGAGCACCTGCGTGACCCGGACGAGGTGGCGCGCTGGACCGGCCGGTTCGTCGCCGAGGTCACCGCGCGCCCGGGCCGGGTCTACGCCCGGGTGCGTGATCTGCTCGAACGTCAACAGGTGCGGCTGCGGCTGCTGCCGCTGGTACGGCGGTACGAACAGCGCAAACGTGACCTTGAGGCGATCGACTTCGGTGACCAGGTGGCGCGGGCGGCTCGCGTCGCCAGGGACCATCCGGAGGTCGGCGAGATCGAGCGGGCGCGGTTTCGGGTGGTGCTGCTCGACGAGTACCAGGACACCAGCCACGCCCAGGTGGTGCTGCTGCGGTCGCTGTTCGGCGGTGGTCACCCGGTGACGGCGGTGGGAGACCCATGTCAGTCGATCTATGGTTGGCGGGGCGCGAGCGCCGGCACCCTGGAACGCTTCCCGGACCTGTTCCGAGACCGTGCTGGTCAGCCGGCGGCGGTACGGCACCTGACCACCAGCTGGCGCAACCCAGCGCAGGTGCTCACGGTGGCCAATGCTTTGGCGCAGCCGCTACGGGCGGCGGGGGCACGGGTGGCCACACTCGTCCCACCCGCGGGCGTCGCGGTGTCGACACGACAACCCGTCGTGACCTGCACGCTGCGGGAGACGTACCTCGACGAGGCGAAATGGATCGCCGATCGGATCGCGACCATCTGGCGGGCGGCCGACGCAGACTCCGCCTCCCCACCCAGCACCGCGGTGCTGGTCCGCCGTCGGGACCAGATTTCACCGATCGAGGCAGCGCTGCGGGCCCACGGGCTGCCGGTCGAAGTGGTGGGTCTGGGAGGGCTGCTGGACACTCCGGAGGTTCGCGACGTGGTCTGCACCCTCCGGGTACTCGCCGACCCGACCGACGGCGCGTCGCTGGTGCGTCTGCTGACCGGGGCTCGCTGGCGGATCGGGCCGCGCGACCTGGTGGCGCTGCACCGGCGGGCCCGGGCGCTGGCGTCGGGGCGCACCGACGACGAGTCAGAGTTGGTGCCGGATCTGCTCGACCAGGCGACGCTGGCCGAGGCGTTGGAGGACCTTGGCCCGCCGGAGTCTTACTCGCCGGCTGGGTACGCCCGCTTCGAGGCGCTCGCTCAGGAACTGCGCCAGCTGCGGCAGCGGTTGGACCAGCCGCTGCCGGACCTGATAGCGGACGTGGAGCGGACGATCGGCCTGGACGTCGAGGTGGCGGTACGCGCCGGGACCGCCGCCGGTGACGCCGGGCTGGCTCGGGGGCACCTCGACGCGCTGGGAGAGGTGGCGGCCACGTTCGCCACGGAGGCGCCGGGGGCCAGCCTGTCGGCGTTCCTGGCCTACCTGGCCGCCGCGGAGGAGGAAGAGCGCGGGCTCACCCCGGGTGAGGTGGAGGTGGTGACCGGCGCGGTGCAGATCCTTACGGCGCACGCCGCCAAGGGCCTGGAGTGGGATGTGGTCGCGGTGGCGGGTCTGACCGCCGCGGTGTGGCCGGCGCCGGCCAAGAGCTCCGACCACTACCTGTTCGGCGTCGGGGTGCTGCCGTTTCCGCTGCGAGGAGACGCCGACGGGCTACCGGCGCTGCGGCTGGACAAAGCCGAGGACCAGAAGGGCGTGGAGAACGCCCGGCAGGCGTTCGAAGACGCCTGGCGTCACCACGACGAGCGGGAGGAACGACGACTGGCGTACGTGGCGGTGACCCGGCCTCGTCGGTGGCTGCTGTGCAGCGGCTACTGGTGGGGTGAGGGGGTGAGACGGCCCCGCGGCCCGTCAGTGTTTCTGGAGGAGATTCGCGCCCAATGCCTTCGCGGTGCGGGCACGGTCGATGGGTGGGCGCCACCTCCGCCCGACGGCGCCACGAACCCGGCCGAGGCGGTTGCAGCGCGCCGGCAGTGGCCGACCGACCCGTTGGGGGAGCGCCGGCCGGCTCTGGAAGAAGCCGCCGACCTGGTACGAGCCGCGCTCGCTGGCGAGGTGGTGGCCGATGCCGACAGCGAGTGGGACGAGGAGGTCACGCTGCTGCTGGCGGAGCGGGAGCGGTTGGCGGCGCTGGGTACCGGTGAACGTCCGGTGGAGCTTCCACCCCAGTTGTCGGTGTCTCAGTTGGTCGCGCTGCGGGGTGACCCGGCAGGGTTGGCGCGGTCGCTGCGGCGCCCGATGCCGAAACCACCGGATCGGCGGGCCCGCCGCGGTACGGCCTTCCACACCTGGTTGGAGCAGCGGTGGGGTGGTGACCGGCTACTGGACGTGGACGAGCTGCCCGGGGCCGCCGACGAGGACGCGGCACCGGACGATGAGCTCGCCGAGCTGCGCCGCAGGTTCCTCAGCAGCGAGTGGGCCGACCGGATCCCGGTGGAGGTGGAGGTTCCCTTCGCCATGGACGTCGGCGGGGTGGTCGTACGCGGCCGGATGGACGCGGTGTTTCAGGACGAGTCAGGCTTCTTCGACATAGTGGACTGGAAGACCGGTCGGCGGCCGGTCGGTGCGGCGGCGGAAGCCGCCGCGGTGCAGTTGGCGGCGTACCGGTTGGCCTGGGCGCAGCTGGCCGGTGTGCCGGTGGAGCGGGTCCGAGCCGGTTTCCATTACGTCGCCGAGGGTGTGACGGTCCGACCCGCCGACCTGCTCGACGCGGACGGCCTTACGGCACTGATCACTGGAGTACCTGCGGCGTAGCGGAATTGCTGTCCGGGAGACGACGGAAGGGTTCCGCTGTCAGAACCGCCTGGCAGATTGGAGGGAAAGGCGCGTGGGGACGTGCCGGGGCGAGAAGAGCGGAGTCAGTCGTGGCACCGGTGGTGCGGGAGTTCGCGGTGGTGGTGATGATCGGACTAGCTGGTCTGCTACTGGCTGGACTGGTCGCATTCGTGCCGTGGTACACCCCTCCATCCGGATATGTGGGAGTTGAGATGTCTCACGAGCCCATTCCGAGCAGCTCGGTGCCTCGTTGAAACCATGGTGTTATGACACCGTAACTTCTTTCGCTGCCCGAGGTGTTTCATCCGCGCATAGAGTGGCGGCATCATGGAGACACCGATCGCACCCGAGGACGGGTCAGCCGCCGCCGAGGAACCACTGATCGTCCTTCGTGACGTCAACAAGTGGTTCGGCGACCTGCACGTTCTCAAGAACGTCAGCCTCTCGGTGGGTCGGGGCGAGGTCGTGGTCATCATTGGGCCGTCCGGCTCAGGGAAGTCCACTCTCTGCCGCACCATCAACCGGCTGGAAACCATCAACTCCGGCGAGATCCGGTTCGATGGTCGGCCACTGCCGGAGGAAGGGCGGCCGTTGGCTCGGCTGCGTAGTGACGTCGGGATGGTGTTCCAGGCGTTCAACCTGTTCGGCCACAAGACGGTGTTGGAGAACGTGACCCTCGGGCCGATCAAGGTGCGCAAGGAGTCACCGGCGGCGGCTCGGAAGCGGGCCATGGAACTGCTGGAGCGGGTCGGTATCGCCGATCAGGCGGCGAAGTATCCCGCTCAGCTCTCCGGCGGTCAGCAGCAACGGGCGGCGATCGCGCGCGCACTGGCGATGCAGCCCAAGGCGATGCTGTTCGACGAACCGACCAGCGCCCTGGATCCCGAGATGGTCGGCGAGGTCCTCGACGTCATGCACGGGCTCGCCCGTGACGGGATGACGATGGTCGTCGTGACCCACGAGATGGGGTTCGCGCGTCACGCGGCCGACCGGGTCATCTTCATGGCCGACGGTGAACTGGTGGAAGAGAACGAGCCGGCGGAGTTCTTCGCGAATCCCCGTAGTGACCGGCTGAAGGATTTCCTCTCAAAGATCTTGACACACTGACGGGCTCAGAAAGGGTGACATTTCCATGCGGCTCAGAACTTTCGCCGTCTTCGCCGCGGTAGGGCTGTTGGCGTTGGTTGCCTGCTCCTCGGACGACGGTGAGCAAAGTAGCGGCAACGGCGCCGGCGACACCCCCGAGTTCCCCGCCGGCACCACGATGGCCGCGCTCGCGGAGGCCGGCACCATCCGGGTCGGGACCAAGTTCGACCAGCCCGGGTTCGGTCAGGCCAACCTCGACGGGGTGCCGGAGGGCTTCGACGTCGAGATCGCCAAGATCATCGCGAGTGAGCTCGGCATCTCCGAAGAGAACATCCAGTGGACCGAGGCGCCGTCGGCGGTGCGTGAGGAGCTGCTGGAGCGCGACGAGGTGGATATCGTGGTCGCCACCTACACCATCAACGACCAGCGCAAGGAGCGGATCGACTTCGCTGGCCCCTACTACATCGCTGGCCAGCACATCATGGTGAAGGCCGACAACAACGACATCACCGGCCCGGAGTCGTTCAAGAGCGGGGAGTACACCGTCTGCTCGGTGCAGGGTTCGACCCCGTCAGAGAACATCCGGGAGTACCTGGCTGACGAGGGCAAGCAGTTGGTGCTGTTCGACGGGTACTCGCGGTGCGTGGAGGCGCTCGACAACGGTGACGTGGACGCGGTCACCACGGACAACGTCATCCTCATGGGCTTCATCGCCGAGAATCCAGGTGCGTACAAGCTCGTCGAGAGCGGCACCTTCACCGAGGAGCCGTACGGAATCGGTGTGAAGAAGGGCGACGACGAGTTCCGTAACTGGATCAACGACGTGATCGAAGAGGCCGTCGCCGACGGTCGGTACAACGAGGCGTGGGAGCGCACCGCCGGCCAGTTCGACCCCGAACTGCCGACCCCGCCGACGGTCGACCGGTACTGACGCGGCGTTGGCAGAGCTGGGAGGGGAGGAATAGTCCTTGGATGTGATCGTCGAGCACTACGACATCTTCCTGGCGGGCTTCTGGCTCACCTTCCAGCTCTGCCTTCTCGCGGCGGTCGGTTCTCTCCTGCTCGGCACGGTGCTGGCGGTGATGCGGATTTCCCCGATACCACCACTGCGGTGGCTCGGTACGAGCTACGTCAACGTGATCCGTAACGTGCCGCTCACTGTGGTCGCGTTCCTCGTCGTCTTCGCCCTGCCGACGGTGGGGGTGCGGGCCGACTTTCTGCGCATCCCCGGACTCGACGTCGTCTTCCCCAGGTTGGGGATCGACCTGCCGTACTTCCGGATGGCGATCTTCGGCCTGTCGCTCTACACGGCAGCGTTCGTCTGCGAGGCGCTGCGCAGTGGCATCAACGCGGTACCGCCAGGTCAGGCAGAGGCCGCCCGGGCGATCGGCCTCACCTTCACTCAAAACCTTCGTTACGTCGTGCTGCCGCAAGCCTGGAAGGCCGCCGTCGTACCACTGGGGACAGTCATCATCGCGATGATCAAGAACTCGGCCCTGTTTGGTTTCATGGGTCTGTCCGGTGACCTGTCGGGCACCTTCCAGCGACTGGTCAGCGCCGGCGGTGAACCGGCCATCCCGGTCTTCTTGGCCGTGACGGCCGGCTACCTGGTCATGACGGTGCCGCTCGGTTTCCTGCTGGACCGGGTGGAGAAGCGGCGGATGGTGGCGGTGCGATGAGCCAGCACGACACGGTTCTGTACGACCTTCCTGGGCCGCGGACGCGCCGGATCACCCTCGTCGCCAGTGTGGTGGTCGGCCTCCTCCTCGTCTTCGGTGCCTACAGGTTCGTCTACCAGCCACTGGCCGACAACGGTCAGTTCACTATGGACAAATGGGGTCCACTCATCGACCCCGGCAACGAGTACTTCCCACAGGTGTGGCGCAGGCTTGGAGAAGGACTGCGCGCCACCCTACTGGCGGCGGTCTTCGCCATCGTCTTCTCGCTGGTCTTCGGCACCGTGCTGGCCGTGCTACGCATGCTGCTCGGGCAGCTGACCGCCCGACGTTTCCCGGTCGCCTCGGCGCGCCTGGCACCGCACCCCTCCGCGGTGAAGGTGGTGTCGTTCGGGCTACGCTCCCCCGGTTGGCTGCTCGGCGGGGTCACGCGGGTCTTTGTGGAGGTCTTCCGCGGCGCACCGGTGGTCATCACCATCTTCTTCGTGTGGCGGGTGCTTCCCGAGCTCGGCATCCGCCTGCCCGACCTCGAGGTCGGTGGCCTCCCCCTGCCGTCGCTCATGTGGTCCTTGGTGATCGGATTGACCCTCTACAACGGGGTGGTGATCGGTGAGATCCTCCGCTCCGGGATGCAGGGTCTGCCGCGAGGACAGGTCGAGGCAGCGCAGTCGATCGGGCTGACCCAGCCGCAGACCGTGTGGCTCATCCTGCTCCCGCAGGCGTTTCGGATCATGCTGCCGGCGCTGATCAGCCAACTGGTGGTGGTGCTCAAGGACACCGCACTCGGCTTCATCATCACCTACGGCGAGGTCATGCGGATCGCGAACCTGCTCTCGGACCATCCGCAGCTGCGCAACCCACTGCAGATGTACCTCGTGGTGGGCACCATCTTCATCGTGGTCAACTACGCGTTGAGCCGGCTCGCGGTCTACACCGAGCGGCGGATCGCCCGCGGTCGGCGCGGCGTCCCCCCGCCACTGCAAAAGAACACCGCGCCGCCACCGCCGGCGCCACAGGCGCGCGACGGCGACGGCGCGGCTACGCCACAGCCAGTGTGACGCTAGGCGGCCGCGGCTTTGACCACGGGTGAGTCCGGCAGGAGGTACTCCTCACCGAACGCTGGCTTCAGGTCGGTCAGCCACCGCGCGTCTTCGTCGTACTGCGCGAAGAAGGGGCGGCCGACCAGCTCCGGCCGGCGTGCCTGCAACATTCGCAGGACGAAGACCCGCTCTCCGGCCACCTCCGCGACACCGTCGACGCAGACCTTCCCCGGCGTCGCCGACATGACCGGTCCACGGACGGTGCGGGCGAGCCCGGACACCTGTGCGTAGGCGTCCCGGAAGATCTGGTAGCCGCGGGCCAGCGGCACGGCGAAGTAGTGTTGCGGCCCGGTGTCGCGCTCCACGAACATGTAGTACGGAACCACGCCGAGCCGGGTCAGACCACGCCAGAGTTCCGCCCAGGCGTTGGCGTCGTCGTTTACCCGCCGGATCAAGGGAGCCTGCGCCCGGATGACCGCACCGGTCTCCCGCACCCGCTCCACCGCCTTGCGGGCGGCGTCGGTCGAGATCTCCCTGGGGTGCGAGTAGTGGGCCATCACCGCCAGCTGCCGCCCCGAGGCGACCACCTGCCGGAACAGCGCCAGCAGGTCTTCGGCGTCGGGGTCGGTGAGCACCCGGTACGGCCAGTAGCTCAGCGCCTTGGTGCCCAACCGGACCGATTCCACCGTGGGGATCTCCAGCAAGGGCTCCACGTAGCGGCGCAGCACGGCGGTGCGCATGATGAGCGCGTCGCCACCGGTGATCAGGACGCTGGTGACCTCAGGGTGTTCCCGCAGGTACGCCTGCATGGCCGCGATGTCGTCGGTCTGCATCTTCAGGACTGGGTCCTTGACGAACTGCGGCCAGCGGAAACAGTAGGTGCAGTACGCGTGACAGGTCTGCCCCTGCCGGGGGAAGACCAGCAGGGTCTCGTCGTACTTGTGCTGGAAGCCTTCCATCCGCTCGCCGTTGAGCACGGGGGTGTTCTGGTCGGCTTGGCCAGCCGGAGGAAATCGATGCACTGCTGCGCGAACTCCGCGGACATGCTCAGCTGGCC
>CAYTMR010000040.1:0-25328 GCA_964438855.1 uncultured Micromonosporaceae bacterium
ACTCACACACCAGGCGGAACAAGACGATCAAACCGAGACTGGTTATCAGCCTCCTAGCCGCCCGACCCACGAACTCCTGATAAGCGGGCTCTCCAGGGGACACCATCTTTCGCCTAGAGTGGAAGTTTGCCTATTGAGAGCGACGTCTGATAGGCGGCATCTGGCACATGGATGCGCCGAGATAAGGCTCCATCGCGTTAGAAGCCAGTTCACTATTCGTTTACTTCTGGGGCGATGCCCGGCGCGCATAGGTTCCGTGCAAATGGCCGTCAACTGCCAGGTGAGCAAAGGTGATGGCCGGTGGTCGGAGTAACAACTGGCTCACTCTTGCGAGAGTAGCTTTCGGTCACCACTAAGGAAAGAGTGGTCACCGAGAGTTCGACTATCTGGCAAGAGATCAACCGCAAAGAAAGAGCGAGTTCACGTTGGTTCCTGTATGACAGGCTAGCCCGCGAATCGGTACCCGGAAAACCTACTGAGTCAGTCCTGCATTGATGGTCACTAGCTTAGTGGCGTCAGAGTGGTGCCGATCCTCTCAGGAGAGCATCGTCGACGACGTGGTTGCGTACCGTCGTGCTGTGGGCGCTCAACGGAGCTGGTCTGGCCCGATCGGCCGGCGCGCGTCGGCGAAAACGTGTGTCGGTACGTATATAACTAGGGGGTGAATCGCCCACATCTGGAGTTCGCCCTGGCGTTGCACCGGGCATTGCCGCACGCGGCCAATGTGGTGTGGTCGCCGTACTCGGTGGCCTCAGCCCTCGGCCTGGCTGCCGCTGGGGCGCGAGGGCGTACGCGCGCCGAGCTGGCACAGGCCCTGGCGCCCGGAGGCGACCTGGCCGAGCTAGGACGACTGTTGATGACCTCCGCTGATGTCGGAGAGGCAGAAGCAGCGGTCTCCAACGTGTTGTGGACCCGGCTCGGACTCGACTTTCACGAAGCCTTCCTGCGTGAGGTGACGAGCTGGCCGGGTGGTGCGGTACGGGCGGCGGACTTCGTTGGTGACCCCGAAGGTGCGCGCAGGTTGATCAATGAGGAGGTAGCGCGCAGCACACGACGCCTGATCCGAGAACTGCTCGTTCCCGGGACCATCGCACGGGACACCGCTGCGGTCATCGTCAACGCGCTCTACCTGCAGGTCGCCTGGCGGTACCCCTTCCCGGCAGTGGCGACCGCACCAGCGGAGTTCCACACGCCCTCCGGTGTCCGGCAGGTACCGACCATGCGGCAGCGGGAGCGGTTCGGATACGCGGCGGTGGACGGCTGGCGGATGGCGACTTTGCCGACCGCAGGAGATGCCGTCGTGGATCTATTGCTCGCCGACCGCCCGGAGGAGGTCGCACCGCACCGAGAAACCCTCACGGCTCTCTACGGCGCCAGCCGATTGACTCTGCTCGACCTCGCCCTGCCCCGCTTCCGGATCGAGCTGCGCGCCACCCTCAATGGACCACTTGGCCAGCTCGGGGTCGTCACACCTTTCACCCGTGACGCCGACTTCTCCGGGATCACCACCACTGAGCCGATCGTGGTGGATCGAGTGGTGCATCAGGCGGTGTTGCGGGTGGACGAGCAGGGTTTCGAGGGGGCGGCCGCGACCTCCATGCTCATGCGGGCGGTCTCAATGGACCTGAGCCGCCCGATCCCGTTCCATGTCGACCGGCCGTTCCTGGTCGTCATTCGCCACGGCCGTACGGGTGCGATCTTCTTCCTCGCCCGGGTGTTGAACCCCTCCTGATCTCAGCTCAGCTCCCAGCCGGTGAGGTGACCGCACATGCCGAAGCGTCCGGTCACCTGGGTAGCCGTGCGGACTCCGGAGAAGGCGAGGTGAGGTGCCTTGCCGGCGGCGAGCGCGTCGAGGTGGTCCCCGGTGTTCACCGCCTGGGCCAGCGGGCCTGACTGCCACAGCTCCCGCCAGTGCGCCACTCGACCCTGCACGAGCGTGGCGGCTGCCTGGTAGAGCGGTGCGAGCGCCTGAGGGCCGTCGGCACGGACCTGGTCGCGCAGCTGGAGGTAGCCGGCGATGGCGAGATCCCGTCGTGCGCGGGCGGCCGTAGCCAGTTCGTCGGGGTCTGAGGTAGCTGGCAGGGCAGCCGCCTTGGCATACGCGGTGGGGTCAGCCAGGATCTCCGCTGGGAAGGTGAGCACCGCGTCTCCCGCCTCAGGCAGCCCGGCGTTGCTCATCACGACCAGGAGCTCCAGATCCCGGCCGGTGTTGACCAGCCGGTGCACGGTGCCGGGCGTGAACCAGAGCACGGTACCGGGCGTGAGTGGATGCTCCCCGTATCCGTCACCAGAGAGGGTCTCCAAGGTGCCGCTACCGGCGAGCACCACATACCCCTCGGTGGAGGTGGTGTGCAGGTGCGGGGAACCGCCCCAGGCGCCGTCGGCGGTGGGCCAGTCGTAGACGCGGACGCGGGAGACGGCGGTTCCTCCAGGGAAGCCGTTCATCTCTCACGCCCCTTCGTCGAGGCTGGTCAGCGCGGCAACACCGGCGTCGGCGAGGGTTGCGGCGCCGTCGAGACCGGGGTCACCATCGGCGATCACCACCGCGTGCTTGAGCGTCATCTCCTGCCCTGGTGCGATCGGCACCGCGGTGCTGAAGAACGGTGACGGGCAGACGCAGGCGAACATCTCCGACCGGACGAACCACTGGTTAGGGAAGCCGTGGTTGTCGGGCGAGTCGACGAACAGCAGTGTGGAGCGGCGTCCGTGGCCGTCGTGCTGGCCGGTGAACGCCAGCCAGGGGGCGCGCACCCCCATCAGATCGTCCGCACCCTCCCGACCGGGGATGTAGACCCGGCCGCCGGTGAACGAGCGGGGCCCACGCCAGAACAGCCCGCCGTAGCCCGCGTTGTCCCGCCCCTCGGTGGTGGGACTACCAATCGATACCTCGGCGCCGCTGACATTGGTGAACCGCGTGGCGAAGCCGAGCACCCACGCGTCACCGGTCACCGTCACCGTGAACGTACGCCGCTCGGTGAACCAGGTGCTACTAGCCTGGGTCACCCAGTCCAGCAGCTCCACCACCCGCACGCCCTCGTCGTCTGCCCGTAGGTCGACGAACTCTCGGTGCCGGGTGGCACCGTTGTTGGGCAGCTGCACGTAGCCTTTGTCGCGAACGTAGGTGGGGCCGCCCCAGAAGTTCTCAGGGCCGACGTTCGGCAGAGACCAGGCGATGCCTTTGTGCCAGACGTGGTCGTGCGGCCGGTAGAGGGACACGCAGTCGCCCACAAGCGTCCGTAGGGGATGGAAGAACGGCCGCGGTGACTCCAGCTGCGCCTCGGTGGGGCGGTAGACGTAACGCAGAAGTTGCTGCTTGCCGTAGCTGACCTCGAGCGCGTCGTCGTCGCGGTCAAGGTGCAGTGTGGTCACTTGGAGCCCTCCGATCCTGGTATGGCGGCCCACGGCGCCCCCGTGCCATCCATGCGGTGGTAGAACGGTGAGTTCTGGTCGATCTCGCCTCGCCGTACCCGGCTGCCGGTGAAGGCGGAGGCGTAGATGGCCGCGACCAGTTCCATCGTGTCGCGCGCCTGGGCGGAGGTGGCCGGCGGTGGCGTGCCTGCCTCCAGCGCGTCGAAGACGGCGGTGTACTGCGCCCGGTGACCGCTGTTGAGCCCTTTGGGGCCCGCCTCCCACGCCGCCCTGACGGCGTCCTCGTGGCCGGCGACCGGTGTGACGGTCCAATTTCCGTCGCCGTAGCCGTAGACGTGCTCCAGTTCCACGGTGGCGACACTGAGGTCGAACCGGAGGTAGCTGGTCTCGCGTGGCGAAAGCAAGCTGTTGACCACCGTCGCCACCACACCGGACTCGAACGTCACGATGGCGGCGGACAGATCCTCGGTCGCGGTCGGTCGGGCGCGGCGGGCGGTAACAGCGACCACTTCCTGCCATGGCCCGAGGATGGACAGCAGCAAGTCCATCTGGTGGATGCCGTGCCCCATCGTGGGGCCGCCACCCTCCACCTCCCACTTGCCTCGCCAGGGGACCGCGAAGTACTCGTCGGGTCGGTACCACAGCGTGTTGCAGACCGCCGTCATCGGGGCGCCCGCGGCACCGGACTCGAGCAGATGGCGCAGCGACGCCGCACCACTGCCGAACCGGTGTTGGAACACGGTGGCCAGCCTGCCACCGCCGCGTCGCTCCGCCGCGATCATCGAGTCGAACTCGGCGAGGCTCAGTGCGGGCGGTTTCTCACACAGGACGGTGAGGCCGCGTTCCAGGCAAGCCAGAGCCTGCGGTGCGTGGAGTCCGGGCGGGGTGGCCAGGGTGACCACGTCGGGGCGCTCGGAGTTCAGCAGGTCGTCAAGGTCGGAGTACCGCCTCGGCACCGACCACGTGGTGCAGAACGCGTCGAGCCGGTCCGGGTCGGTGTCGACCGCGGCCACAATCTTGGCTCGTCCCTGCATCCGCTCCAAGTCGCCGGCGTGGATGGCAGCGATCCCGCCGGTACCGACGATGGCGACCTCGAAGGTGCGACTCACACGAGCTCCACGTCGGTAGTGAGCTGCCGGCGGTGGTCCACGTACCGCTCGGGCCCGACCAACTCCACGCGGCAGACGTGTTCGACATCGACACACGAGCGAGCCAACCGCAGCTCCAGCGCGCCTGGCTCCACGACCCGCCTACCGTCCAATCCCGTGAAGGCGGCGAGGTCGGCGTGCACCCGGAACTCCACGCGCCGGCTCTGCCCCGGCTCCAGTGGCACCCTTGCGTAGCCGATCAGGCGCACGACCGGCTGAGTCACCTGTGCCACAGGGTCGTGGAGGTAGAGCTGCACCACCTCGGCGCCGGCACGGTCGCCGGTGTTGGTCACCCGCACCGACACCGTCGTCGCACCGTCGGTCGGTACCTCCACCGGCGTCTCACCGGCGGCGTCACCACCGCACCGGACGTCGTCCCACGCGAAGGTCGTGTAAGACAGGCCGTGTCCGAACGGATAGAGCGGGGTGGGGTCGGCGCTGCTGACGTCGGAGCGGTGGCCGAGCTTCGACGTGAGGTAGGTGGTCGGCTGGCCACCCGGTAGGCGTGGCACGCTCACCGGCAGCCGGCCGGAGGGTACCACCCGCCCGGACAGCACGCCGGCCACCGCCGGGCCGCCCAGCTGGCCGGGGAAGAACGCTTGGACGATCGCGGCTGCCTGGTCCGCGAAGCGTCCGAGCGCGTACGGCCGGCCACTCATGAGCACGACCACGACCGGGGTACTGGTCGCGACGAGGGCCTCGACGAGGTCTTCCTGGACTCCCGGCAAGGTGAGGTCAGGGCTGTCGCACCCCTCGCCGGAGGTGCCACGGCCGAACAAACCGGCCCGGTCGCCCAGCACCGCCACGACGACGTCCGCGTCGGAGGCGAGCGACACCGCAGCCTCGAAGCCGCTGCGATCCGTCCCGTCGATGTCGCAGCCGGGCACGTGGGTGATCTCCGCTTCGGGCAGCTCCTGCCGTAGCGAGGTGAGCAGGGTGGGGATCTCCACGCCCAGGGGTAGCGGGTGGTCGGGGTTGGCCTCGACGTGGTTGCGCCACACGTGGGCAGGGAAGGTGTAGCAGCCGAGCATCGCGGCGATGTCGTCGGCGAGGGGCCCGACCACCGCGATGCGGCCGGTGCCGGCGAGCGGCAGGGTATTGCGGCCGTTGGACAGCAGCACCACCGACTCCTCGGCGAGCTGGCGGGCGATGGCCCGGGCGGCGGGTGGGTCGAGGTCGATCGTCGCCCCCGCGGTGGCCTCGGCCTGCGCCGGGTCCGGCTCGCGGAGCGCCGGTGGCAGCGCGGTCCAGTCCGGGTCGAGCATGCCGAGCTCGCACTTCTGGCGCAGGACGCGGGTGACCGCCCGGTCGATCAAGGACTCGTCGATGGTGCCGGCGCGGACCGCCTCCACCAGCGGCGCGCCGTAGCAGCGTACGGTGGGCAGCTCCACGTCGATGCCGGCGACCAGCGCTGCTTTGGCGGCCTCAGCCTTGGAGCCGGCGACGCCGTGCAGAAGTTCGAGGAAGGACACACCGAAGTAGTCGGCGACCACGGTGCCGCTGAAGTCCCATGTCTCACGCAGCAGTGTGGTCAGCAGTTCGACGCTGGCCGCCACCGGCACCCCGTCGATCGCCGCGTAGGAGTGCATCACCGAGCCGACGCCTTCGCGTACCGCCATCTCGAACGGCGGCAGCAACACGTCGGCCAGCTCCCGCGGCCCCACCGAGACTGGGCCGAAGTTGCGCCCGGCGGTCGAGGCGGAGTAGCCCACGAAGTGCTTGAGGGTGGCGATCACGCCGGCGGACTGGAGGCCGCGCACGTAGGCGGCGCCCATGGTCGACACCAGGTAGGGATCTTCACCCATGGTCTCTTCGGTGCGCCCCCAGCGGTGATCCCGGGCGACGTCCAGCACCGGCGCCAGGCCCTGGTGGACGCCGACGGCGCGCATCCCCGCGCCGATCTCCGCCGCCATCTGCGCCACCAGCTCTGAGTTGAAGCTCGCGGCCCACGCCAGGGGAGTGGGGAAGATGGTCGCCTTCCAAGTCATGAAGCCGGTCAGGCACTCCTCGTGGACGAGTGCCGGGATGCCGAACCGGTTGCCAGCGGCGATGTCGGTCTGCAGACGGGCGAGCGCCTTGGCGCCCTCAGTCGGGTCGACCGGGGCGGTGCCGAACGGCCGGGTCAGCTGGCCCAGGCCATGCTGGGTGAGGGTGGCGAAGTCCAGCTCGGTGTCGACGAGGTCGTGCTGGTGTGGCGCCACGTCGTCGCCATCGGGGTCGACACCGGCCCACACGCCGTACAGCTGGGCAACCTTCTCCTCCAGCGTCATCTGGGCGAGCAGCGCGGCCACCCGCTCCTCGACCGGAGCCGAGGGGTCCCGCCATAGCTCCCGGTCTCGCGTCCCGTCGGTGTGCATCCGTTTCCGTTTCGGTCAGCCGGCGACCCGGAAGACCACAAGGTGCGTAGAAACTTCCGGAACTAGCGCCGTGATTATCGGTCGAATTCGGGGTCACCATAACATTGCGACAGCAGCGATGGCAGGGGTTGACCCACTGAAAAGCGGGCGGTAATGTGCCCCACATCACCGAAAGTACCGAGCTAGGGCCGAAAATTTCTGGCGCATTCTCGGTCCGCCCCGCCCTCCGGGTCGCCGCAGTTCCCGGCCCGTGGGCGGAGTGGAGCAGCGCACCTGTCTCCCGGTGCAAGTGCAGGTGTACCGGGGGCAGGTGCGCCTCGTCGCTCCCAGCCAGGGCTCCGGTGTGAGACTTCGGCGGCCGTTGTGGTCGCCGAGGAGCGAGCGTCGTGTGGAAGCGCGCTCACTGCGCGGGGTGCCGGGTTCCGGGCACGAGCCCGGCACCCCGCCAGCGCTGCCCCGATGGCTATACCCTGTAATTACCGGAACTCGGGAGGAGGGCGTCGTGGCTGCGAGCGAGGAGCGCAGGGTCACTATCAGCACCATCGCGGCTGAGGCGGGGGTCTCGGTCCCCACAGTCTCCCGAGTCGTCAATGGTCGCTCCGACGTGGCGCCGCAGACCCGTAAGCGGGTGGAAGAGCTGCTACGCCAGCACGGCTACCGGCGCCGGTCGGCACGCTCGCGGGCCAACGCCCGGCTGATCGACCTCGTCTTCCCCGACCTCGACAGCCCGTGGGCAGTGGAGATCGTCCGAGGGGTGGAGGAGGTCGCGCACGCCGCCGGCGTCGGAACGGTAGTTTCGGCGATTCACCGGAAAAGCGTCTCGGCGCGGCAGTGGTTGCAGAACCTACGCGCTCGCGCGTCCGACGGAGTGATTCTTGTCACTTCGACGCTCGAGTCGCCGCTGCAGGCAGAGCTGCGGCGACTCGAGGTTCCCATGGTGGTGGTGGACCCGGCCGGAGGGCCTACCCTGGAGGCGCCCACCGTCGGCGCTACCAACTGGGCGGGCGGCCTGGCCGCTACCGAACACCTCATCTCGCTGGGCCACCGACGGATCGGCCTCGTGGCCGGCCCGCGGACGCTGCTGTGCTCGCGCGCCCGACTGGACGGCTACCGAGCCGGGCTGGAGGCCGCTGGTCTGACGGTCGACCCGGAGCTGATCCGTGAGGGCACCTTCTACCACGAGTCTGGCTTCGAGCAGGGACGAGTGCTGCTCCAGCTGCCCGACCCACCCACCGCGATCTTCGCCTCCAGCGATCAGATGGCCTGCGGCGTCTACGAAGCGGTCCGTCAGCAAGGGCTGCGAGTCCCGGACGACATCAGCGTGGTGGGATTCGACGACCTCTCCGAGGCGCGGTGGCTGTCCCCACCGCTGACCACGGTCCGGCAACCGCTGGCCGAGATGGGTGCGCTCGCCGCACGGACGGTGCTACGACTCGCCAACGGCGAGGAGATCGACAGCCCACGGGTGGAGCTAGCCACCGCATTGGTGGTGCGGGAGAGCACGGCGCCACCGCCGAAGCGCTGAGCCGGCAGCGTCGCCCGGCCGGGCGACGCGTGTCAGTTGCCGAGCGCGGCGAACCCGTGCGAGTTGAGCCGCTCCAGCAGGTCTTCGTGCAGCCGGCCATTGCTAGCTACCGCCGACCCGCCGGCAGGGTTGCGGCGGCCCGACAGATCGGTGAAGGCCCCGCCAGCCTCGGTGACGATCGGCACCAACGCAGCGACGTCCCACAACGACAACTCCGGTTCGATCATGATGTCGACGGCTCCCTCGGCGAGCAACATGTAGCCGTAGAAGTCGCCGTACGCCCGGTTGCGCCAGGTGTGCCGCATGATGTCGAGGACAGCCGCCAGCTTGCCGTTCTGCTCCCAGCCGGTCAGGTCCGAGTAGCAGAACGACGCGTCGGCCAGGCGGCGCACTCCGGAGACGGAGATCGGGGTCGCCGCCATGGTGTGCCGCCCCGCGAAAGCCCCGTGCCCCTTCGCCGCCCACCAGCGGCGCCCCAGCGCCGGCGCCGACACCAGACCCACCACCGGCTCATCGCCTTCCATCAAGGCGATGAGCGTGGCCCAGATCGGCACTCCGCGGATGAAGTTCTTGGTGCCGTCGATGGGGTCGATGACCCACTGTCGGGTGCCCACTCCTGCGGCGGCGTCGGTGAGGCCGAACTCTTCGCCGAGCACTCCGTCTCGCGGCCGGGTGCGGGCCAAGGTAGCGCGTAGCGCGTTCTCCACCGCGGTGTCGGCGTCGGAGACCGGGGTCAGGTCGGGCTTCTCCTCGACCCGCAGGTCCAACGCCCGGAAACGGGCCGTGGAGATCGAATCCGCGGTGTCGGCGAGCACGTGGGCGAGTGAGAGGTCGTCGGAGTAACGGGGCGTCATGGCCGAAATCTAGCCGATCGCGGCGGCCGTGGCGCGATGGTATCGATTCCTGGTCGCCAGGCTCACGCCGGCTCGGCGCCGCTTCGGGAGGCGAGGAGCCGCCGGTAGGAGGCGAGTCGGCGCTCGTCAGCGTGGCCGGCGGCCACCCAACGGTCGAGCGCACACCCCTCCTCGGTGTGCGAGCAGTTGGACGGACACTCGACGCTGCCTTCCACCAGGTCGGGAAAGCCGTGCAGCAGGCTGTCGGCGGAGACGTGCGCCAGGCCGAAGCTGCGAACCCCCGGAGTGTCGATGATCCAGCCAGGGTCCTCGGCGGAGCCGGGGCGGGGCGGTAGCCGCAGCGCCACCGCGCTGGAGGAGGTGTGGCGCCCCTTTCCCACCGCGCTCACCGCTCCCACCGCCCGGTCGGCCTCCGGTACGAGCCGGTTGACGAGCGTCGACTTGCCAACCCCAGAGTGCCCGACGAGCACCGACATCCGTCCCCACAGCCGGGCCAGCAGGTCGTCCAGCGGGCGGTCCGGGCGACACAGGACGTGCGGCAGGTCCAGCTCGGCGTAGTAGTCCACGAGCACGGCGAGCGGCTCGCCACCGCCGTCGACCAGGTCGGCCTTGGTCAGGCACAACAGCGGATCGATCCCAGCGTCGTAGGCGGCCACCAGGCACCGGTCGATGAACCCGGTGCGGGGCGGCGGGTCGGCGAGGGAGGACACGATCACCAATTGGTCGGCGTTGGCGACCACGACTCGCTCCACCCGACCCTCCGGGGTGGTGTCATCGTCGTCGGCGGTCCGCCGCAGGATCGACCTGCGCTGTGCCACCCGCACGATCCGAGCCAGGGTGTCCGGAGTGCCGGAGACGTCACCGACCAAGGCGACGCGGTCGCCCACCACCACCGAACGGCGGCCCAGCGCACGCGCTCGCATCGCCGTCACCGTCGCAGTGGCGGTCTGGCAGGCGTAGCGGCCCCGGTCGACCGACGTCACCAACGCCTCCACCGCCGACTCGTGTCGGGGACGCCGACGGGTGCGCGGGCGCGAGGAGCGGGAGGGGCGGACCCGTACGTCGTCCTCGTCGTAATCCCGGCGTCTACCCAACCGCCGTACCCTCCTCGGTGCCGGACACCAACTTCGACCATAGCGCCGGGAACTCCGGCAGGGTCTTGGCCGTGCAGGCGACATCGGTGAGTTCGACGCCCGGAACCACCAACCCGATCACCGCTGCCGCATGGGCCATGCGGTGATCGTCGTACGTCTCGAACCGGCCGCCGCGCAACGGTCGAGGACGGATGCGGAGGCCGTCCGGCTCCTCGGTGACCTCGGCGCCTAGCGCGGTCAGTTCCCGGGTGAGCGCGGCCAGCCGGTCGGTCTCGTGTCCACGGATGTGTCCGATGCCGCTGAGGTGCGACGGGGAGTCAGCCAAGGCACACAGGGCGGCTAGCACGGGGGTCAGCTCGCTCACCTCAGAGAGGTCGGCGTCGATGCCTCGGATGGTGCCAGTGCCTCGCACGGTGAGCCCGTCGGCGGTGAGGTCGCACTGTGCCCCGATGCGCTCGAGGAGTGTCCGCAAGCGGTCACCGGGCTGGGTGGTGCGGTGCGGCCAGCCAGGTACGGTCACGGCACCTCCGGTGACGACCGCGGCGGCCAGGAACGGGGCAGCGCCGGACAGGTCCGGTTCGATGTCCCAGGCCCGGCCCGCGAGCCGGCCAGGCTGCACCGCCCACAGGTTTGGGGTGCTGGCGTCCACCGCGGCGCCGGCGCTGCGGAGCATCTCCACCGTCATCTCCAGGTGCGGCCGCGACGGGACCTTCGCGCCGACGTGGCGTACGACGATTCCCCGACGGAACCTTGGCGCTGCCAGCAACAGGCCCGAGACGAGCTGGCTGGAGGCGGAGGCGTCGATGGTGACGTCACCGCCTTCGATGGCGCCGGTGCCGGTCACCGTCAGCGGCAAACGGTCGGAGTCGATCTGCGCACCCAACGAGCGCAGCGCCTCGATCAGCGGCCCGAGAGGCCGTTTGCGAGCCTGTGGATCACCGTCGAACGTGACCGGACCGTCGGCGAGGCACGCGACCGGTGGGAGGAACCGCATCACCGTACCGGCGAGACCGACGTCGACGTGGGCGGGGCCGCGCAGCGGGCCTGGCCGGACCACCCACCGGTTGTCGTCCTGGGTCGACACCTGAAGGCCGAGGGCGCGCAGGCCGGCGGCCATCAACTCGGTGTCCCGGGCACGCAGCGGCGCGTGCAGCGTCGAAGGCCCGTCGGAGATCGCCGCTAGGACGAGGGCGCGCGCCGTCATCGACTTGGAACCAGGTAGCCGGACCGTCCCTGTGACCGGGCCACGAGCGACGGGAGCCGACCAGGGCGCCAGAGGTCGGGGACCGGTACTGAGTGAGCGCGTCATGGGTACAGTCTGCCGCCCGGTACGCTGACCGACGTGTGCGGGAGGTACGCGACGTCGCGACCCGCCGCGGATCTTGCCGCGGTGTTCGAGGCGGTGGACGAGGTCGCTGATGCATTGACCGCCAATTACAACGTCGCTCCGACCGATCCAGCCCCCGTCGTGTGGACCTCCGGCCACGGCCGGGTGCTGAGCCTAGGACACTGGGGGTTCCTGCCACCCTGGTCGAAGGATCGACGGGCCGCCGCCCGGATGATCAACGCGCGGGCGGAGACCGTGGCGACCAGCCGGGCGTACGGGGACGCCTTCGCCAAGCGTCGGGCGCTGATCCCGGCGGATGGCTGGTACGAGTGGCGACGGGAAGGCGGCTCCAAGCAGGCGTACTTCATGACCCCGGCGGACGGGTCCGTGCTCGCGTTCGCCGGGATCTGGACCCGGTGGGGACCGGAGCGCCTGCTCACCTTCAGCGTGCTCACCACGGCGGCCACCGAGCGCCTCGCCACGGTGCACGACCGGATGCCGTTGCTGTTGCCGCCGTCGATGTGGGACGAGTGGCTGACTGCTCCGCCCCACCCGGCGTTGCTGTGCCCACCGCCGGCTAGCTGGTTGGCCGGATTGGAGATTCGCCCGGTGGGTCCTGCGGTCGGGGACGTGCGCAACAACGGCTCTGACCTGATCCGTCCGGTGACACCGAACGTATCGACGGAAACGCTTTTCTGATCGCCCAACTGCGAGGGTATTAGTCCTATTTGATGTCATTTGGGCGCTGAGTTTTCGTCAATGTTGATCCAACCCCTTGTCTCCGACCTCCCTTGTGCGATAGAACACTGCGCCGGAAGGGTTTCTGGGGTGGGGCTGCCGCGATACGGCTCCTGATGGGGAGGTGGGTGAGTTGACACGGGCGCGCACGCCACGCCCGCATGAGATCGCCGACGCGCGACGGGACGAGCGGTTGCTGCGTGCGGTTCGAGAGCGGAACCTCGATCCCGCTTGGCGCACCCGGGGGGTGTGCCAGAGCGTGGACCCAGAGACGTTTTTTCCGGCTCCTAGCGAGTCGGCTGACGCCGCGATCGCCCTCTGCCGTACCTGTGCGGTGCAGGGGCCGTGCCTGGCCTGGGCGTTGCAGGCAGGTGATCTTCATGGAGTGTGGGGCGGCACGACCGCCCGCGAACGCCGGGCGATGGCTGTGGTCTGGCGTTCGGGTCTGATCGATACCGACGCCAAGGACGGGAAGTCGTCCGATCGAGAGGATTCTGTGGACTTACCCCCGGTCGGGGCAGCCATGGACCGCGCTGAGCTGTTGCGTCTCGTCAACGCGCGCTGAGTGCGGCAGTGGGCCCTTCCCGGCGGTGCCGGGAAGGGCCTGGGAGGTTGGTGCGGTCCGATGGGCCGCCGGGCTCGCGCCCGTCGGGTGAGTGGCGACGTCACCCGCTTACTTGTGTTAACGACAGCGCCGCCGCCTGAGTCACGGACCCGAGACGTTGGCGGCAGGCGGCGGAATGTCACCGTCCAAGCCGGTGTTGTACGAGTCGAGACGGCCGGCGCATGCCGGCCGTGGGTGACGATGGGGGCCGGCTTGACGGGGATCGACCGACAGGTGTTGACGGCGGGGCGCGGGAGAGTACGCACAGGTGGTGCCCCGACTCGTCCCAACGGCTGCAGCGTACGCGTATCCTCGGCGAGACGGCTGCGGCCGAGCGGGGACGCCGGCGCGGCCACGGTGCGGCTCGAGACGAGGACGGTTGGCCGGGTGGCGACGAGTGAGAGCGTGGCGCAGCAGCGGGCGCGGTTCGAGCGGGACGCGCTTCCGTTCGTCGATCAGCTCTACGCCGCCGCGCTGCGGATGACGCGCAACCCGGCCGACGCCGAGGATCTGGTCCAAGAGACCTTCTTGAAGGCGTTCGCCGCGTTCCACCAGTTCCAAGCCGGCACCAACCTGAAAGCCTGGCTCTACCGGATCCTGACCAACACGTACATCAATTACTATCGGAAGCGGCAGCGTCAGCCGATCCAGGCGCCCACCGAGGAGATCACCGACTGGCAGTTGGCGGAGGCCGAGTCCCACACGTCGAGCGGGCTCAAGTCCGCCGAGGCGGAGGCACTGGAGCGGTTGCCGGACAACGATGTCAAGGAAGCCTTGCAGCGGCTTCCGGAGGAGTTCCGGCTTGCGGTCTACCTCGCCGACGTGGAGGGCTTCTCCTACAAGGAGATCGCCGAGATCATGGGCACACCCATCGGCACGGTCATGTCCCGACTGCACCGTGGCCGGCGCAACCTGCGTCGGATGCTGGAACGCTACGCTGCCCAGCGGGGCTTCACGCGAGCCCCGTCGAGTGACCCGGCCGCCGCCGGGCAGGAGGTGTAGTCGCGTGAGCTGCGGAAACCCGCATGAGACCGACTGTCGCGAGGTGCTCGAGGAGGTATACCTCTACCTCGACTTGGAGTGCAGTGACGAGCGTCGGGACAGCATCCGCCGACACCTGGACGAGTGCTCACCCTGCCTGCGCGAGTACGGCATCGAACAGGAGGTCAAGGCGCTGGTAGCGCGGTGCTGTGGCGCGGAGACCGCGCCAGCGGAGCTTCGCCAGCGGCTTCGGGACAAGCTTGCGGACCTGGTATCGGCGGAGACGCGCGAGTTCCACCGGGAGTGAGCGGCCCGGTCGGCGCCGTCGGTGGGACCGTGGCGCCGACCCGACCGTCAGGTGTTGGGACGCCGGCCGTGGTTGGCCGGCTTCTTCTTGCGCGCCTTGCGCTTGCGGGCCCGCTTAGCCATCACATCTCCCTTTCGTCGTGGCACCGGCACGACATGGTAGCCGGGACGGGGGTAACCCGGCGCGCCCCTGGTCGTGGTTGGATACGGGTCAAGTTACCTGTGCGTGGTAAGGAGTTTGGGGCGATGGCCGAGGAGATCCGGGCCGAGATGGTGGCCAACGTGTGGAAGGTCGTGGCCACGGAGGGCGCCGAAGTGGCCGAGGGTGACACCCTGGTCATCCTGGAGTCCATGAAGATGGAGATCCCCGTGGTCGCGGAGTCCGACGGCACTCTGGCCAAGTTGGCGGTCAATGAGGGGGACGTGGTCCAAGAAGGCGACCTCATCGCTGTCATCGAATGAGTGCGCTCACCGTCCGGTCCGCCCGTCGGGCGGACTATGCGGCGGTGGCCGAGTTAACTGTCGCCGCCTACCGGGCGACGGGGCAGGTCCGCCCCGGCGACGGGTACGAATCCGTGCTCGCCGACGTCGAGTCCCGGGCCTCCGCCGGGGAGCTGTTGGTGGCCGAGTACGGCAGCGCCGTGGTGGGCGGGGTTCTATTCGTGCTTCCCGGTAGCGCCTACGCGGAGATCTCCCGCCCAGGAGAGGCGGAGTTTCGGATGCTCGCGGTGCACCCGGCCGCCCAGGGGCGTGGGGTCGGCGAAGCGCTCGTGCGCGCCTGCCTCGCCCGGGCGGCCGGGCACGACTGTCGCCAGATGGTGATCAGCACCCGGGACATCGCCACGGCAGCGCACCGCCTCTACACGCGTCTCGGGTTCCGGCGACTGCCGGAGCGGGATTGGAGCCCGGCGCCAGGCGTCCACCTCCTCGCACTGGCAGCACCGGTGGCCGGTCGCCCGACCCACACGGAGGGCGCTGCGTCACGATGCCGGATACGATGACGCGTGTCTACGCTGCGTGACCTGGTCGAGAGGCACACCCGGGTCGGCCCGGAGGACATCGACCACCTGCACCGGCTCGCCGCCGATTGGCAGTTGTTGTCCGACTTGTCCTTCGCCGACTTGGTGCTGTGGGTTCCGGTCGACGGCGGTGACCCCAGCACCGGGGCCCCGGCCTTCGTCTGCGTGGCGCAGGTGCGCCCCACCACCGCGCCCACCGCCTACCAGGACGATCAGGTCGGGCGGATCTGCAGCGGCCTCGAGGTGGCGCACCTGGTCATCGCGCGTAGCCAGGGCCGGATCTGGCGGGCCGGTGATCCCGTCTGGTACGGCGACATCCCCGCCCGACACGAGGCGATCCCGGTCCGACGCCGTACGCCAGAGGGGGCGGCGGGGGAGGTGATTGCGGTGGTGAGCCGGGACACCAACCTGGCCACGGCGCGGACCCCGAGCCAACTGGAGCTCAACTACCTGACCACCGCCGACGACTTGGCCCAGATGGTGGCCGACGGCACGTTCCCGCCGCAGCAACCGGCTGGCGAGACGACCAGCGCACCCCGGGTCGGCGACGGACTGATCCGGCTCGACGCCGGCGGCAAGGTCACCTACGCCAGCCCCAACGCGCAGTCGGCGTTCCGTCGGCTCGGCCTCACCTCGCATCTGGTCGACGAGGACCTAGCCGCACTGATCAGCCGGCTGGCGCAGGACCCGTTGGAGGGGAGCGAGGCGGCGGCACGAGTGCTCGCCGCCCTGCGTGGTGACGCACCGCCGCGGCGGGAGGTGGAGGCCCGCGGCGCCACGGTGCTCATGCGGGCGTTGCCGTTGCTGCCGGCCGGAGTGCCGATCGGGGCGTTGATTCTGGTCCGGGATATGACCGAGGTACGCCGGCGGGATCTCGCGCTGCTGACCAAGGACGCCACCATCCGTGAGATTCACCACCGTGTGAAGAACAATCTCCAGACAGTCGCCGCGCTGCTGCGGCTCCAGGCCCGACGGGTGGAGGCGCCGGAGGCGCGGGAGGCGCTGGAGGAGTCGGTGCGCCGCGTGGCCTCCATCGCCCTGGTGCACGAGACACTGGCGATGTCCAGCGACGAGGTGGTCGACTTTGACGCGGTCGTGGACCGGGTCACCTCAGCGGCGCTGGAGGTGGCGTCGCCGGCGACCGAGGTAGCGCTGCAACGGGAGGGCTCGTTCGGATCTCTGCCAGCTGAACTCGCCACTCCACTGGTGATGGTGCTCAACGAGTTGCTGCTCAACGCGGTCGAGCACGGCTTCGCCGAGGGGGAGAGCGGATCGATTCTGATCGGGGCGAGGCGTAGCTGGGAGGAGTTGGAGGTGACGGTCGCCGACACCGGTCGCGGGCTGCCCGACGATTTCGACCTCACCGCCAGCAGCCAGCTCGGTCTGCAGATCGTCCGCACCCTGGTCAGCGGCGAACTGCGCGGCACGATCAGGCTGAGCGGCCAACCGGGCAGCGGGACCGAGGCGCGCCTCCGCTTCCCGATCAACCGGGACCGTCGCACTGGCTCCCGCCATGTGGGAGATGTCCCAGACTAGTTGTCGAGCTGCTACGCAGCATGAGACAGTGACGGCATGACCAGCGCTGACCGTCGGGCGTTGTCGCCGGGGCTCACCTCCCGTCGACACGTTGACTACGGTCGTGTGCGCAGCGCACTGTGTTCGGCCTGTTGAGCGCCGCCCTCGTTCGTTCTGCTGGGCGCGCAGCCGCTCCAGGCCCCCCTCTCGACAATGTGGTCGTGATTCTACGGGTTACCGGCCAGGTATCGCGGGCGCGTCCGCCATACCCGAGAAGGACGCCAGATGACGGTCACCACGAAGTCTCCCCGCGCCGTTCGACCTCCACGCCGCCCGCGTGGTGAAGGACAGTGGGCGGTCGGCCACCGTGAACCACTCAACGCCAACGAACGCACCAAGAAGGACGACGATCCGCTCAACGTGCGACAACGCATCGAGCAGATCTACGCCCGTCAGGGCTTTAGCAGCATCGATCCGCAGGACCTTCGCGGCCGGTTCCGCTGGTATGGCCTCTACACCCAGCGCAAACCCGGCATCGACGGCGGTCGCACGGCCACGCTAGAGCCGGAGGAGCTCGAGGACGAGTACTTCATGCTCCGGATCCGCATCGACGGTGGTCAGCTCGACTTGAGGCAGTTGCGCACCATCGCCGACATCTCGCAGGAGTTCGGTCGCGACACCGCCGACGTCACCGACCGGCAGAACATCCAGCTCCACTGGGTGCGGATCGAAGACGTGCCAGAGATCTGGCGGCGGTTGGAAGGGGTGGGTCTGTCCACGACCGAGGCGTGCGGCGACTGTCCGCGAGTGGTGCTCGGCAGCGCCGTCGCGGGGATCTCGGCGGACGAGGTGATCGACGCCACGCCGGCGATCCGCCAGATCGTGCAGCGTTACGTGGGCAGCCCGGAGTTCTCCAATTTGCCGCGCAAGTACAAGACCACGATCTCGTGGCTGCCCGACGTGCCGTACGAGGCCAACGACGTCGCCTTCCTCGGCGCAATCCATCCCGAACATGGCCCCGGATTCGACCTGTGGGTCGGCGGTGGCCTGTCCACCAACCCGATGCTCGCGCAGCGGCTCGGGGTCTGGGTGCCGCTGGAAGAGGTGCCCGAGGTGTGGGCCGGCGTCACCGCGATCTTCCGCGACTACGGCTATCGTCGGCTACGGCACCGGGCCCGGCTGAAGTTCCTGGTGGCTGACTGGGGTGTGGAGAAGTTCCGGCAGGTGCTGGAGGACGAGTATCTCCACCGCCGCCTGATCGACGGACCGCCGGCGCGCCTGCCCGCCCGCCCGATCGACCACCTCGGAGTCCACCGGCAGCGGGACGGTCGCTACTACGTCGGGGTCAGTCCGATCGCCGGACGGGTCTCCGGGACCCTGCTGCATCAGCTCGCCGACGCCGCCGAGCAGCACGGTTCCGGCCGGGTGCGCCTCACTCCGTACCAGAAGATCCTCGTCTTGGACGTGCCGGAGGAGCAGACCGACTCCCTGGTGTCGACGTTGGAACAGCTGGGACTGCCCGCGCATCCGTCACCGATCCGGCGGGGCGTGATGGCCTGCACTGGCATCGAGTTCTGCAAGCTCGCCATCGTCGAGACCAAGGCGTTGGCGGCTCGTCTGGTGGAGCGCCTGGAGCAGACACTGACCGAGCTGGACACCGACATTACGGTAAACATCAATGGATGCCCGAACGCCTGCGCCCGCACCCAGGTCGCCGACATCGGCCTGAAGGGACAGATCGTCATGGGTCCCGACGGGCGCCAGGTGGAGGGCTTCCAGATCCATCTGGGCGGCCGGCTGGCGCTGGCCGAGGGCGAAGAGTCCAGCTTCGGGCGCAAGGTACGTGGCCTGAAGACCACCGCCGAAGAGCTTCCGGCGTACGTGGAGCGAGTTGCTCGCCGGTACCTCGCTGGGCGCAAGGAGGACGAGTCCTTCTCGGCGTGGGTGATGCGGGCTGACGAGGAGGACCTGCGATGAGTGCTGAGCGAGCTACCAGCCGCGGATCGGAGGAGGCGGCCGTGAGCGCACCGGCGCGAGACATCGACGAGTTGATGGAGCTCGCCGCAGAGGCGGGCCGCCAGTTGGAGGGCGCGCCGGCCGAGGAGATCGTCCGGTGGGCTGTGGACACGTTCGGCCCGCGCTTCTGTGTCACCAGCTCTTTCGCGGACGCGGTCCTGGTGCACCTCGTCTCCCGGGTGGCCCCTGGCACCGACGTCGTGTTCCTCGACACCGGCCTGCACTTCCTGGAGACACTCCGGGTGCGTGACCAGGTCGCCGCCACCCTGCCGGTTCGGGTGCGCTCCATCCGGCCTCGGCTGACGGTGGGGCAGCAGGACGGAGAGTACGGTCCACGGTTGTTCGCCCGGGAGCCGGACGAATGCTGCGCGCTGCGCAAAGTCGAACCGTTGGAACGGGCGCTGGCCGACTACGACGCGTGGGCAGCGGGGCTGCGTCGGGACGAGTCACCGACTCGCGCCAACACGCCGGTGGTGCACTTCGAGGCCGCGCGCGGCAAGGTGAAGGTGAATCCGCTGGCCGCGTGGACTCAGCAGGACGTCGACGCCTACATCGCACGGTGGAACGTGCCGGTCAACCCGTTGCTGCGGCAGGGGTACGCCTCCATCGGGTGCTGGCCATGCACCCGCCGGACCAAGGCCGGGGAGGATCCACGGGCCGGCCGATGGCCACTGTTCGACAAGACCGAATGCGGACTGCACACATGAGCGGCGCGGGTGCCGTGGTGCTGGTCGCTCACGGCAGCCGGCATCCGAAGGCGGCGCTGACCACCCACGCACTCGCTCGCGCGGTGAGCGCCGCGCGGCCAGGGCTGGACGTGCATACCGCCTATCTGGACCACGCCGGACCGCGTCCGGGCGCGGTGCTCGCCGAGCTGGACGCCGCGGGTGTGCCGAGCGCCACAGTGGTGCCCCTGCTGCTCACCTCGGCCTATCACGGCAAGGTGGACTTGCCCGCGGCGCTGGCCTCGGCTCGCGAAGAGGGAGTGCGGCTGCCGGTACGCCGGACGGACGTGCTCGGCCCGGTCGCCGGTCGGGTGCCCCCCGCCCTCCTGGCCGGGTTGCGCCGACGGCTGGACGAGTTGGGAGTCGACTACGACGCCGTGGCGTTGCTCGCCGCCGGCACACGAGACACGGCCGCCAGGCGGACGGTGCACGAAGCGGCGGCGGCGCTCGGCGCGGCGCTGGGTGTGGCGTGCCGGGCGGGGTTCGCTTCGGGACCCGGCCCACGCGTCGAGGAGGTGACACCCGCTCTGCGCGCCGCCGGCGCCCGTCGCGTGGTGTGCGCAGCGTACTTCCTCGCCACCGGCGTGCTCTACCAGAGCGCCGCCGCCGCGGCCCGGGCCGTTGGTGCGGTGGCGGTGGCCGAGCCGCTCGGTGCTGCGCCAGAGCTCGCGCGGCTCATCCTGGCCCGGGTCGACGCAGCCGCGGCACAGTCGCCACTTTGAGCGTCACCAGACAGCACGCTGGTCCTCGACAGCGCGATGCCCCAGAACTGAACGTTCCGGGGCATCGCGCTGGTCGTGTGGTGGTCAGAACGAGTGGGCCCGAACCCGGATACCACCGCGGCGCTTCAGCACGCGGCGCTCCTCCTCGCTCATACCCCCCCATACACCGGCGTCCTGCCCGGTCTCCAGCGCCCAGCTCAGGCACTCATCGGTCACGGGGCAGCGCCGGCAGACCGCCTTCGCCTGCTCGACCTGCAGCAGAGCCGGGCCGGACGTCCCGATCGGGAAGAACAGCTCCGGATCTTCGTCGCGGCAGACAGCACGGTGGCGCCAGTCCATGGCGGCTACGCTCCTTGTTCAGTGGCAGTGATGCGTAAATCTTCCCTATATGCGCCCGCGGAGACCCGTCGCAGAACGCTGCGACCGGCAACGCGTGAGCACAGAGCCCCGTCCTCGGTACGCTTGTGAATGCTTTCACGAACTGTCGCAAAGTCAAGAGGGGCAACCGGAAAAAGTCCGGCTGGGTGAGTAAACTCACGAACCTTTTACCCCGGTAGACGGGGTAGCCCCTGTCTTGATCTACGACGGTCCGTAGTTAATCTACGCCGATCACGTCCGCTTCGCCAGCACCCAAGGATGTGACGTGCGCGGCGTGTCGCACGCCACGCCCGCGCACGAGCGACAAACCCGCAGCTCAGCACAGCACTCGTAGCGCAGCTGGCACGGACGCGAACTCCACCCGTCGCCGCTCGCCCAGGTAGTCGCCGTCCAGCTGGAAAGGTTGTGGGCGCTCGGCCCGGACCACGAACCGCGGCAGATCGTGCCACCGCCTCAGGTGGCGGCCCCGTGGAGGGCGGCGGGCCAACAATCGCCCCAGCGTCCACGCGGTGCTGACCATGCGCAGCTGTCGCACCGCCAAGACATCCAGTCCCAGCTCGAACGACGCGTCCGGATTCGGGTCCACCGGGCGATCGAACAGGTACGTCCACGGCGCGGTGTTCTGGACCACCACGGTGGCGATTCGTGGCACCATCTCGTTCGCCAGCTCCAGCGTGAGCGAAGGATCGTTGCGTCCGCGGTCGAGCAGGAACTCGCCGACGGTGGCGCGTACGTAGGCGCCAGGACCAGCAGAGCGGCCACGCCAGCGGCCCTGCTCCACCCGGCGGACCACCGCCGCATCCAACCCGAGCCCGGCGCAGAACGTGAAGTAGCGGTCGTCGGCCCGGCCCAGCCCGATGGTGCGGTACCGCCCTTCACGCAGCGCGGCCAGAATCACACCGGTGGCTTCTGCCCAGTCACGCGGCAGACCGAGCGCTCGAGCGAAGACGTTCGTCGAGCCACCCGGCACCACCGCCAACGCGGGCCGCTCGGCATCGGCGGTGCCCACCGACATCAGACCGTTGACGACCTCGTTGACGGTCCCGTCTCCACCCAACGTCACGACCAGGTCGACGCCGGTCCGCGCCGCCTCGGCCGCCAACGACCGACCATGTCCCCGCCGTCGCGTGTGGGCGACCTCCACGTCGGCCACACTGCGCAGCGCACCGACGAGGACGTCCCGGCTGCGCTCACTGGTGGTGGTGGCTTTTCGGTTGACCACGAGGAGCGCTCGCATGGCCGGCAGCGTACCCCCGCGGAGCTGCGGCCACCCGGGTAACAAGCGGACCGCGGTGGCGGCGATAGGGTGGCGGGCGTGGCGTCGGTGTCGATAGCTCTGCCTACCCCTCTACGCTGGGCGATCCGCCTGTTGTGGGTGGAAGTGGCGGCGTTGGCCGCCACGGTGCTGTTCCTGCTCTACCAGGATGTCGCGGGCGCCGCCGCCAGTCTGTCCGACGCGCTCGCGGTCACCGGCTTCGTCGCTGTCACGGGTGCGGCGCTGGCCGGCCTCACGGTGGCTTTGTCACGCCGGAAGGCCCGGGCCCGGGCCCCGGTGATCGTGCTCCAGCTCATCGCCGTGATGACTGGGTATCTGCTGATCACGAGTGGCCATGTCTGGCTAGGGGTGCCGGTGGGAGCGCTCGGTGTGGCGGTGACCAGCTTGCTCGTGGCCCCCGCCACCTCCGAGGCGCTTGAGCAGGGCTAACGCTTCGTGGGGCGCGACCGGCGTGCGGTGAGCGCGATCGTGATCGTGCCGTCCTCCGATACCTCGGCCCGCGCTGCGTGAGTCAACGACGTCAGCACGGTCCAGGCGAAGGACGTGGTGTCCGGTGCCGGGCCGCCCACCGGTCCGGGCGCAGTGACCTCGACGCTCAACGTCTCGGCGGCCACGGTGAAACAGCACCCCAGTTCGGCGTCGGGCAGCGCCAACTTGATCAACATGGTGCAGGCTTCGTCGACCGCGATCCGGAGATCCTCGATCTCGTCGAGGGTGAACTGCAGGCGCGCCGCGAGGCCGGCAGCCGCCGTACGGAGGACCCCGAGGTACCCGTTCTGAGCCGGCACCGTCAACTGAACGACGTCCGCGTCGGGCGACGCAGCTTCGATCACCTGCTCCACACGTCACCTCTGACTGGTGTGGGCGGGCGATGCGGTGGCCACTCGGCCACGTGAGAGCGGGTGTGACGAAGGCCGGTACGCCCGACGGGCGTACCGGCCTGAACAACAGGGGACGTGCTCACCCCTGCTTGGTCTCCCAGAAGATCTTTGAAATCTCGTCGATCTTGGCGAGCAGCTGCTCGGCCACTGCGACGTCCGTGCTCGACTTGGCACCGCCACCACCGCCGGCGAGCTTGGTCGCCTCGTTGAACAACTGGTGCAGCTGCGGGTACTTCTCGAAGTGCGGTGGCTTGAAGTAGTCCGTCCAGAGCACCCACAGGTGGTGCTTGACCAGCTCCGCCCGCTGCTCCTTGATGATCAGCGCCCGGGTCCGGAACTCGGGATCGGTGTTGGCCTGGTACTTCTCGCAGATCGCCTTGATCGACTCAGCCTCGATCCGCGCCTGCGCCGGGTCGTAGACACCGCACGGCAGGTCACAGTGGGCGCTCACGATGGTGCGCGGTGCGAAGACGCGCGGAAGTCGCATCATGCCCTCCATGGGATTCTTGCGATGATCCTCGGAGTCGACCCTACTCCTCGGCGTTTGGCGGCGGGCGGAGGTGGCGGTGTTCGTGGTCCTGGTCCGTGGTCCGTCCATGGCGCCGACGCTGCGCGACGGTGACTGCTTGCTGGTACGCCGCGGTGGTCGACCGGTCCGACCCGGCGACGTGGTCGTGGCACAGTTCCGCTCCCGACCCGATCTGTTGGTCGTGAAACGCGCGGTGCGTGAAGAACCGGACGGTTGGTGGCTGGAGTCGGACAACGAGTTCGTCACCGACGACTCCCGGCGGTACGGAGTGGGGCACGTACTCGGTCGAGTCGTGCTGCGTTATTGGCCGCGACCAGCACGGATACGTTGATCGACGCTTGTTCCCGGGATCTGAGGCGATCTTGCGCGCGGGTAGGCTCGATGCCATCCGGGCGACAAAGGAGTCAGTACTTGCAGGCGAATTCCGGCGACAAGGACGTGTTCACCTTTCACCGTGGCGGCAAACTGGAGATCACTTCCACCGTGCCGCTGGCCGACACCGGGGACCTTTCCCTGGCGTACACCCCGGGCGTAGCCGAGGTGTGCGAGGCGATCGCCGCTGACCCTCCGCTTGCTGACACCTACACCTGGGCCGCCCACACCGTAGCGGTCGTGACCGACGGCTCCGCCGTGCTGGGTCTGGGCAACATCGGACCTCGCGCCGCGCTGCCGGTGATGGAGGGTAAGGCAGTGTTGTTCAAGCGGTTCGCTGGGGTGGATGCGGTGCCCATCTGCCTGGCGACGCAGGACCCCGACGAGATCGTGGCGACCGTAACTGCGTTGGCCCCCTCCTTCGGCGGGATCAACCTCGAGGACATAGCGGCGCCCCACTGCTTCGAGGTGGAACGGCGGCTGGACGAGGCACTGGACATTCCGGTCTTCCACGACGACCAGCACGGTACGGCGATCGTGGTGCTCGCCGCACTGCGGAACGCGGCCCGCCTGTTGGACCGCAAGCTCAGCGAACTGCGCGTGGTGGTGAGCGGGGCCGGCGCCGCCGGGGTCGCGGTCACCAAGATGCTGATCGCCGGCGGAGTCTCCGCCGGGGCCACCGTGGTCTGTGACTCCCGCGGCATCCTGCACCGTCAGCGACCTGGCTTAAGCGGCGTGAAGGCTGAGTTGGCGGAGTTGACCAACGCGGACGGAGCCGTCGGTGGCATCGAGGACGCGCTGGTCGGTGCTGATGTGCTGATCGGTGTCTCGGGGGGCCAGATTCCCGAGTCGGCGGTCGCCAAGATGGCGTCCGGGGCGATGGTGTTCGCTCTGGCCAACCCGACCCCGGAGGTGGATCCGGGGGTGGCCAAGCGGTACGCGGCGGTGGTGGCGACCGGCCGTTCCGACTTCCCCAACCAGATCAACAACGTGCTGGCCTTCCCTGGGGTGTTCAAGGGAGCGCTCGCCGCCCGCGCGACGCGGATCACCGATGGGATGAAGGTGGCGGCCGCCGACGCCATCGCGGGTGTGGTCGGCGACGCGTTGCGGCCGGACCTGATCGTTCCCAGTCCGTTCGACGAGCGCGTCGCGCCCGCGGTGGCCGAGGCGGTGGCGGCGGCCGCACGGGCCGAAGGCGTCAGCCGGGCCTGAGTGCGAGTGAGCCCTACGCTGCGAGACGGCGAAGCGCCAGGGACGAGGTATCCCTGGCGCTTCGCCGTCTCTGGCCTGCGCGAATGTGGCCGTGAAGGGCGTCCGAGGCACCCGCCGTCCCACGGGGGGACCCCCGGTTGCAGCGGCCTTTCGGGGTGGGCTAATGTTGTCGTCGCCGCCGGAGAGAGGCGGACATCCCGAGCGGATGTCTAGCGCTTCCGGCATCCCCCCAGAGGATCGAGCACCTGTAAAGGTGGCCGTGATGCTGGGTGGATCGGCAGAACCCCCGCTCACCCCGGTACGCCGGTTGACGCGGGCGGAGAAGCCGGGTAAGTTTGAACGAGTGCCCCGGGGTGGCTGGCCTGTGTGGTTGGTTGCTC
>CAYTMR010000041.1:0-25045 GCA_964438855.1 uncultured Micromonosporaceae bacterium
CCGGTGGTGCACGCGGTGGAGTGCGACCCGGCGATCCTCACGCTGCCTCGGGCCAGTCACGAACCGTTGCCCGAGCCGGAGTCAGGACCGGCGGCGTTGCCGCGGCTCACCGACGGCGCGTCCGGACGCTAGCCGGACCACTGTGCCGTCGACGTGCAATGGTGGCGCCAGCGTGCCCGGCTGTCCGGCGGCGCCACGAGCCAGCAGGGTCAGCAACGCTCGGGCCGGGGTGGGGCGGGCGAAGAGGTGTCCCTGTCCCAGCACGCAGCCAAGCTCCCACAGACTGTGTCGCTGGACCTCCGTCTCGATACCCTCGGCCACGACGGTCAGGCCCAGGTCGCGGCCCAGGTCGATGGTGTAGCGGACGACCGCGCGGGCGAGATTCATCACCTCGGCGTCAGCCGAGGCGTCTGGGAACAGGTCGGCGTGCATGGTCCGGACGAAGCTGCGGTCGATCTTCAGCTGGTGGGCGGGCACGCGGGGGAGCGCCGCCAACGGCGAATAGCCGGTACCGAAATCGTCCAACGCCATGCGTACACCGAGGTCACGCAGCTGCCGCAGGGTCTGGTCGGCCGTCTCCAACTGGCTGATGGCCCGGGTCTCGGTGAGTTCCAGACACAGCCCCGCTGGTGGGGTGTGATGGGCGTCGAGGGCAGCTTGTACCTGACGTGGCAGGCTCGTGTCGAGCAGGCTGCGGGCGGAGATGTTCACCGAGACGGTCAGGTCGTGACCGGCGGCCCGCCACATGTCCGCCGCGGCTAGCGCCTCGTGCAGGATGGATTCGGTGAACGCTGTCAAATGGCTGGAGCGTTCGAGAAGTCCCAGGAAGTGCTGTGGGCTCAGCAATCCTCGAGTGGGGTGGTGCCAACGGGCAAGTGCCTCAGCGGCGACCACTGCCCCGGTGGCCAGGTCGACGATCGGTTGAAAGAACAGTTCGAATTCACCTTCGGACACCGCGCGCGCGAGCTGACCAGACAGTTCGAGCCGGTCACGGTCGCGGGGATCACGTACCCCGTCGTAGTAGAAGGGTGACTGGCCGGTGCGCTTGGACTGGTACATCGCGACGTCGGCACGGCGCATCAGCTCGGTCCCATCCGGTCGCTGATCTGAGGGGTCCAACCGTGCCAATCCGGCATAGACCTCGATCGACAGCGGAACGCCTTCGACCTCCACCGGATCGGCGAGGTTGTCGAGCAGTCGCCGCACCCGTGATGCGATCTCTTCCGAGGTGCCGGGCGCTGGCAGCACCACGGCGAATTCGTCTCCACCGAATCGGCAGACCAGGTCGTCGGCTCCGGCGGCAGCGGTGAGCCGCTGAGCCACGGCAACCAGCAACTGGTCACCGGCGAGGTGACCGAGTGCATCGTTCACCTCTTTGAAGTGTTTGACGTCGATGAGGAGGAGAGCAGGTGGGCCCTCGACCGCGTTCACCAACGTGGTGAGGCACCGTTCCAGCTCGCGCCGATTGGCCAGGCCGGTGAGGGGGTCGTGCGCCGCGGCGTGCGCATGCGCGGCGGTGGCCTCACCGAGTCGACCGTACGCCGCAGCGTTGCGTACAGCGGTGTCCAAGGCGGCTGCGTAGGTCTGCAGCATCGCCTGTTCACGGTCAGAAATCTTGATCTTGTGACGGAACCGGAGTCGCAGTGCCCCAATGTCCCGCTGCCCTCGGTAGCCCTGCAGTGCCACGGCGTATACGCTGGACGGCTGCGAAGGGGCCTGGGCCGGATCACCGTCGAAGCTGATGGCGCTGGCGTCTCCCCGCACCAGTCGACTACGATCATCCAACCAAATCTCCACCTCGATCTCGTCGGCGGAGAACAACTTGGCGCCTGAGGTCACCGCCGCGCGCAGCACAGCCTCGAGATCCACCCCGGTGAACGACTCGGTGGCACTGGTCAGGTGTTGCCACGCTTTTCGCTCTTCCCGGGTCCGCACCCATTGCTCGTGCCACAGGTGCAGGATCAGGATCAGCAGCGGCAGCACGTACAGGAACTGGGGCTGCAGGGCCAACGCCGTGATCGCCGCTACCGCCACACCGAACCGCCCCAGCAGAGCGAACAGCTGGATGTCCCAGTTGTGGAGTAGTCGGTCGCGGATCCGGGTCCGGGAGGCGGTGGCGATCACCGGAACGGCCAGGACCATGTCGACGATGGTCATGGCGAGGAAGGCGACCATGATGGAAACCACATGGGTGGTGGAGTCGCCTGGGCCCCAGGTATTGAGGACAAGACCGCCGATGAAGGCAGTGACGGACTCTTTGGCTGCTCCGAACGCCACTTGGACTGGTCGACGGCGTTGGACCACTTTGCCCACTGTGATGCCCACGGCGGTGGCGAGCACCACCCATGGGGATGGCAGCATGATCAGGCCGACCAGAATGACCGCGTCGGCCCAGGTGATCCCGAGGCGGGTGGAGCGGACCCGAACGTGGACCCTAACGAGTTCCGCCACGACGACCAGCCCCACGTAGGCCGCCAGCTGGGACCAGGTGGGGTGCGTCACCTCGTCGAACCATCCGATGACGTGCGCGGCCGACACCAGGACAGCAGCCGAACCTAGGAACAGCGCGAGACCAACCAGCATGTAGAGGCGCTGGTTGGTCTCGCCGCTGTGGTGCGGAGCCGGCAAGTCGCCTCCAGGGGCGTTGGAGGATCGATTCTTGCCCGAAGCTTACGGCAGCTATGTCGCCGGTGGCGTTCCGATTCAGTCCCAGCTGATGGTGCGCATCCTGACCTCCGGATCGCTTTCTCTCGATGTGCGCGTGATGCGACGTGAGAGAGCGTCTGTCATGCTTGCTGCCCATACGGTAAGGGGAGGGCGGCGGTGATCGCGAGCAGGAAAGGTGTGTTAGGCAGAGTCCACAAAGGCAGACGTTTTGCCGCCTCTGCCCGCATTGGCAGTGTCAACGGATAGTGACGAAATGCCTGACATACGGTCCATTCTCGAGAAGCGTAACTGGTGCTGGCCCGCTTGAAGGGTGTGAGAGCGGCCCGCGTCAGTCGAAGGTGATACCCCGTTCTTCGAGGAACGGGACCGGGTCGATGGCCCCCGCGCTGCTGCGGTCACCGTTCAGATGCACCTCGAAGTGCAGGTGTGGCCCAGAGGACCGGCCAGAAGAGCCGACCACTCCTACCTGCTGCCCGGCCGCTACATGATCTCCGACACTCACCATCGGGCGGGTGAGCATGTGGCAGTAGCGGGTGATCACATCACCAGCGTGCAGCACATCGATGTACCAGCCGCATCCGCGGATCGACGGCGATCCGTCCACGTCGCAGCTGTATGGGTCACCGGAGGCGGTACTGGCGTCGCAACGCACGATGATGACCACACCGTCGGCGGCGGCGTAGATCGGTGTCCCCTTGGGCGCGCCGATGTCGATGCCGTGGTGGTGGGGTCGATGGGGGGTCCGGAAGCCCGACCACAGCGGACCGACCACCGGTCGCGCCCAGCCCGCAGTAGTCACCTCACCCGCCGCGGCACAGCGCAGGTCCGCCTGGTAGCCAGCGGCGCCGGCGATCCCTCCGGCCACCGCGTCGACGATGGCGACCGCCATCGGCTCGTGGCGGGCGTACGCGTCAGGGTAGGCGGAGCGCTGGACCGCCTGCGCGGCACGGGTCAAAGGCATGGTCTCCCATCCGTCGACTGTCACCAACTTCTCGTAGAACTTGGTGGCCGCGTACCGCGGGTCGAGGATCTGTTCTGGGGTGCCCCACCCCTGGCTCGGCCGTTGCTGGAACAGGCCCAGCGAGTCGTGGTCGTTGCGGGCACCGAGGTGTCCGAGGTTGCGCAACCCTGACTCCTGCAGCGCGGTGGCCACCGCGATGACCCAGCCTCGAGGTGGTACGCCCAAATCGTGGCCGACCTCGACAATGATGGCCGCGTTGGTGATCTGCTCGCCGCTGAGTTGTCCGGTCAACTCCTCGGCGTCGCCGGAGAAGATCGGTAGGCAGCCGCCGAGGCCACCGCCGTAACCCAGTCCTTGCGGAGCCAGGACACCGCCGCTGAGCATAGGCAAGACGATCCAGCTGCCGCAGCAGCAGAGGAGGGTGAGCAGGGCTCCAGAAGCCAGTAACCATCGGCGGAGTCGGCGCTTGGGCCGTCGACGGCCGCGCCGCCGGAGGGCGAGCCGTCGCCACCACCTCGTCACCATCGTGGCCGCCAGTCGATCACCGAGACCAGCCAGTCGTCACCGGCCTGTACGACGTGCAGCACCACGGTCCCCGCGTCGGTCGGCACCGCGACACTGACCCAGCCGGGCACCTCGGAGACCACGCTCCCGGGCCCGGTGACGGCGGCGGCCGGTACGGTGTCGGGGTCCACACCCGCCAGGGACGCGGCCAGCTGAGCGGTGGCGAGGGCGCTGAGCCGATCAGACCACTCCGCATCGGCGTCGACCCACTGCCGAGCGAACTCCTCGGCCGCAGCGACGGCTGCGGGTTGTGCCGGCTGGGATGCCGGAGGCGTCGGATCAGCGGCCGCCGACTCCAGCGGGGCGTGCGGATCCGCTGCCGGCACGGACGCCAGCGGCGGGGCGCTGGTGATCGCATCGGCGCGGGCGCCCGACGCGCCGGTAGGGGCGCTGACGCCGTCGACCCCCGACAGCTCCTGAGCTGTGTCGTCGTCTGCCTGTCCACAGCGGGCCACGAGGAGGAGGCCGGCGACGATGACCACAGCTACGAGGAGCAGGCGGCGCCGGTCCACGGTCAGCGTCCTCGTCGCTTGGCCCAGGCCGCCGCGTAGTCGGAGGCCCGGTAGGTGGCCGCTCGGGCGGCCCGACGTTGTTGCCAGGTGTCCAGCGGGGTGTAGCCGACCACACCGACCCGAGTCCAGCCGGTGTCACCTGCGTCGCCGCCACCACTGATGCGCCCTAGGCTCGCGCCCGCTCCGGCACCGCCGGCCATGGCGCCGCGCAGCAGCCGGCGTTGGATCATGATGAACGCCAGGGCGGTGACGACCACCACGGTGAGTCGCAGGATCAGGCTGGCGGAGTTGGCCAAGATCACGCCGACCGTCACGACCAGCAGGCCGAGGCCGATCAGGGAAGCGATCAGCATGAACAAAGTCCCGAGGAAGAAGCCGCACCACCGCCACAGGGGCCGGCGCCCTCCACCGCCGACGAGGGAGAGTGGGAGGACGAAGACGAGTGCCACGGTGAGCAAGGCGAGAATCAACTGACCCACGATGACCGGGACCAATACGCCCACGATGAGGTAGACACCGAAGACTATCAACGCCGCGAGAACCAGTAGCCCGACCACGTGCCGTTCGTAGGTCGCGCTGTTGAGGTACTCAGCCAGGGGAGCGCCCTCGGCGCAACCGTCCGCGTCCGGGTGCATCATGTCGTACATGTAGCTTTCGTGCGCCCCGTTGGGGTTGGTAGCGACGATCGCGTTGTAGGCGTCGAGACAGGGATGAGGGCGGCACGAGCCGGCGTCGCTGTGTGGAGGCAGCGGACAGTCCAACTCCACCCCATACGCCATGATCTGGTGTGGCTGCCGGACGAAGACGTCGACAAGCCACACCTGCATCCGGTGGCGTAGGGCGTCCACCGAGGCGAGGGGCGCCTCCGGCGGCGGCAGATCGAAGTTGCAACCATCGGGCAGCGGCCCATCTACCGGAACCTGGTGGGTACAGGGCGTCGGGCTCTGCAGGTCGGTGACGGCCAGAGCCGCCAGCTCTAGTCCCAGATCGCGGGAGGTGCCCATGAGACCGCCCTGGATGCCGTCCGGCCCTTGCTCGCCGAGCAACAGCTTGCCCGGTGCGGCGATCACCGCGGCGCCGATCACAGCGATGAGGAAGGACAGGAAGATCTCACCCATCCCCCGCCCGACTCGGCCCCGCAGCGCCGCCAGACCGAACCAGAACACACACAGCATCAGCATCAACGTGGGCAGGCCGATGCGTTCCACGAAGCGTTCGTTGTACGCCCTGGTGAGGTTCTCTACTGGACTGAGTAACGCGTTGGCTATCTCGAACCGCAGCGCATAGTCCACCAGCCACAAGGTCAGCTTGACGATCGCCTTGTTGATTTGGAACAGAGCGTCAGCGGAGTCGACGGTTCGCTCAATCCACCATCCACCGGGGTTGATGCCACCATGGTGGCGTGCCTTGAGCCGGTAGTTGTCGATCGAGTTCCCGTTGCGGTCGACGATGACTTCGCCGCCCAGGCCGGTGCTCGACCCGGGTTCTGGTTGGGCGTTGGCGGGCGTCGCCGGTCCTATGACGAGGGCAGCGCACAAGAGCGCGCTGACCAGTAGGCCGAGCACTCGACGCCAGGTCATCCGCCACCTCCACCAGGAGTGGTGCGGATCGCCTTCTCGATCCGCGGCACCGGGGGCACCAGCACCTTCACCTTGCCGATCTGGTGATGGATGCGGGCGATGAACTCACCTTCCCGGCCTGGCTCCACCACCATGTCGCCGGTCGTGGGATCGGTGTGGGTGAGGGGAGAGAGGTCGTCGGTGATGGTGGCCGCCAGGCGTGCGGCGAGCCGCTCGTCAGTGACCCCGAGCGCGTTGACATAGCGGGTGGCCAAGTTGTGGTTGCGTTGCCGACCCAAGAAGATCGCCGAGAGTAGTCCGAGCAGCGTTTCATTGCCGGTATCGGCGGGATCGTGGCCGGCCAACAACAGTCCCGCGTTGTTCTTTCGGCCGTCGCGGATGAGTTCCAGGGTGGTGTCGTAACCGGGACTGCCCTCACCTTCGCGAGTCAGCCAGTAGCACTCGTCCGCGTGTACGAGGACGAACCGGGAGTCTTCGAAGGCGATCGTCTTGGCGACCACCGCGGTGAGAGTCAGCACAGCCCGGCCAAACAGTGCCTGGAACGGAAGCTGAGCGAGCTGCCGATCGCTGCTCAACTCATGCCGCTTCGGGATGTTCATGCCGTGGGTGGCGAAGATGACGTGCGGCGTGGAGAGGTCCAGCGGAGGCAGCGCGGGGTCGAAGATCACCCCGGTGCCGGCGCGCCGCGCCGCGGCGCGCAGCTGGCGGCTCAGGTCCGCCGCGGCTGGCTCGTCTGGCATCGCGTCGAGCGCCCGGATCAACGCGCTCATGCTGGGTTGCGGGCTGGTGACCACCTTGTCGATGGTCTCCGCCAGTATCGTGCCCTGCTCGGAGGTGGCCTCGATCCCGAGTAGTTGGGCCAAGAAGGTCTCGGCGGCGAGCGCCGCGGCCGGACCTGAGAGGACGCGTAGCGGGTCCAGCGAGAAGCCAGTGGGTTTGGCCAGGTCGGCTACTTGCACATGCTCCTCGCCGAACACACTGGACAAGAACGTCACTTGTTCGCGGGTGCGGGTGCGGTCCCACCCGATCGTGCGACCACCCTCGGCCCCGACATCCGCCAAGATCTTTTTCAACGTGACCGACTTGCCCGCACCCAACTCCGCGAAGAGGCCGATCGAGGCTGATATGTCCCGCTTGGTCCACTCAGACAGGTGGAGCCGCACCGGGGTCACCGTGCCCGAGTCGATGGACAACCCCAGCACCTGTCCGGTGCGATCACCCAAGCGGCCGCCCACGAACGGCATTGCCTTACCTAGGTCTTCAGCGAGGAGATACTGGGCGTAGTCGCTGACTACTCGTGGTGAGGTCACGCCTGGCAGCAACGCTGCGTAGCACGCTAGCTGGTCACCGGTAGGCCGTACGGCGATCAGTTCGTCGGAGAAGGTCGTCCGTAGGGCCTCCGCCTTCTCCTCACACTCCTCGAAGGTCTCGCCCCAGACACCGAGGATCACGCACGCTTCGTACTCCACCTCGGCGCTGCTGGCGTCCAGGGCCGCCTGCTGCTCGGCAAGCTGGCGCTGACCCACCGAGACCCAGGTGGGCAGGGCGTCCACCGTGGTGGGATCTTCGTGCTCACCCGGTGTGAACTCTCCCACCTGATCGGCGAGCTGTCTCCGCTTACGGGTGACCTTGCGCTTGGCTTCGGCGCCGGGAGTGACCGTCGCCCGCACCGCCCAGTCGACGGGGAAGGGCACGTCCTCGTGCATGAGCGCCAGCCATTCCCCGCCGGGGAACTGCCACCGCTCCGGTAGGTCGGCTAGGACGAGGAAGGCCTGGTAGCTCGGTCCTCCGTCAGGAGTCGTCACGGTGAGGTACCGGTGCGCGAAGGGGTTGCGCAACAGTGGTGCGCCAGCACGACCACCCTCGTCGAGGTGCACCTGGCCCAGCGACGCGAAGCTCGAGGTGCGCAGTCGCCCGCGGCGTAGCGCCGCCTCGGCGTACCGCGAACGCCGGGCGGAGGCCAGCGACGGTTCGGCGAGCGTGCCCCGCCGTGCGGCCCTGCGGTGGATCCATATGATCTCGTCCGGTGTGGCCGGTATGAGGCCAGTCGCGGCGCGTGCCACGCGGGCCGCCTGCTCGGCTCGGCGCGCGACCTCGGCGGCGTCTGGCAGCGGTGGCGTCAGCCCGAAGGATCTCGCTACCAACGTCGCCGCTGCAGCGCCGATCGAACGGGCGCTCGTCCACGCCGAGGTGTGCGGTAGCGGCAGTGCGAGCCAGTAGGTGCGCTCCCGCAGATCGTATTCGTCGAGCAGACGAAGGTAGCTCTCAGTGATCTCACGGTAGAGGGGCGGTTGGTCGCGCAACTGCCGCAGATCACGGCTATCCCGGGGATCGACTCGGCCGCACAGACTGAGCAGGAGCGGCTCACCGCGCAGAGATCGGAGTAGGTTCGCCGCCAGGCGGCCGTAGCTGATCTTGTCAATGTCCGCCGCGTAGCGGTAGGGGATCGGGTCGATGCGCCATACCGCCCACACTGTGCCGTCATGGGTCCACGCCAGGTTACCCACCACTGCTCGTAACGGTACGCTCGGTAGCACCGGCCCCAGCATCACACCACTCCCTGTCGACGTGTTGGCGGCCGCCGGCGAGCCGCTGGTGCGCCTCGTCTGGTCGTCACCGACTGCGGCCGGCCCTGGTGCGGCGGGAGGGTCGCGACCGAAGCCTTCCGCCGGGCTGCTTCGTCTACCAGATCGGCTACCGATCGCTGCGACCGCTGGGTGACCGGTGGCGGGGTCGAGATCGGTGCGGGTGCAGGGAGAACGGGTGTCAACCCACGCGGCAGATGGGTGACCGGGAACCAGCCGTGGCGCTGACGTACCTGCCGCGGCTTGCGCCACGGTTCATCGCCCAGGTAGCCGCGGCGCGGCTGGAGCAGCAGGCTGACCAAGGCGATCCCGGCTCGTAGCGGATCACGCCCTTCGATCCGGGTGTGTTTGGTGGCGATGGTCAGTGCGATCGGAATGCCGACTCCGATCACGATATTGAACGGGCCGAAGTGGGCCCACACGTCGCGGTAGCTGAGCAGCAGGTAGACCGAGCCGACGAAGACCCCTAACTGGGTGATGGTGTAGGGGCCCAGGGGCAGGGCCCATTGGCTACCCGGCCACTTGCGGATCAGGTACGGTTGCCGGCGCCCTTTGGTGTACGTACGGCCGTAGTTGCCGTGGTCGCCGTCGGCGTCCATCAGTCATCCAGCGGCAGCTCGGATTCGAACAGCGAGGAAAAGGCTTCGACGTTGGTCAAGATCAAGTAGACCAGTGCGGCGCCGATTCCGAAGACCACCGCCTTCTTCAGCCCGCCCTTGGACTGAATGATCAAGACGATGCCGACGGCGACGACGATGACGAGGAAGACGACCGGGAGTGTTCCCTGAAACCAGGAGAGAAGGTCGTTGAACCATCCAGTGATGGAGCCGGTGGGAGGCTCCTGGCTCAACAGGATCGGATCTAGGTGGCTGGCCATGATCGGGCTCCTTAAGGGCTGAGGCCAGGTCGCGGACCGGCCGTGGTGGGCGACGGGACAGAGTCGATCTCGACCACCTCCCAGCGTCCACCTCGGACCGTCACGGTAACGGGGTAGGTGAGCGGGAGGTCGGCGCCGTCCGGATCGGTGGCGATGGTCACCTGCAACCGGGCGGTGGTGCCGTCCGGGGCCACACGCGCAGAACGGTCGAGGGGGGTGTCCGCGTGGGCACGCAGGTCGATCAGTTCGATGTACTGGTACGGCGGCGGGTCGAAGGTCGGCACGGTGACACCGGGCGCGGTGTAGCGCTCCCACTCGCCCTCTCCGGTCAGTAGCGCGGCGAAGAAGGCGGTCAGAGTCTCACTCAGCGGTGTACCCGAAACTGGGAGACCGGTGGGGTAGTCGGTGGCGCTGTCCGGCGTCAATGCTGGGCTGGCCACCCGCGCGGGCAGAGCGACCGGGGCCCAACCACCGCAGCCGCTGCTCGAGGGCGCCAGCGTCACCGTGTAGAACTGGGTGCCGGCGGCGCGCCACGGGTCGTCGGTGGATTCTCGCTCGCTGACGTGGGCGGCCACGAGATAGACCCACCGATCCGCGTCAGCGCCCGGCGTCGCCGAGAGGGTGTAGGTCAGGTCTGCGCGTCGGCGGCCCGGCTCCGTGCGTCCGCGTACCAAAGCGGGAACACCGGAGAGCAGTTCGGTGTCGCCGGCGAGCCACGCCGCCACGGTCAACTCCGCACAGCCACCTGGGGGAGCCACCGGCTCGGTGGTGGTGACGGTCGTCTTGTCGGAGGGGGCGGCCATCGGCCGGCCGGCACAGTTGATCAGGCCCAGCACCAGGGCGAGCCCGATCGCCCCCCACAGGCCGTACGCCAGCGCGCGGGTGGTGGCCGCCTGTGCGCGGCTGGAGCGCCCGACCGGTCCACCGGTCCACTCCTCGGCTTGGCGGGTGGTGCCCGGGTTGGGCCGTCGGGGTGGCGGCCGGTCACCCACCCAGCTGGGCACTCTGCGCGTCATGCCGAACTAAGCGCTTCCAACTGGCGTCGGCGTCCGATCCGAGTGGGGTCGGAGGCCAGCGCGGCGCGAAGGCGCTGCTCGGCCGCGGCGCGGATCTGGAACAGGCTGGATCGGGAACGGCCGTACCGTTTCGCTAGCACGTTGATCGGGATGTCGGCCACCCGGTTGGCGATGAGGAGTCTCGCCTCCAAGTCGTTGAGCACCTGGCGACGGCGCGCCCAGGTGATCAAATCGTGCAGCTCCAGCATGTCGTCATTGTGGTCGGTGGCGGTGGCGGTGTCATAGTCCAGATTGAGTCCGACCGGGACCTCAGAGTACTGGCGGGTCCGGCTGAGCCGCTGTCGGCAGTCCAGCAACAGGTTGGCTGCGGTATGACGGGTACGGCGCTGCCACGGGTAGGTCCGGATCAGGATGCTCAGATGGGAGAAGACCGCAGCCTCGCTGTCGGAGAGGTTACGGGTCCGGGCGGCGTGGCTGAGGTGAAGTCGGATCGCGCCAGGCAGCAGTAGCTGAAGCACTACTCGGGCGGCGAGCTGGTCACCGTGGCCGGTCACCGCCGCAAGGCGGACCAGCGCCGACAGGAGCTGGTCGGAGCGAGCCGGGTCGCCGCGATCATGGACCGCCTCCCGTAGCTGGTCGAGGCAGGAGAAACCCGCGAGGACCGGTTCAAGATCCCCCCACCGCTTGAGCGCCTCGGCCGCCGCCCGGGAGCGCACCAGATGTTCCCAATCGATCTCAAGGCGACGGATCAAGTTCGCAGGCGCGGACATGGTGGCCTCCCCATCGTGCTGGACGGATGGCTGGTGTTGATCATGCGACGAGGTCTCATGTCCTGGCCAGATCTCGGGGTGGACATATGGTCGCCCTCAGCTCGCCGTCTGCCACCGACACTCCGGTAGCACCTCGGTCACGTCGTCCCGCAAGATGATCAATCCTCGTACCACCGGCACCATCGGACTGTGCACATAGTCTGAGGCTAGCGTGACGAGCGGCGGCCGCGACCCGTCGCGGGCCGGCTCGCCGACGCCGGGGGAGGGCTTGGCGTGACGCAGCGGCAGGTGACAGGTCTTCTCTCCGGTGAGGCGGCGTTGCTCCACCAACCTGCGCAGAAGCGTCACTGGACGTCCCGACACGACACACCGCCCCTTCCGGGGCCACCAGAGGCGGCCGATCCGTAGCGCACGCGCGCCTTAAACGATGGGTAGCCGATCAGCTACCAAGAACGCAAGGGGTTGTGGTGTGTTTGGTATCAACCTGTTAGTCCAAATCGCCATAGAACTGGACCTATAGGTCCATGGGCGCCCGCTTGCGCGCATCACATAGTAGACCGAGGGAGCGTGGCTTACTCGCTCAGGCCGCCGGTGCTACCCGCGGTCGCGAGCTCTCGCAGGTCCGGAGGTAGTGCGTCACGCACCCGGTCCATCAGTCCGCCGGTGGAGGCCTCGTCCAGGATCTCGAAGACTACCCGCGCCTGGTATGTGGCCTGGGCCGGGTCGGTGCGGGAGCGCTCCATCACCCGGGTGATGAACTCGTTGCGGTCGAACCTCTCGCCGGTGCCGACGCCCCCGAGCAGTTCCGTCCTGCGCAGGTGTTCGCCGATCTCGAGCGGCAGCTGAGCGGCCAAGTTGTCGGCGAGTCCTTCAGGCAGTCGCTCGCCGAGCGTCTCGAGAGTGGCACGAACCGCCCGCTCGGCATCTCCGCGGCTGGGAAGCTTCGCCCGCGCCTGCACCTGGCCGATGAACTGGTCGTGCTGCATGGTCCCTCCCTGGCGCCTCGGGTTCTGTCCCGTCTGTGGGTGGGTACCCGCGCGTTCGCCGGTCACACCTGTCGGCGTCCGGGTTGCGGTGCGACACCACAGTTCATCGTGGAGCTTCAAGGGGGGCGCGTCACGCGTGTCACTCACTCTTCGTCATGATCGGTGTGCGTGAGGTGGCGGTGGTGTCGAGTGGATGGTGATGTTCGTGCGTCAGCAGTTGACGCTGTGCGGCCTGTTGTAGGCGAGCGGTAACGGTCGGGCCCGAAAGGGGGGTTCCGTATCAGACGTTCGGGCGGATAGGATGCACGTGTCCGGTTCGCCGTCGGAGTCATAGGGCCATTGATCGGAGGGCGACTGCTCACGCGTGGCGTAGACTCCGGCGGGGGCATACGCTCGGTTGCAACCCGGGTACCAGGGCGAGGGATGGGTTACAGACGGGGCGGAGGTGCTGGCGTGAGTCTGTCGATCGTGACAACCAAGTCGCCGAACGGTGAGGTGGAGATCCGCCCCGAGGGAGAGATCGACGTCGACACCGCACACGAGGTGCGGGAGGCGGTTACCGCAGTCATGAACGGCGGCCGGCCGACGTTGATCAAGCTCAACCTACGCCGAGTCAGCTTCATCGACTCGGTGGGCATCAGCGCCCTCGTCTCGGGATTCCAGGCGGCTGAGGTGGGCGGTGCGAAGCTCATCGTCACGGAGCCAAGCCGGTTCGTGCACCGGCAGCTGTGGGTGACTGGCCTTCTGGGGCTGTTTGGTGCGCCTGAACCTGCGGCTGACCCCGATGAGCCAGCACCGGCCGACACTCGCGTCGCCTGACGACCTCCCATGGCTACGGCCGCCCTACGGCCGTCACCAGACCACTTCCTGACAACCGCGGTGGGTCTCCGGCTCGACTTGAAGCGTGGCGTGCTCCACGTGGTAGCGCTCGATGAGTAGGTGGCGCGCACGATCGAGCACCCCGTGAGGGTCGACCCCGGTGCGCGTCATCAGGTGAGCGGTCGCCACTTCCATCCCTGAGGTGAGGGTCCAGACGTGAACGTCGTGCGCGTCCACCACTCCGTCGATCGCGGCGAGGTCAGCGCGTAGTTGCTCGATCGGGATGTGAGCGGGGGCCGCCTGCAGCAGCACGCGAAGCGCCTGGCGGGCGAGACCGAACGCCCGAGGCGCGATCGCAACCGCGATCACGGAGGCGACCAGTGGGTCAGCGTACGGCCATCCGGTGGTCAGCGCGATGACCGCGGCAACGACCACGCCGGCTGAGCTGATGGCGTCGAAAACGACCTCCAGCGCGGCTGCCCGGACGTTGAGACTCTCCGCGGCGCCCCGCCGCAACAGCCAGAATGCGGCGGTGGTGATGACGAGCCCGACCACTCCCACGACGAGCATCGGCCCGGCGCTCACAGAGTGGGGGTTACGGATCCGACCGACCGCCTCCACTAGTACGTAGGCGGCGACCGCCAGCAGCAGGATGGCGTTGGCAAGCGCTGCCAAGATCTCGAGCCGGTAGAGGCCGAAGCTGCGCTGGGCCTTCGGGCGTGACCGGGCTCGGGCAGCGGCGGTGATGGCGGCGAGCGCCATACCGAGCGCGAGGACATCGGTGAACATGTGACCGGCGTCGGACAACAGCGCCAGCGAGCGGGTCGTCACGGCGGCAACCAGCTCGACCCCCGCGAACAGGGTCACCATCACCAGCACCAGGATCAGTCGTGGCCGGTGCCGTTCGCCGGCGCTCTGGCCGATGCTGGCCGCGCTGTGGTGATGATGCCCGCCCACCATCTACTCCCTCACCCGTATGTCCCCATCGCCGGTGCGCACGCTACCGGACACATGGTCACATTGCAATAAGTGCACTAATCGGAAACGGTGGTCAGTTCCCGCTCCTCCGTCGTCACGCCGACTGGTACCGCCTGGGCCTACTCCCGCCAGGGCTCGGTCGCCACCGTCGTCAGCCGCTGAGTGGCTCGGGAGAGGGTCACATACAGGGTGCGAGGGCCGGACTCAGCGCGCACCAACCCTGGCTCGACCACCACCACTCCGTCGTACTCCATGCCCTTCGCCTCCAAGCTGCTGACGACCTGCACCCGGTCGTCAGTGGGTACCCACTCGGAGGCCGCGTCTCGCAGAGACAACGGTGTGATGACCCCGACCGTCCCCTCGACGTCGCCCAGCAGACTGGTGACGGCGCGAGAGACGGTGGCCGGCAGATCGGCACGGTCGACCACCAGTTCCACCGGTGATACTCCGGTGGCCCGTACCGGGGTGGGCAGCACCGCCTCGGGCACGGCCTTGCAGATCACCGTGGCGGCGAGTTCGAAGATCTCCCTGGAGTTGCGGTAGTTCGTGGTGAGTGTGTACGTGTAGCGTCGCTGCCCGCGCAGCGCCATGTCTCTAGCGCGGATCACCTCGTCGGGGTCGCCGGTCCACGCGGACTGCGCCGGGTCGCCGACCACGGTCCATGAGGCGAGTCGACCTCGGCGTCCGAGCATGCGCCACTGCATCGGCGAGACGTCCTGCGCCTCGTCGACCACCACGTGGGCGTACTCGCGGTAGTCAGCTGGGCGTTCGCGGTCACGCTGCTGAGCAGCGCGCATCCGGTCGGCGTACGTGGTGACCTCACTCACCCCGGGCGCCACCTGGTACGGATCCCGCTGAGGCCGCCGCGCCCGCGGCGGTGTGCCCAGCAGGTCGTCGAGCTCGTCGAGGAGCGCCACGTCGGCGACGGTGGGTTCGGGTCCGAAGGAATCCGCCAGCATTTGGATCTCGGCCTCGGTCAGGACTCCGTCGGCGTAGCGCCGAAGCCGTCGCAGGTCGGCCAACCAGGCCAGCACCTGCTGCGGACGCAGCAGCGGCCACCAGGCACGCAGGAAGTTCCGGAAGTCGGGCCGCTCGCTCAGTTCCGCCTCGAACTCGGCTCGGGAGCTGCGGTAACCGGGCAGTTGCTCGGTGACCTCGTCCCAGAGAGCGTCGAAGATGCCGTCGAACGCCACCCGGCGCACCTCGTTGCGGCGCGCCCGGCGCGGCAATGCTCGCCGCCGGATCTCCTCCAAGCGTTCGGGTCCCACTCGGAGCAGCGCGCCTTGCCAGATCAGCCGCAACTCGGTCGGCGCATCCGGCACCTGGTCGCGCACCGCCCGCCGGAGCACGGTGACCATTCGCAGCGAACCTTTGATCGCCGCTACCGGCCCCGGGTCCATCCGGGTGGCACGGACTCCTTCGACGAGTTCGCCTAGTGCCCGCAGGGTGGCACTCTCCTCCCCGAGGGAGGGCAGCACCGTGGCGATGTAGTTCACGAACACCGGTGAAGGGCCGACGACCAGGGTGCCGCCGCCTGCGAACCGGGACCGGTCCTGGTAGAGGAGGTACGCCGCCCGGTGCAGCGCGACGGCGGTCTTGCCGGTGCCGGGTCCTCCCTCCACCATGGTGACCCCAAAGGCGGGGGAACGGATCGCTTCGTCTTGCTCCCGCGCGATGGTGGCGACGATGTCGCGCATCTCCCGCCCGGTGGCCCGGTTGAGGCTGGCCAGCAGCGCGCCGTCTCCCACCACAGCGAGATCGGGACCGGCCGCGGCCGGGTCGAGCAGGTCGTCTTCCAGACCGGTCACGCGCTCCCCGCTCGACTGGATCATGCGGCGGCGGATGACGCCCCGGGGATCGGCGGCGGTCGCACGGTAGAAGTCCGCGGCGGCCGGCGCGCGCCAGTCGATCACCAGGGGAGTGGTGTCGGCGTCCCGGATGCCCAGCCGACCGATGTAGTGGACCTCGCCCCCGCGCCGATCCAGCCGGCCGAAGACGAGGCCTTCGTGCTGGGACTCCAACTCGTGTCGGCGCCGGGCCGCGTGGTAGACCATCGCATCCCGCTCCACCAGCGCGCCGAGATTTCCTACTCGCGCCAGCCGGTAGCCCTCCCGCTCAGCGCCAGCGGCGCGCCGGCGTAGCTGTGCCAGGCGGGAGTAGACCCGGTCAAGGTGTCGCTGTTCGGTGGCGATCTCTTGCTGCAGGATGTTGTGGCCGCTCAAAGACTCCCCCGACTCGAAGGTGGCTTAGCGAGGGTACGCCGCGCTCGCCGTGGGCGGGACACGCCGGCCTCGGATTGACAGCCGGGGAACGGTGGGCGCGACTTTACGCAGATGCCGGCCGGGCTCGCCGCCGGGTGGGACCGGCCACGAGCCCGACCGGCTCGCACGAGTCGCTGTGAAGGGTCAGCTTTCGAAGACGCCAGCTTCGACCAGCCGCTTTTCGGTGGCGTCCCACCCGTGGCTGGGGTGCGCTGCGGCGAGGGCGGTCAACTCCGCCCTGATCTTCGGCCCATGCCCGGCCGCCGCGAGCGTGCGGATCTCTTCCACGAACGCCTCGGAGTCGGTAGCAAGGTGGGCGGTCCGTCCGTTGGTCAGGTTGCGGACATAGGCGTGCTTGCCGTTGTTGAGTGGAATCAGGTACTTGAACTCGCCTAGCACGCTGAGGGCGCCACCCGCGCTGGACTGGCCGGCACGGACTGACGCGCGCGCGGTCTTTGAGGTGTTGCTCGCCACGGGGTACTCCCGGTCTCTGTGATGCTGATGGGGGATTGGGCACGAAGCGCCGTCGGCCACTTTACCCGATGGACGAGCTGATCCCCGATGGTGTGACCAACTCCAGTAACTCGATCCGGTGTTTCTCTAGCGCCACACCCTCCTCACCCGTCATGATGGTGGCCGGGGTCGCGCGGATCTCTGATGGAAGGACAGGCCGTAGGGGAAGACGAGCCTGTCATTCCCCCAGGAGGTCACCGTGCCTACGCGTGGCGTTGTGTACGTGCACTCGACCCCTCTCGCCGTGTGCCCCCACGTCGAGTGGGCGGTGGCGCGCACCCTCACCGTGCCGGTGAGCCTACGTTGGAGCCCGCAACCGCTGGAGCCAGGCGCCCAGCGAGCCGAGTTCAGCTGGTCCGGCCGCCCCGGCACCGGCGCGCGGCTCGCCAGCGAGCTTCGACAATGGCCGATGATCCGATTCGAGGTCACCGAGGAGCCCAGTCCCGGCATGGACGGTGAGCGGTTCATGCATGTGCCCGGGCGCGGGCTGTTCCGGGCCACCATGGGGGCCGCCGGCGACATCCAGCTGGGCGAGGATCAACTCCGCGCGATCATGGAACAGGCGCGCGGGCCAGAAGCGCTCACGCACGCCTTGCACATGGCGCTTGGCACGTCGTGGGACGCGGAGCTCGAGCCGTACCGGCAGGCCGGGGAAGGAGCTCCTGCGACGCTACTGACCCGGGTCGGGTAGGGAGGTGCGGCGCCATTTGGTGGAATGAGTCGTGCCCCACCCCCGTCTACTGCGTTTTGTGCTCGTGCCGATCGCCGCTCTGCTGCTGCTCCTGGTGGGCGCTGAGCGGGTGAGTCGTCCCGGAGACGCCGACGTCACGCATCAGAGCGGCTCGGCCGCGCCGCCACCGACCGCGGCTGAGATCGTCGCCGGGTTCTCCGACGAGGAGCTGGTCGGCCAAGTTCTCATGCCGTACGTCTTCGGCGATCACGCCACCGAGGTGACCGCCGACGCAGCTGCCGCGAACCTGGCGTACGCCCAGGTCGCCACGCCGGCGGAGATGGTCGAGAAGTACCGGCTCGGCGGGGTGATCCTGCTACCGCACGGTGGGGAGACCGAGACCAACATCACGTCTCCGGCCCAGGTACGAAAGTTCACAGCCGGCCTGCAAGCAGTCACCCCCGACCTGCCGCTGCTCATCGGGATCGACCAGGAGTACGGCGTGGTGGCGCGATTGACCGACGGGGTCACCGGGCTGCCCAGCGCACTGGCGGCCGGTGCGGCTGGTGACCCGGCGCTCACCGAGGCGGCCTGGCGGGTGGCTGGTGTGGAGTTGGCAGCGCTCGGCGTCAACGTGAACTTCGCCCCGGTAGCCGATGTGCTCGGTCCAGCCCGTGGTGGGGTGATCGGTTCTCGTTCCTACGGCAGCGACCCGGAGGCCGTCGCCGAACAGGTCGGTGCGGTGGTGCGCGGGTTGCGCGCCAGCGGCGTGGTGGCCACCCTCAAACACTTCCCAGGGCACGGCGCCACCAACGTGGACAGCCACCACGAGCTGCCGGTCCTGGACGCCTCGCCGGAGACGCTGCATACACGCGATCTGCGTCCGTTCGCCGCCGGGATCGCTGCGGGAGCCGAGATGGTGATGACCGGCCACCTCGACGTGCAGGCCCTCGACGCGGGGGTGCCAGCGACCTTCTCCCGGGCGGTCGTCACCGGCCTGTTGCGCGACGAACTTGGATTCACCGGGGTGGTGGTCTCCGACGCCCTCAACATGGCTCCGGCCCAGCGCTGGTCACCGGCGGAGGCGGCGGTGCGGGCTCTCCTGGCCGGCAACGACGTGTTGCTGATGCCGCCGGACTTGTCGGGTGCCTACGAAGGGCTGCTGACGGCGCTGCGCGACGGCACGTTGCCGCGGGAACATCTCGTCGCCGCCGTCACGAGAATCGTCACCGTGAAGCTCGCCCTGGCGGGCGGGGTCCAACCCGACCTCGCCACCCTGGCCAGCGAGGAGCACCAGGCCGCGGTCGCTCCGCTCGCCGCGGCCGCGGTCACGGTCCTTCGCGGTGCCTGCACCGGGCCTCTGGTTACCGGGCCGGTGACCGTCACGGCCGCCGGCGGGCGGGACGTGGCGCGCTCCCGTCTGGTCGAGGCGCTCACCGCCGCTGGAATCGACGTCGTCGACGCCGGCGGTGCCGTGATCCATCTCGTGGGCTACGGCGACGACCCCTCGGATCTGCGCCGGGAGGCCGAGGTCACGGTGGCGATGGACATGCCGTACCTCCTAGAGGAATCGGACTCACAGGTGTTGATCGCCACCTACTCCTCCAGCCGGCTCTCCTTGGCAGCTCTTGCTGACGTTCTGGCTGGGCGCGCTCCGGCGACGGGTCGTTCTCCGGTGCCGCTGCGCGGGCTACCGCCCTCCGCCTGCGAGTCGGAGGATAGTTGACTAGTCAATAATCAGCTACGGTAGTGAGCATGACGACGCAACGCATGCCGACGCTCTTCCTCAGCCACGGTGCTCCTCCGTTAGCCGACGACCCGATCTGGACTCGCGAGCTGGCCAACTGGTCAGCCGCGCTGCCCCGCCCGAACGCCGTCCTCATCGTCTCCGCGCACTGGGAGGACGCGCCGCTCACGCTCGGCGCCACGACCACCGCGCCGCTGGTCTACGACTTCTGGGGCTTTCCTGAGCGCTACTACCGGGTCCGCTATCCGGCTCCGGGGGCACCGGAGCTCGCCGCCGACATCGCGGCGTTGCTGGGTGAGGTCCACCACGATCCGGAGCGGGGCCTCGACCACGGTGCGTACGTCCCGCTGGCCGCAATGTATCCGGACGCTGACGTCCCGGTGTTGCAGATGTCCATGCCCACGCTGGACCCGCAGCGGTTGCTGGCACTTGGTCAGCGACTGGCTCCATTGCGTGACGACGGCGTACTGATCATCGGCAGCGGGTTCACCACCCACAACCTGCGTGCGATCGATCCGACCGCCAACGACCGGGACACCGCACCAAGCTGGTCAGTGGAGTTCGACGACTGGCTCGACCGGACGGTGACCGCTGGTGACGTTGACGCACTCCTCGCGTTCGAGCAGCACGCGCCGGCTGCCGGGCTCGCCCACCCCCGCACCGACCACTTCGCTCCCCTGTTCGTGGCGCTTGGTGCGGCGTTGGACATGGCGGCCGGCAGCTCCGCCGTGACAGGTTTCTGGTACGGCTTGTCGAAGCGTTCGGTGCAGTTTGGCTAGGCGACCGCAGCGCGCCAGTGCGGCGGCACCGGGTCTATGAGGCACCCTGCGCCCGGTCGGACGAGGTGGTATCGGGGGAGTCCCCACGCGAGAAGCTGGCCCACAGCGGCCCGACGATCAGCCAGACCACCATCGCTGTGCCCAGCCGGCCGGCCCACTCCAGAAGTGACTGGCTCCGCTCCACGTCTCCGATCACCAGCACGCCGGCACCGATGAGGAGCAGCGCGGCGGCGAATCCGATCAGCCCACGCACGTACTCCCGCCATTCGTAGGCCCGGCGGGCCGGGCCGCGCTTCGGGGGTTTCCACGGCGGTGGGCCACCGAAGAACCGGTGTGCGACCCGGTCGTCGATCCACCGGATGGTGCTGGGGCCGAACGCGATCGAGAACCACAGGTAAGCCGCTGCCAACCCGTGGACCATCGTCGGTGCCGCCCCGCGGCGTAGATCCGCCAGGGTGGCGATGAACAGGACGACATCCACCACCGGCGTCGCGGCCAGCAACACCGTGCTCAGCCGGCGCCGGCGTAGGAGGTAGCGGGTCACGAGGCCGGCGGCGAGCAGCACCCAGAAACCGACCTCACAGGCGATGATGAGGGCCAACAGCACAGGTAAGTGTCTCCTCCGGCACGACGCTGGCGCCTGTCAGTACCGGCGATGACATCCACGGACCCGCGGGGCGTCCCCGTGCACCTCCGGTGGGCACGAGGGTAACGCGCATGTCGCTGTCAGCAAACTGCCCGCCTCACGGCACGTGCCGTGAGGCGGGCAGGTAACGATCGTCAGAGAGGGATGTTGCCGTGTGCACCTCGGGCCGCCGGCGCCGCGGCGAGCGCCTCGGCGATCCGGCGCCTGGTCTGTTCCGGCTCGATCACCTCGTCGACCACGCCGATTTCGAGGGCACGGTTGACCCCACCGGCAACCCGGATCTGCTCCTCGACCAACGCGGCCCGCAGGGCCTCGCGCTCCTCGGGTGGCGCCGCGGCGAGCTTCTTACGGTGCAGGATGTTGACGGCGGCGCTAGCACCCATCACCGCGACCTCGGCTTGTGGCCATGCGAACACCGCCGTGGCTCCCAGCGACCGAGAGTTCATCGCGATGTATGCCCCACCGTACGCCTTGCGGGTCACCAGCGTGACCCGTGGCACGACCGCCTCAGCGAAGGCGTGCAGGAGCTTGGCGCCGCGGCGCACCACGCCGTCCCACTCCTGGCCGAGACCCGGCAGGTAGCCCGGCACATCCACGAGGACCACCAGCGGCACACCGAGCGAGTCGCACATGCGCACGAACCGTGCTGCCTTCTCAGCCGACGCCGCGTCGAGGCACCCGCCCAACCGCATCGGGTTGTTGGCGATCACCCCGATGGTACGGCCGGCGAACCGGCCCAGCGTGGTGACGATGTTGGGAGCCCACTTGGGGTGCAGCTCCACGCCCGGCTCGTCCAGCAGCGCCTTGACCAACGGCTTGACGTCGTAGGCCCGGTTGGACTCGGCGGGCAGCAGGGAACCGAGGTCCTCTCGGTCGGTGACGTCGGTGGGGGAGAGGCGGCCCTGGTGGCCGAGCAGCGAGGCGAGCCGACGAGCGGTCTCCAGCGCCGAGGCGTCGTCCTTCGTGGTCACGTGGACCACTCCGGAGCGGCGCCCGTGCGGCTCCGGGCCGCCTAGGCGCTCCATGTCCACCTGCTCGCCGGTCACCGAGCGGACTACCTCGGGACCGGTGACGAAGATGCGGCCGCTGCCGCTCATCACCACGAGGTCGGTCAGGGCCGGGCCGTAGGCGGCGCCACCCGCTGCCGGGCCGAGCACCACGGAGATCTGCGGTACCCGCCCGGACGCGCGCACCATCGCGGCGAACACCTGCCCGACCGCGTCGAGGGCGACCACACCTTCGGGCAGCCTGGCGCCGCCGGAGTGCCAGAGTCCAAGCACTGGCACCCGCTCCCGAACCGCGGTGTCGATCGTCTCGACGATGTGGCGGCACCCGTCGACACCCATGGCACCGCCCATGGTCATGCCGTCGGTGGCGTAAGCCACCGCAGGCGTCCCGTCGATCTCGCCTCGGGCGCACACCACGCCCGAGGAGTCTCGGGGTCGCAGCAACCGGAGGGTGCCGGAGTCGAACAGGGTGCGGAGCCGTAGCTCCGGGTCGCGGTGGTCGACCTCGGTGGTCGCCGCTGCCGGGACGGTCGTGGTCATCGTGAGCCTCGCAAGGTCAGGGTCGGGTGAATAGGAGTGCCACGTTGTGGCCGCCGAAGCCAAACGAGTTGTTCAGCGCGGCGGGGATCTCCATCGGGCGTGGCTTGTGTGCGGCGACCTCCATGTCCAGCGCCTCGTCCGGATCGTCCAGGTTGATGGTGGGCGGGACGACGCTGTCGCGGATCGCGAGCACGGTGGCGATCGCCTCCACCGCACCAGCGGCCCCAAGGAGGTGGCCGGTCATCGACTTGGTGGCGGTCAGCACAGCGTGATCCCCCAGCGCCCGGTGCAGTGCCGCCACCTCCGCCATGTCACCGACCGGAGTGGAGGTGGCATGGGCGTTGACGTGGACGACGTCGCTGGCCGCCACGTCGGCATCGTGGAGTGCCGCGGTGATGGCCCGAGCGGCACCGGCGCCGTCCGGGTCGGGTTGGACGATGTCGTAGCCGTCAGAGGTGATACCGGCGCCCGCGAGCCTGGCGTAGACCCGCGCGCCGCGGGCCGCTGCGTGGTCGGCGCGCTCGAGCACCAACGCTCCGGCGCCCTCACCGAGCACAAAGCCATCGCGGGCCTTGTCCCACGGTCGGGATGCCTTCTCCGGCTCGTCGTTGCGGGTGGACATGGCCCGCATCGCAGCGAAGCCGGCGATCGGCAGTTGGTGGACGACCGCCTCCGTACCGCCGGCGATCACCACGTCGGCGCGACCGGAGCGGATGATGTCCAAGCCCCAGGCGATCGCCTCCGCCCCAGTTGCGCAGGCGCTCGCCATCGAGTGGACGCCCGCCTTGGCCCCGTACTGGAGGCCGACCCAGGCGGCTGGGCCGTTGGGCATGAGCATCGGCACCGTGTGCGGAGAGACCCGCCGTGGGCCAGAGGTCTCCAAGATGTCGTCCTGGGCCAGGAGGGTGAGCGCACCGCCGATGCCTGAACCAAGGCTGACAGCGAGCCGCGCTCGATCTGGCCCCTCGGTGTCGAAACCGGCGTCGGCCCAGGCCTGGGCGGCGGCGACCAGAGCGATCGCCTCCGATCGGTCCAGCCGACGCAGCTTGACCCGCTCCAGCACCTGTTCCGGTCCGACGACCAGTTCGGCGGCGATCCGGACCGGTAGGTTGGCGGCCCACTCGTAGGTGAGCGTCCGCACACCGGAACGGCCGGCGAGCATGGCCTCCCAGGTCGACGCGACGTCCCTGCCCAGCGGGGTAGTCGCGCCGAGCCCGGTGATGACGACGTCTGGACGAGTCATGCGTTCGCTTCGATGTAGCTGACGGCGTCGCCCACGGTCTTGAGGTTCTGCACCTCGTTGTCGGGGATCTTCACGCCGAACTTCTCCTCCGCAGCCACCACGACCTCGACCATGGACAGCGAGTCGACGTCCAGGTCGTCGGTGAACGACTTCTCCGGGGCCACATCGTCCGGGGAGACTCCGGCGACCTCTTCCAGAATCTCGGCGAGGCCGGCGGTGATCTCGTCACGGGTCATGTCGTTTGCTTCCTCTCAGGGTTGTGGGTGCTACCGCGCGTGCTGGCGCGGAAGATCAGGGACAACGGACAACCATGCCGGCGTAGGTGAGACCGCCTCCGAAGCCGAACAGCAGCACCGGGGCGCCCGTGGCGACTTCCCGCCGCTCCACCAGCTTCGACAGCGCCAGTGGAATGCTGGCCGCCGAGGTGTTGCCCGACTCTACGATGTCCCGGGCCACGACAGCCTCGGCAGCGCCGAGCTTGCGGGCCAGCGGTTCGATGATGCGCAGGTTCGCCTGGTGTGGGACGAACGCGGCGAGGTCGGCCGGATCCACCCCGGCCCGTTCGCACGCTTCGCGGGCCAGGGCCGGCAACGCGGTGGTGGCCCACCGGAACACGGTCTGACCGGCCTGCTTGATGTACGGCCGCCAGCCCTCGATCACCACGACGTCACCCATCTCCGGGGCCGAACCCCATAGCACCGGCCCGATGCCCGGCTCCTCGCCTTCCTCCACGGCGGCGACCACCGCGGCCCCGGCGCCGTCGCCGAACAGGATGCAGGTCGACCGGTCGGTCCAGTCGGTGAAGTCGGTGAGCTTCTCAGCGCCGATCACGATGGCCCGCCGGGCCGCCCCGGCCCGGATCGCGTGGTCGACGGTGCTGAGCGCGTACGGGAACCCGGAGCACGCGGTGTTGATGTCGTAGGCGCCTGGAGCGTGGATGCCCAGGTGGGCGGCGACTCGGGTGGCCACGTTGGGGCAACGGTCGACCGAGGAGCACGTGGCGACCACCACCAGGTCGATGTCGGCGGCGGTGAAGCCGGAGCCGGCGAGCGCCTTCTCCGCAGCCGCTGCCGACATGTCGGCGACCGTTTCGTCGTCGGCGACCCGCCGCTGCGTGATCCCGACCCGGGTGCGAATCCACTCGTCCGAGGTGTCGACCATCTCAGCGAGCTCGTCGTTGGTGACCACTCGGGTGGGCTGGTAGTGGCCGAGCGAGACGATCCGGCTGCCGGCCACGGGCTGCGATGACACTAGAGTCCTCCGATCCGGGCGAGGGGTTGGCCCGGGGCGACCGGGTCGTCGTGGTGGGCCAGCCATTCGGTCA
>CAYTMR010000042.1:0-14411 GCA_964438855.1 uncultured Micromonosporaceae bacterium
GACCACCGGCGCACCACCGGTACCGGTACCGCCGCCCTCACCACAGGTGACGAAGACCATGTCAGCGCCCTTGAGCACCTCCTCGATCTCGTCCCGGTGATCCTCGGCAGCGTTCTTACCGACCTCCGGGTTCGCCCCGGCGCCCAGGCCACGGGTCAACTCCCGGCCCACGTCGAGCTTCACGTCAGCGTCGCTCATCAGCAGCGCCTGCGCGTCCGTGTTGATCGCGATGAACTCCACGCCCTTGAGGCCCACCTCGATCATCCGGTTCACCGCGTTGACACCGCCGCCGCCGATCCCGACGACCTTGATCACCGCGAGGTAGTTATGCGGATGTGTCATCGGTCAGCTTTCCCTTCGTCGGCACCCCACCCCAACGGCGGCCATTCATCTGTCCAGCCATTACTAGAGGCTAAGAGCCATGTCAACCACCGTTTCCCTTCTGGCAGGGTAAGCGGCGGCCGGCTGTGATCCACGCACCCTCGGTGGCGTGTCGCCAGTCATCGGACACTCACCACCTCTGGTGTGCTGACGTCGATGATGTCACCGTCGTAATCAAGCAGGATAGTCGCCACCTGCGCCTTCCGTGCACTGTCCGTCTCGTCTCCCCACACCACGGTCCGTCCAGAGTGGAGTTCAAGTCGAATCCCGGCCGGACCGGAGACCGTCACCCGCTGTAGCTGCTCACGCAACCGAGGGGTCAATTCGGTCAGCACCGCGATCGCGGCCGGAAGAGTGGGCTCCGCTGGCTCCGCGGAGGTGAACACGATGTGCGGCAGGTCAGGCGGCGCTTGGGCGACCGTATGGTAGACCACCGCGTGCGAGTCCACCAAAGCCACACCGCCGTCGACCGGCACCACCGCCACCGCGGTGCGCTCAGTCACGTCGATCACCACGCGGTCGGGCCAGTCGCGCCACACCCGTACCGTCTCCACCGGGGCCAGCTCGGCCACGCGGTCGGCCACCTCCCCGAGGTCCACTCGCAGCAGCGGGGTCCGCTCAGCGATCCCGGCAGCCTCGCGCACCTGCGCCGTGGACAGAACCTCGGTGCCGGTGACCGTGATCTCCCGTACACCGAACACGGAGCTACTCCACAGCGTCCAGACCGCCAACCCTGCCACCACGGCAGCGGTCGCGGCCAGCGCCAGTGGACGGATCCGAATCCCGGGCGAAGAGCGTCGGGCCATGAGTCGACGGACCGACATGGGGACCGCGTCGGTGCCCGCGCGTACGAGTCGCCACCGGCGTACGCCCTGGGTCATCCCGCCAAGGCCGCCAACAGCTCGTCACCGAGCATGGAGATCGGTGGTGCGCCCATGGTGACGACCAGGTCACCGGAGCGGGCGCGGGCGACCACCTCCGCCACCACGCGGTCCCACTCGGGCACGAAGACCTTCCGGTCCGGTGGCAAGTCGATCGCCTCGGTCAGCGGCACGCCACCCTCGCCCGGAGCACGGACCTCGCCTGGAGCGAACACCTCCATCACCACCGCGTGGTCGGCCAGGGACAACGCAGCGGCGATCTCGGCTTGCAAATCGCGGGTCCGGTAGACCCGGTAGGGCTGGAACACCACCAGGAGCTGGCCGTCGCCGGCCAGCTCCCGGAACGTCTCCAGCGCCGCCTTCATCGAGGTGGGGTGGTAGGCGTACTCGTCGTAGACGCGCACCCCACGGGCGGTGCCTTTGAGCTCGAACCGACGCCGCACCCCGGGGAAGGCTGCCAACGCCTCGGCCGCCGCCGTGGCCGAGACCCCGAGCCGCAGCGCCACCAGCAACGCGGCGGCGCTGTTGAGCCCCAAGTGGGCACCGGGTACCGGGAGGCCAAACTCACCCAGGGGCGCGCCGTCGAGGAACGCCCGGTAACGCACCCCGGCGGTGGTGGAGTGCAAACCCTCCAGCCGCAGATCGGCTCCGGGTGACCGGCCGTAGGTGTAGACGGTGCGGCCCTGCTCCCGCAGCGCCTTGGCCAGCCGCTCACCCCCGGGATTGTCCAGGCAGGTCACCACGAAACCGGCCGGGTCCACGGTGAGGCCGAACTCGACGAAAGCCGCCTCCAATCCGGCCAGATCACCGTAGGTATTGAGGTGGTCAGCGTCGACGTTCGTGATGATCGCAGCCTGCGGGTGGTAGATGAGAAACGACCGGTCTGCCTCGTCGGCCTCGATGACGAAGTGCTTTCCGCTGCCATGGTGCCCGTTGGAGCCGGCCTCTGAGATCTCCCCACCGATGACGAAGGACGGGTCGAGCCCGGCTCGCTGGAGGATCAGCGTCAGCATCGAGGTGGTGGTGGTCTTGCCGTGCGTACCGGTGACCGCGATCGCGTGCCGACCGACCATGGCGGCCTTGAGCGCCTCGGAGCGATGCAGCACTCGCAGTCCACGCCGGCGAGCCTCCACCATCTCGAGATGGTCAGCCGGGATGGCGGTCGAATAGACCACTGTGTCGACACCATCCAGGTTGGCCGGCTCGTGGGTCAGGTGGATGGTGGCGCCGAGCGCCCGCAGGCCGGCGAGCGCCGGCCACTCCCGCAGCTCGCTACCGGTGACCCGGATGCCTCGGGTCAGCAGCAGCCGCGCCAACCCACTCATGCCGACACCGCCGATGCCGATCAGGTGCACCGTGCCGAGCTGCTCAGCGGTCACCTGCTCGCTCGTCGTGGTCGGCTCCGGCTGCTCAGCCTCTGCGGTGGTCCTCCTCACCGGTACAGCACCTCCAGGACGAACTCGCGCAACGCCTCGTCTCCGTCCCGGCGGCCGTACCGCGCCGCCGCCGCCCCCATGGCGGCGAGCCGCTGCGGGTCCCGGGCGAGGTCGATCACGTTCTTCTCGATCCATTCCGGGGTCAGCTGCTCATCGTCGACGAGCAGGCCGCCACCCGCCTCCACCACCGGCAGGGCGTTACGCCGCTGCTCCTGGTTGCTGTGCGGATAGGGCACGTAGATGCTCGGCAGGCCGACGGCAGCCAGCTCGGCGCAGGTCAACGCCCCACCCCGGCTGAGCACCAGGTCGGCCGCGGCGTAACCGAGCTCCATCTGTTCAAGGTAGGGCAGCTTGATGTACGGCACCGGCAGATCGTTGGGCACCGGCACGTCTTCGTTGCGCGCTCCGATGATGTGCAGCACCTGAATGCCGGCCTGGGTGACCGCCCGGGCGGCACCGGAGATTGCGAGGTTGATCGACCGCGCGCCCTGCGACGCGCCGAACACGAACAGCACCGGCAGGTCGGGGCGCAACCCCAGTCGGGCCCGCGCCTCGCCCCGCATGGCTGCCCGGTCCAACCGCGTGATCGAGGTGCGCAGCGGAACGCCGACCACACGGGCGTTGCGCAACGACGGCACCTGCTCAGGCTGGTGGGGGAAGCCGACCGCGACGTGTCGGGTGAGTTTCATCCCCATCCGGTTGGCGATCCCTGGCGGCACATTGACTTCGTGGATGACCGTCGGCAGCTCGCGCCGCCACGCGGCCAGGTAGGCCGGTACGGATACGTACCCTCCGAACCCGACCACCACCTCCGCCTGAACCTCGTCGATGATCTTGCCGGCGGCACGGGCGGCGCGCCACATCCGGTCCGGAGTACGCAGCAGGTTCATGTTGAAGGTGCGCGGCAACTGGTAGGCCGGCACGTGGCGCAACTCGTACCCGTGCGGGGGGATCAACTCGTTCTCCAGCCCTCGGGGAGTGCCGAGGCAGGTGATCCGCACGCCCGGGTCGTGCCGGCGCAAACAATCGGCGAAGGCGAGCAACGGATAGATGTGTCCCCCCGTCCCGCCTCCGGCGAGCACGACCGACGTCAGCGTTCCCCTCACGGTTTCTCCTTGGTCTTGCCAGTCGCGGTCTTGGAGCGCGGCCGCGGCAGCGGCGGCAACGGCGCCCAGAGTAGTCTCACCCATCGCGCCGGTGGGCGGGCGTGCAATGCCCGGGCCGCATCCGGTTCGGCGCGGGCGAAGGAGGCGAGCATGCCCACCGCCGCCAGCGTCACCACCAGGGCGCTACCGCCAGCGGAGATGAACGGTAGCGGTAGGCCGGTGATCGGCAACAGCCCGACCACTCCACCGACGTTGATGACGGTCTGCCCCACCAGCCAGGTGACGATGCCTGCCGCGGTCAGGCGGCGGAACCGGTCGGGCACCCGACGGGCGATGCGCAGCCCGGTGTAGGCCAGCACAGCGAACAGGCCGAGCACCACCAGGCAGCCGACCACCCCCAACTCCTCGCCGATGATGGCGAAGATGAAGTCGTTGTGGCCCTCCGGCAGCCAGCCCCACTTGAGACTGGCCTGGCCGAGGCCAACGCCGAACCACCCACCGTCGGCCAGCGCGGTCCGCCCCTGCGCTGCCTGGTAGCAGGCTTCGAGCTCGTCGCAGTCGGCGTCGAGGAAGGACTTGAGCCGCTCCACCCGGTAGCTGCTCTGCGCCATGATCAGCGCACCGATGCCGGCCAGCCCGATCATTCCCATGGCGACGAACACCCGCAGCTGCACCCCTGCGGCCCACAGCAGACCGACGAACAGCATCAGCAGGCACAGCATCGTGCCCAGGTCGTGGTAGCCGACGAGGAGCAACAGCAGGGCGGTGACCGGAAACAACGGGCGTATCAACGATCGCCAGTCGGCGACCTCCGGCCCTTTGCGGGCCAGCGCGTCCGCCGCCCACAACACCAGCGCCAGCTTGGCGATCTCCGAGGGCTGGAGCGACAGGCCACCGATCGACAACCACAGGCCCCCGCGGGCGGCGATGGGTCCGATGGTCACCGCGCCGTCGGTGGCGGCGATGACCTTCCACTCCGCCAGCTTGGACAGGAGCACCAACAGCCCTTGCATGAGGAACGCCGCCACGAGCAGCGGAGCGCCCAGCGCCCGGAAGGTTCGCACCGGCAGACGCTGGCAGATCCAGAACGCCACCAGTCCCACCAGCGCGTAGGTCGCCTGCTCGGCGACAGCGGTGAAGGCGTTGCCGTCGGTGGCGTAGGCGTGCACGCTTGTGGCGGAGAAGACCATGGTCAGCCCTACCACCAGCAGCAGGCCGGCACTGGCCAGCAGCAAGTGGTAGGAGGCCAGGGGCCGCTTGAGCAGACCGTGCAGCATTCCTAGCGCGCCGGCGCCCGCGCCCCGCACGCTCGGCAGCCGGCTCACCCGTGCCCTCCCGCACGCTGCGCCGCCAGTCCCCGCACGGCCGCGGCGAACACCTGGCCGCGCTGCTCGTAGCCGGTGAACATGTCCTTGCTCGCGGCGGCCGGAGCGAGCAGAACGGTATCCCCGGGCCGTGCCAGGTCAGCCGCCGCCCGCACCACCTCCGCCATCGCCTCGTGGCCGGTGGTGGCCACCTCTACCACCGGGACCGCGGGCGCGTGGTGTGACAGAGCACGGGCGATCGCAGCGCGGTCGACGCCCAACAGCACCGCACCAGCCAGTCGCGGGGCGACGGTACGCACCAGCGCGGTGACGTCGACGCCCTTGAGCTGACCACCGGCCACCCACACCACCCGCGGATACGACAGCAGCGAAGCGAGCGCGGCGTGCGGGTTGGTCGCCTTGCTGTCGTCGACATAGGTCACGCCCGCCACCTCGGCGACCAGGGCGTTGCGGTGCGGCTCTGGCCGGTAGCCGGCCAGGCCGGCACGCACCGCCTCCGGCGGCACCCCGTAGGCGCGCGCCAGCGCCGCGGCGGCGAGCGCATTGGCGACGTTGTGCCGACCGGGCGGGCGCACCTCGGCGACCGGCAGCAACTCCACCTCGCCGAACGCCCGGTCCACCAACACCCCGTCGGCCACGCCCAGTTGCCCAGGGCCCGGCGCAGACAGCGTGAAGGTCACCGGCGATCCTGGCAGCCGCGCCAGCCGGGCGGCGACTTCGGGATCGTCGGCGTTACCGATCGCGGTGGCGGCCGGCGCTCCCCGCCAGATCGCGGTCTTCGCCTCGGCGTAGGCGGCGAAGCTGCCGTGCCACTCCAGGTGGTCGTCGGCGAGGTTGAGCAGCACGCCCGCCGCCGGCGCCAAGGTCTGCGACCAGTGAAGCTGGAAACTGGACAGCTCCACCGCGACCACGTCAGGGCCGTCGACCAGATCGACCAGTGGCTCACCGAGGTTGCCGGCGGCGGCCACCCGGCACCCGGCTGCGGTGAGGATCGCGGCCAGCATCGTCGTGGTGGTGGTCTTGCCGTTGGTGCCGGTGACCGCCAGCCACGGTGGGCTCTTGGGGTGCCGTAGCCGCCACGCCAACTCCGGCTCGCTGTAGACCTCGAGCCCGGCCGCGCACGCCGCGGCGGCGATCGGATGGTGAGGCGCGAAACCCGGTGAGACGACGACCTCGTCGACCCCGTCGAAGAGCCCATCCGGAGGGGCGTCGGCGACCACGACGCGAGCGCCGGCAGCGGCCAGCTGCTCGACGGCCGCCCCGGCCGACCGGTCCACGACGGTCACCTCGGCTCCGCGGCGCAGCAGCGCCTGGGCGGCTGCGGCGCCGGCCACTCCGGCGCCGGCCACCACGATCCGCCAGCTGCTCCAGTCCCGCTCCTCGTCCATCGTTCTCAACTCGTGGCGGCGAGGTAGTCGCCGTAGAAGATGCCCAATCCGATCGCGGCGAAGATCCCGGCGATGATCCAGAACCGGATCACGACGTTGACCTCGCTCCACCCTTTCAACTCGAAGTGGTGGTGCAGCGGGGACATTCGGAAGACCCGTTTGCCGGTTGTCTTGTAGGACACCCGCTGGATGATCAGCGACATCGTGATGATCACGAAGAGGCCACCGATGATCGGCAGGAGCAGGATGGTGCGTGTCGCCACCGCCATCGCCGCTACCAGCCCACCGATCGCCATCGACCCGGTGTCACCCATGAAGATCTTCGCTGGTGACGCGTTCCACCACAGGAAGCCCACACAGGCACCCGCCGCTGCCGCGGCCAGCATCGCGATCTCCAACGGGTCGCGCACCTCATAGCAGTACTGGGTGCCGCTGGCGTTGTAGCCGCCAGGGGCGTTGTCGGCGCACCAGTGCCGGTACTGCCAGAAGGCGACGAGGCCGTAAGCCCCGAGCACCATGATGGATGCCCCGGTCGCCAGCCCGTCGAGCCCGTCGGTGAGGTTCACCCCGTTGGTGGTGGCCATCACGACCAGCACGAACACCAAGATCGCGCCGTACTTGGTGATGTCGAGCCAGCCGATGTCACGCACGAACGACAACGTCGTACTGGCCACCGTCTGCCCGTTGGTGCTCTCGAAGGTCAACGCGACGAAACCGAACGCCACCCCGACCAGAAGCTGCCCGAGCAGTTTGCCTCGCTCACTGAGCCCGAGACTGTTGCGCTTGCGGATCTTCAGGAAGTCGTCGATGAACCCGATGGCACCGCTGAAGACGAACACGCCGAGCAGCACCAGCGCGGTCATCGTCGGCCCCACCTGTGCGATCTGCTCGGCAGGCAGTGTGGTCAGGGTCAGGTGTCCGGCGACGTACGCGATGAGTGTGGCCACGATGAAGACCACGCCCCCCATGGTCGGCGTGCCCTTCTTGGTCAGGTGGGTCTGTGGCCCGTCGGTGCGGATGGGCTGGCCGGCCCGTAGCCGGGTGAAGCCACGGATGGCCAGCGGAGTGCCGAACAGCGACACCAGGAAGGCGACCGCCGCGGCGATCACGACCGCTCTCACGGGACGACCACCTCGTCCGCCGCGGCGACCGGCTCCCGCAGCCAGTCCGCTACCTGCCAGGTGCGGTATCGAGATCCCTTGACCAACACCACGTCGCCGGGGCGGAGGCGGTCGCGCAGCACCGCCACCGCGGCGTCCTGATCGCTCACCGGGACGGATTCTCCTCTCCAGCCGGGCTGCGAGCGCGCTCCGGCATCGATCGGTGCGGCCTCGCCGACGACCACCAGCGTGTCCACGCCAAGGTCGGCGGCGAGCCGGCCCACCTGCTCGTGACCGGCGACCTCATGGTCGCCCAGCTCCGCCATGTATCCCAGGACCGCTATCGTGCGCCGACCTTGCCCCAGGCTGGCCAACGCTCGCAACGCCGCGGCCATGGAGGCCGGGTTGGCGTTGTACGAATCGTCGATCACCGTGACCCCGTCGGGCCGGTCGAAGACGTCCATCCGTCTCGGCGACACCACCCGCAACCGGCTGAGGGCCTCGGCCAGCGCAGGTACGTCCATGCCCAGCGCCAGCCCCACCCCGGCCGCGGCGAGGGTGTTGCCGACCTGGTGGGCGCCGACCACCCGCAGGCGCACCGGTGCGCTGTGTCCGTTGGCCACCAACGTGTACGCCGGACGCCCGCGCTCATCGAGGGTCACCTCGGTGGCCCGTACGTCAGCGTCGGCGGCGTGGCCGACCCGTACCACCCGGGCACGGGTCCGGTCCGCCATCGCGGCCACCCTGGGGTCGTCGGCGTTGAGGACCGCGACTCCGTCGGATGGCAGCGCCTCCACCAGCTCGCTCTTGGCTGCGGCGATCGCCTCCACCGACCCGAACTCGCCGACGTGGGCGACACCGACGTTGATCACCACACCGACCCGAGGGCGCACGATGTCGCACAGGTAGGAGATGTGGCCGGCGCCTCGGGCCCCCAGCTCCAACACCAGGTAGCGGGTGGTCGCATCCGCCCGCAGCGCGGTGTACGGGTAGCCGAGCTCATTGTTGAGGGAGCCGGGCGGGGCCACGGTCGCGCCGAGCGCCGCCGTGATCTCGGCGATGTAGTCCTTGGTCGTGGTCTTGCCAGACGACCCGGTCACACCGATCACGCTCAGACCGGCCTCTGACAGCCGGTCCACGGATATCCGGGCCAGTCGCGCCATCGCGGTACGTGGATCGTCGACCAGCACCATAGGTACACCGTCCACGGGACGGGTACCCAGGACGCCGACCGCACCGGCGGCGAGCGCGGCGGCGGCGAAGTCGTGTCCGTCCGCCCGCTCCCCCACGAAGGCGGCGAACAAGCTGCCCGGGGTGACCTTGCGGGAGTCGTACTCGACCGATCCGGTCACGGTGGTGGCGGGGTCAGCCGCGTGCAGGCGGCCGTCGACTGCGGCGGCGACCTCGCCCAGCGTCATCTCGATCATCCGGCCTCCTCGGGTCGAGCGCGCGCAGCCAACGCCGCGGCCAGCTCCGACCGGTCGTCGAACGGTTCGATCCGCCCCGCGATCTCCTGACCACGTTCGTGGCCCTTGCCGAGCACCGCCACCACATCTCCTGGCGCAGCTCGCCGCACCGCCTCGTGGATAGCGGCTCGACGGCCAGGGACTTCCCGTACCTCGGCACCGCCGGCCGCCTGCGCGCCGGCCAGCACCTGCGCCCGGATGGTGGCCAGGTCCTCGGTGCGCGGGTTGTCGTCGGTGACGATCACCAGGTCGGCGCCTCTGGCCGCCGCCCGGCCCATCGACGGCCGCTTGCCCCGGTCCCGGTCCCCACCCGCGCCCAGGACACACAGCAGCCGTCGGTGCGGCCCAGCCAACGCGCGCAGTGCCGTCAGCGCGGCCACGATCGCGTCCGGCTTGTGGGCGTAGTCGACCACGCCGATCACACCATCCGGCCCCGGCACCCGCTCCAGACGGCCGGGCACGCCGGGACAGTCGGCGATGCCCTGTGCGGCTACCTCGGGCGCCACACCGACCGCCACCAACGCGGCCAGGGCCAGCAGCGCGTTGGCCACGTTGTGGCGTCCGGGGAGGGCGACGGCGGCGGGCACGGCCACGCCGTCGGGTCCCAGCGCCGTGAACCGTTGCCCGTAGCCGGAACCGGTGATGTCGACGGCACGCCAGGTGGCGGCCGGGTCGCCGTCTGCAGAGAACGTCACCGTGTGCGGGCCGATGAGCGGCGTCAGCGCGGCGTCGTCGGCGTTGATCACCTCCGCCCGACACCGACCGTTGAACAGTCGGGCCTTCGCGGCGAAGTAGTCGTCACGGTCGGTGTGGAAGTCCAGGTGGTCCTCGCCGAAGTTGGTGTACCCGCCGACGGCGAACCGCACCCCGCCCACCCGGTGCAGCGCCAGCGCGTGGCTGGACACCTCCATCGCCACCGAGTCGATCCCACGCTCACGCGCCACGGCGAACATGGCGTGCAGGTCGGTGGCCTCCGGTGTGGTACGCACCGAATCGATGACCAGGTCGCCCAGTCTGGTCTGCACCGTCCCCAGCAGGGCCGGGGCACGGCCGGCGGCTCGCAGACCCGACTCGATCAGATAGACGGTGCTGGTCTTGCCGGCAGTCCCGGTCACCCCGATCACGTCGAGGCCCGCGGTCGGATCGCCGTACACCCGCGCGGCGACCTCGCCAAGGACGGCGCGGGGATCAGGGACCACCAACGCGGGCAGGCCCGCCGCCGCGGCGGCCGGGGCGCCGGCCGGATCGGTCAGCACCGCCACCGCACCGGCAGCGGCCGCCTGCGCGACGAACTCGGCCCCGTGATGGCGGGTCCCGGGAAGCGCCGCGTAGAGGTCACCTGGTCGCACCGAGGTACTGGCGTGCGTCACGCCGGTCACCGACACCGACGCTGGCGGTTCGGTGACGCCGCACCGCGCGGCGAGATCAACGAGGGAGCAGGGCGGTACGCGCGCGGGGCGCGGTGGCGCCGTCGCAGCGCGGGCCGCGGACTCAATGCCGGGCACGGCGCTAGACCTTACCGCCTGTCGCCTCACCGGTGCGCTCACGGGTGGAGATTGACCTCCGGAGGTTCGGTCGTGGAGGGCGGGATCCGATAGTGCTTCAACGTGAAGCCCATCATCTCCCGGAAGGCGGAGGTGACGACGGCGTTTCCGCCTTCGGCCAGGTGAGCGAAGACCGCCACCACGTACCGCGGGGACTCGGCCGGCGCCATCCCGATGAACGAGGCCACCTCGCCCGGGGCGTACTCCCCGTCGACGACGAGTTGCCCGGTGCCGGTCTTGCCGGCGACCCGGTAGCTTTCGACCGCGGCGCCTACGCCGGTCGCGTCGGGCACGGTCACCACGGCCTCCATGATTTCTCGCAGGGCCGCAGCGGTGCTCGGGCTGAGTACCCGCCGGGTGGCCGGCGGATCGGCCGGGGTCACCACCCCGTCGGCGTCGACGATCGCCTGTACCAGGCGGGGTTGCATCCACACACCGTCGTTGGCGATCGCCGCGTATCCTGCGGCCATCTGCAAGGGCGTGGCGGCGACGCTGTGGCCGATCGGCACGGAGCCGTACGACGAGCCGGACCACTGCGCCGGCGGCAGCAGCAGCCCTGCGGCCTCTCCCGGCATGCCCACCCCGGTGGGCTTGCCTAGACCGAACGCCTGCTGGTACTCGTACAGCGTCTCCTTGCCCAACTCATCAGCGATCATGATCGTCGCCACGTTGGACGAATACGCCATCGCCGCCGGCAAGGTGATCGCCGTCCCCTCCGGGAACGGACGCGCCCGGTCGTAGAAGGTCTGGTCGCCCTTGCGGATGCTGGGGCCCACCACCAGGACTTCGTCCGGTGTGATCACACCCTCCTCCAGCGCGGCGCCGAACACGAACGGCTTGTGTGACGAGCCTGGATCCACCACCTGCGTGGTCGCCACATCGCGGCGGTCACGAGCATCGGTGTCCCACGGGTCGGCCGCGTTGTAGGTGGGATAGCTGGCCATCGCGAGGACTTCGAAGGTGCGCACATCCAGGACCACCGCGGCGCCGAAGGTCGCCCCACGCGGTCGCAACGCCTCGGCCAACACCCGTTGCACCTCGTACTGCAGGTCCATGTCGAGGGTGAGGCGCAGGTTGCTGCCGGGCTCGGCTGGGGTTTCGGAGACGTACCCGCCGGGGATCTCCCGCGCGAGCTTCCCCAGCCCGCTTTCATAGGTGCGCCGCCCGTTGACGCCGCGCAGCACCTCGTCGTAGCGGGCCTCCAGCCCTTCGAGTCCGATAAGGTCTTCGCCGGTGAACCCGATGATGTTCGCCGCCAGGTCGTGTCCAGGCACGATCCGTCGCTCGTCCCGCTCCACGCCAATACCGGGGAGTTTGAGCGCGGCTACCGCGTCCCCGACCGAGATGTCGACCCGCCGCTGCAACCACTCGAACCGCGACTGACTGCCATCCGCACGCAGCCGTGGTCGCATCCGTTCGGCCAACTCCGACGCCGGCACCCCCAGCAACGGTTGCAGGAGCTTGGCGGTCTCCTCCGGATCTTCGACCATGGTGGGGTCGGCGAAGATCGAACGCGCCTCGACGCTGTGTGCCAGCACCGCGCCGTTGCGGTCGTAGATGGTGCCACGTGGTGCCGGCAGGACGATGTACTGCAGACGACTCTGCAGCCGCTCCGCGGCGGCGGCCGGCCCGTCGGTGAGCTGTAGCTCGACCAGACGAGCCCCGAGCACCAGGAACATGGTCAACGCCAGCACCGTGGCCAGACGCAGGCGCCGGCGCGGGTCTCCGAGCAGCGGAGCGCCGCGCCCTCGCTTGGCCGTCGGCTTCGTCTTCCGGCTGGCACCGCCACGCTTCGTCGGGCCTGCTGGCCGCTTCCGCGTGGACGCCGTCCGGTTGGGCTTGGCCGAGGCGGTCCCGGTCTTCTTCGCGCGCGCGACCGGAGCCGCCTTGCCATCGGCAGTCGCCTTTCTCGACGTGGCCGGCGTGGTAGCCCTCGTGGCGCTCGTGCTACGTCCACCCTCGAGCACCTGTAGAGCCGGCCGGAACGGGTCACCGGTCCGGCCACCGGGTCGCGCCGGCAGCTCCCGCACGGTCCGACCCCGCGGGCGGTAGGTGCGCGCTTGCCCGATGCCGGTGCGCCGCCGGCGCGGCCGCTCCTCGTCGTCCGGCGGCTCCGTGGGTCTCTTGGGTGGACGCGCCACCGTCAGCCCTCCTGGCTGGTGCGGCTCGGCTCACCCGTCGTCGGCGACAGCGTGCCGTCCAGCCTGCCGGACGGCACCCACAGATGCGGGGGCTGCCCATCTCGTACCAGCCCAAGCCGGTTGGCAGCCGCGATGAGCTGCACACTGGAGGCGGCCACCGCGATCTCCTCCTCCAGCAGCTGCTGCTGGTGGTTCAGCTCGGCTTGCTGCTGCCGCAGGTCGTGCAGGACGAAGGCATTCTCGTTGATCTTCGTGTTGAGCAGAAGGATGCCGAGTACCCCTCCGATGACGACCAGAAGCACCAGCGCGACGAACGGTGCCCGCGGCACCGCCACCGGCGGTGGCGGGGCTACCCGCAGTCGCGGCGCGGCGCCGCGTGACCGCTCGGCGTACGCCGACGTCTCCGGTGCCAACGCCGTGCTCCCGACGGTGAGGTAGCCGCGCGACTGCGGCCGACGCCTCAACGTAGTCACCTTGCTGCTCATCTCACTCCCCCCTTTCATTGCGCCGCCCCCCTCGGTCGGTGATGCGCTCGGCGGCTCGCAGCCGCGCCGATGCTGCTCGTGGATTCGCCGCCACCTCGGCCTCGCTCGGCAGCTCAGCCCCCCGGGTGAGCAGCCGCATCGTGGGTTCCGTGCCGGGTGGCTCCCACGGCAGATCCACCGGCGCACTGCTGCGCGTCCGTTGCGCCAATGCCCGCTTGGTGATCCGGTCCTCCAGCGAGTGGTAGGACAACACCACGATCCGACCACCCGGGGCCAGCATGTCCAGCGCCGCCGGCAACGCCGCCTCCAGCGCCGCCAGCTCCCGGTTGACCTCGATCCGCAGTGCCTGGAAGGTGCGCTTGGCCGGATGACCACCGGTGCGGCGTGCCGGTGCCGGTATCGCTTCGCGCACCAACTCCGCCAGCCTCGCCGTGGAGGTGAGGCGCGTGCGGTTGCGTTCACGAACGATCGCCGCCGCGATCCGCGCAGCGAACCGCTCTTCGCCGTAGACCCGCAGCACACGGGTCAGCTCGGCGGCGGAGTAGTCGTTGACCACGTCCTCGGCGGTGATGCCTCCACTCGGGTCCATCCGCATGTCCAGCGGTGCGTCCTGCGAGTAGGCGAATCCGCGGCGTGGCTCGTCCAATTGCAGCGACGAGACACCCAGGTCGAACAGCACCCCGTCGACGTACTGGTACCCGAGGTCGGCCAGCACCGCACCCAACTGGTCGTACACGGCGTGGACGAGGTGGACCCGCGCTCCGAAGACGGCGAGCCGTTGGCGCGCGTGTGCCAGGGCCTCAGGGTCACGGTCGAGACCCACCAACGTCACGTCAGAGTGCGCGGCGAGCACCGCCTCGGCATGGCCACCCAGTCCCACGGTCGCGTCGAGGTGGACCGGTCTGCGGCCATCGCGCGCGGCGGCGAGGAAGGCCGGGGCGAGCAGTTGCAGGCACCGCTCACGCAGTACCGGTACATGGGTACCGCGCAACTGTCCCATCTCGACCCCCTCAATAGCGACACCCGGCTCGCGACCGTGTGGTTCACCGCGCTCATCACGCTCGCGCTCCTAGTGGCGCCGACCCCGCCGTGGGGGGGGGGGGGGCGCGGCCGGGGCGGCGGGCGCGGCGGGCGGCGCGGGCCGGCCGCCCCCCCGGC
>CAYTMR010000042.1:14421-24924 GCA_964438855.1 uncultured Micromonosporaceae bacterium
TCGCACCCCGCCTTACCGTCCGCTCCCCATCCGCTCGACCCCGGGCACGGGGTATGTGATGCCTGGACGCCTGCGGATGGAGCGGGGGGGGTACGGCGGCGCCGGTGCGCGACCGCTACAACCCGCCCGGAAGCACTCCCTCCTCGATGTCTGCGAACTCGTCCTCGTGCTCGGCGAGGTAGTTCTCCCAGGCGCGCGCATCCCAGATCTCCACCCGGGTACTCGCTCCAATCACGACCAGGTCGCGTTCCAACCCGGCGTACTGCCGCAAATGCGCCGGGATGGTGACCCTGCCCTGCTTGTCGGGCACCTCGTCATGGGCCGAGGCGAAGAACACCCGGCTGTATGCGCGTGCGGCCTTGTTCGTCATCGGCTGTTCGCGCAACTGCGACGCGATGCGGGCGAACTCAGGAGTCGGGAACACGTAAAGGCAGCGCTCCTGCCCTTTAGTGATCACCACGCCTCCCGCGAGTTCGTCTCGAAACTTGGCCGGAAGGATGAGCCGACCCTTGTCGTCCAAGCGCGGGGTATGGGTGCCGAGAAACACCGGCCCCACCCCCATGCTCCGCGGCTCGCGCCGCAGACTTACGCCTTGATCGACTCGGTGACCGAGCCCTCACCCCCGAAGCAGCGTCACCCATCCCGGGTCCGCCACTGCGCTCCACCATACTCCACTTCCCACCACTTTCAATCAAAAACACGCCCCCGGCGCGCCACTAAGCGTGACGAGTTGCCGTATTGCCGCAGGTCGTGAAGGGTGGTGCAGAGTGGGGGCCCCGGACGCGAGGCGTCACCTATCCGACAAGCCGTCGGCTGGCCGCTACGGGAACTTCGGCTGAGCGACACCGAGGCCCAGCCGTGCCGACAGTTCCAAGGCAGCCCGCACCGGGTCACCGCCCCAGCGGCTCGGATATGCGTCGACCATCCGCCAGCCGGCGCGGGTCAAGGCGCGTTGACGCGCCACCGTGGCGGCGAAGCCGTCAGGGTGGACAGCGCAGTTGAGTCCGACGGCGTCGGCGCCCTCCCCGACGCAGAGGTCCACGCGCCACCGCCCGACCGGATAGTCGACGCGCACCCGCACTCCCATGGAGCGCAGCTCGTCGGCGAGCCGCCCGGCCCAGCCCGCGCCCGCCACGTCGGCCGGTGGCTGCGGACCCACCTCACCGTAGGCGAGAAAATCTCCGATCAGGCCGTCCGGGCACGACAGTGAGGTGATGACGATCAGCCGCTCCCGGGCGCGAGTGATCATCACATTGAACAGCTGCGGATCGGTCACGAACCGGACACGCGAGACCGAGTCGTCGTCGAGCAACCCGAGCGACAACACCACTGTGTGGGCCTCATTGCCCTGGAAGGCGTGGACCGTCCCTACCCGTACCGCCAGCCGCTCCAGCTCCTCCACCGACAATGCGGCGGCCAGCGCGGACTCGATCGCGTCGGCCTGGGCCCGGAACGGAGTGATCACTCCGATGCCGGTCACGCCGTCGACAGCCAACCGTTGCACCATCTCCACCGCCGCCCGTCACCTCAGGCCGGTTCACTCCCCGCTCCAGCTTCTGCGACTCGACCCGGACCACGTCGATGGCGTCCAACGCCTCGTTACGAGGGTGGCGGGTGGCGACGGTCAGCGTCTGATGGTCGCTGGCCTGATAGAAGCGTCGCGCGGAGAACTCGATCAGGTGCGGCACGCTGCGGAAGTGCTCGTCCAACCACACCACCGGGGCGACGCCAGCGGCAAGGTCGTAGACGCTGACCCGGCGTACGTCGGCGCGGTCGTCCACTCGGTACCGCCGAAGCGCGTCACTCACGTCGGCGTCACTGACGAACGACACGAAACGCAGCCGCCGCGGGTCCCCCACGACCATGGCCCGTCGCGCCCGAGCCAGCACCGGCGCGGCCCGGATCTGGTCGATGTGCGAGGCCTCGTCCAGGATCACCAAGTCGAACAGGCCCGGGACCGCTGGCAGCAGATCCTCGACATCGGCGACGGTGCCGATCCACAACGGCAGGATACGCAGCATCGCACCGTCCAGATCGGCCAAGAGCTGCCGGCGCCGACGGCGACCGGCCCGCAGCGCGGTCGCCAACCGGGCGGCGCTGAACCTCGCCGCCGGCGACCACCGGGCGGTGCTGTTCGCCCGGGCCCGCATCGCTTCGCCGACCGCCGCCGCCAAACTCCGCTCCGCCTCCCACAGAGCTGCCCACGTCGGGCCGAGGTCGGTGCCTCCCACCGCCGTGAGCGCGGACCACACCTGGGTCGACCAGGCGGCAGTCAGCGCCGCCTGCAACCGTTCCAGCGGCACCGCGGGCGCGGCGCCCAACCGTGCTCGCAACCGCCGCTCGGCCCGCCGGCGACGACGCCGTACCCGCCAGCTCTCACCCGGTGTCATCGCCTGGCCCAGCAGTCGCCCGGCTGCCTCGAGATCCGTGTCGGCCGCGAAGGCACCAGGAACCTCGACACCGAGCGCCGGGATCAACGGCGCCCAGACTGCCGCCTGGCCCGCCTGTGCCTCCCTTTCCAGGGCGGCCGCTGCGGCGTGGGTGAGTTGAGCGACCCGTGTCCGCGCGGACGTCACCTTCGCGTCCGCGGCGCGCACCGTAGCGGCGCTCAGACCCACACCGACCCCACCGGTGAGGGCGGCGGCGATCGCTCCCCGGCTTTCGGCGTCACCGAATCGGACCGGGGTCGGGCCTGGGTAGCGTTCCAGCAACTCCCCCAACACCTCGGCGGCGTGATGCGACTGGGTGGCCACCAAGACGCTGCCTCCCCGGGCTACCACCTCCAAGGCGGCCGCGATCACGGTGTGACTCTTCCCGGTGCCCGGCGGCCCGGACACCACTGTCACCCGCTCGGAGCGGGCCCGCCGCACTACCTCTGCCTGCGCCGCGGTGAGGGGAAGCGGCGAGAGCACCTCCGCGTCACCCTGGGCATGGGGCGCGGACGGGAAGGGTGGCATCAGCCCGTACACCGCTCCCAAGGCGGTGAACTCCAGGTGTGGTCGCTGAGCCCAGCGCAGCAACGTGTCTTTCAGCCCGGGGCCGAACACGTCACGCACGGCATAGATTGCGGCCGCCGCCACGCCCACCACACCGTCGTCGTTCAGTCCTGTGCCGCCTGACCGGACGACTGTGGAGATCGGCAACCCGACCGCTTCGGCAGCCTGTCGGATCCACTCCTCGGCCTGCGGCCCGTTCAACCAGGAGGAGGTGTTCTCACCCGCCGCGTCCTCCAGCCGCGCTGCTATGTCCGGGTCGGCGAGCAACGGAGTCAACTCCAGATCCCCGGCCGACTCGATCCGGTAACCCTGCGGCAGGCGCCGCATCCGCACCGGTTCGGTCAGCAGCGGTACCCGCACCCGCCTGGTGGTCCCGTCGACCTCGGCCCGGCCCCACACCCAGGCCCAGCCACGCCGCAGGATCCGTTCGTCACGGTGCATGACGTCGGCGGCGGCCAGACGGTCAGCTGCCTCAGTCCGCGGCGACGAGTCCGGATCGGTCAGCCACACCGGCGCGCGCCCGCCGGTCGCGTCAAGGAGGTGGGTCCGCCCGCTCGGGGCGAGTTCAGCCAACAGCGAGAGGAGCACCGAAGGATTCATGCTCGCCCGAGATTACCGCCGGCTCGCCAGTGTGTGTGCCGCGCAAGCGGTCAGAGATCGCAGACCAAGGGGCGTACCTCCTCGGCCACGACCCGCACGAACCGCTCTGGCTGCGGATCGTCGACCGGCGGCTGGAGGACCACCGTGTCGGCTCCGGCATCGATCCACCGTCGCACTCCGTCGGCGATGTCCTGGGCCTCCCCGCCGACGGCGATATCCGCCAGCGACTCGTACCCCCACCGGCGTCGCTCCGACTCCAGCAGGGCGGCGGCCTCCGGCCCGACGGCGGCGTGCAGGTAGACGACGACCTTGTGCGTGCCGTTGCGTCCCGCCCGCGCCCGCCCTTCCTCGGCCAACCGACGCGCTCGGCGTACCGCGTCGGGAGGGGTACCGGCGGTGAGAATGGTGCCGTCGCCCACCTCGCCAGCGAGGCGCTGGGTGCGGGGACCCACCGCACCCACCAGGATCGGCGGCACCTGCACAAGAGACCAGTGCATCGACACCCGTTCCAACCGGACACCGTCGCCGTCGTGGTTTACCTGTTCACCATGCACCAGGCGTCGCAGAGCTTCGGTGTAGGCGCGCAGGAACCGCACCGGCGACGGCGGACGCGAACCCACCTGTGCCATCCATTCCTGCACCCCGTGCCCGACCCCCACGTCCAGTCGCCCCGGGAACATCCGACCCAGGGTGACCACCTCCATCGCGGTCAGCGCCACGTTGCGCAGCGGCGCCGGTAGCAGACCCACCCCGACCCGCAGTCGTTCGGTGACCGCAAGCGCGGTCGACAGACTCGCCAGCCCGCTGGCGTAGAAGCAGTCCTCCCACAGCCACAACTCGTCCAGCCCTGCCGCGTCCGCTGCTCTGGCCACCTCGGGCAGCCGTTCTGGAGGGTGGTAGGGCAAGAACACCACACCGAGAGTCGTCACACCGTCATTCTGACGGAGAGCGATCTGTCTCGACGCTCCACTCACCACTGACGATCCAGGGGTGTGGTTGCTCGCGGCGGGCGTCGGCGCGACTACTCATCTCCGGTACGCTTCGGGCGTGACGGAGGGCAAGCTACCGCTACGCGCCAGGGTGGCCAGTTCGGTCTCGCGGACCGCCGCCGCGCTGTCCCGGGCAACCGGCCGTGGCGATGGTTCGGTGATCGGCGGCTGGATCGGTCTGCGGATCGACCCTGACCTGCTGTCCCACCTCGCCTCCGGCCGCCGGATCGCGCTGATCTCCGGCACCAACGGCAAGACCACCACCACCCGGCTCACCACCGCGGCCGTGCGCGTGCGCGGCCCGGTCGCCACCAACTCCTTCGGAGCCAACATGCCCACCGGGCACGCCTCCGCGCTGGCCCGGGCTGGACATACGCCATACGCCGTACTGGAGGTGGACGAGCACTACCTCCCGCAGGTCCTCGACGCGACCAAGCCGGTCGTCGTCGCCCTGCTCAACCTCTCCCGCGACCAACTGGACCGCGCCAAGGAAGTGGCGATGATCGCGAAACTGTGGCGCGACACCGTCACCGACCACCCCTCGGTCCATGTCGTGGCGAACGCTGACGATCCGATGGTGGTGTGGGCGGCGCAACCGGCCGTCTCCACGGGAGGAGTCACCTGGTTCAGCGCCGGCCAGCGTTGGCTGGACGACTCGTGGGTCTGCCCTGCGTGTGGGTCCGCCATCCGACGCTCGGACTACGACTGGCGGTGCGCCGGGTGCGCGCTGAGCCGTCCGCGACCGCACTGGTGGATCGAGGGCGACTCCACCATCATCGATCACCAAGGCACACCGTACGAGGTGAAGCTGGCGCTGCCCGGGCGTGTCAACCTGGGCAACGCCGCCGTGGCGGTGGCGGTGGCGGCACGGTTCGGGGTGAATCCGGTCGACGCGGTACGCCGCATGGCCGAGGTGACCTCCGTGGCCGGCCGGTACGCACAGGTGGAGCGGGACGGGCGACTCATCCGCCTGCTGTTGGCGAAGAACCCGGCCAGTTGGCTGGAGGCGTTCGAGATGTCGGAGCAGGCGCCCACCCTCCTGTCGATCAACGCACGCGGGCCGGACGGGTTGGACACCTCGTGGCTGTTCGATGTGGACTTTTCACCGCTGCGGGACCGCCCCGTGTTCATCACCGGCGAGCGGGCGTACGACCTGGCGGTTCGTCTCGAGGTCAACCGGGTGCCGTTCACCCACGTGCCGACCTTCGCCGACGCCGTCGCCGCGGTGCCGCCCGGGCGGTTGGAGGTCATCGCCAACTACACCGCCTTCCAGGACATCCGAGCGGAGCTGGACCGTGTCCTCTGAGTCGACTCTCCGGGTCGTGTGGGTCTACCCGGATCTGCTGTCAACCTACGGCGACCGTGGCAACCTGCTCATCATCGCCCATCGGGCGGCGGCGCGTGGCTTCGCGGTGGAGCCGATCGAGGTCCGATCCGACCAGAAGCTGCCCGAGCTCGCCGACATCTACCTCATCGGTGGTGGCGAGGACGGCCCGCAAGCCCTGGCAGCACAGAGACTGCGCGCGGACGGGACCCTGCAACGAGCGGTGGACAACGGGTCGGTGATCTTCGCCGTCTGCGCCGGCTATCAACTGCTCGGCGGGTCGTTCGTCGCCACGGGCGAGAAGATCGCCGGCCTGGAGCTGCTGGACATCCACTCCGACCGTGGTCCGGATCGGGCGGTCGGTGAGGTGGTGGGGACGGTCGACCCTCGCTTGGGCCTACCGGTGCTCAGCGGCTTCGAGAATCACGGCGGCCGGACCCACCTGGGCCCGGGAGTCAGCCCACTGGCCCAGGTCACGGTCGGGGTGGGTAACGACGGTGTGACTGAGGGCGCCTACCGTGGCAAGGTGTTGGGCACCTATCTCCACGGCCCGGCGCTGGCCCGTAACCCTGCCCTGGCCGACTTGTTGCTGCGCTGGGCCATCGGTGTCAACCAGCTGGCGCCGCTGGACGACACTTGGAGCGACCGGCTGCGTGAGGAACGGTTGGCCGCGGTCACCCGCCGCTGACCGCCCCGGCGAGCAGCCACCACCGCCGGCGGCCGGGGATGCCGACGGTGCCGGATCACGTGGTGCCGCCGACTCGGCTCTGCCGGGGTAGCCGGACCACGGTGGCGTCCGGGTGCAGCCGCTCGGCGAGGGTGCCGGGTACGCCGTCGTATCCACGGCGCAGCGCGGCGAGCAGCTCGTCGCCGGGCTTGGGGGGCCAACCAAAGAGTTTGCCCTGCGCCGCGGTGCAGCCCAGCTCCCACAACGTGCGGCGCTGTTGGATCTGCTCCACGCCCTCGGCGACGACGACCAGGTCGAGCCGGCGTCCCAGCTCGATGATGGAGCAGACCACGGCGCGGGCCGAGGCGGACGTCTCCAGCGCGGCGACGAAGTTGCGGTCGATCTTCAACTGGTCGACCGGGACTTGGGAGACCGCTGCGAGGCTGGAGTGCCGGGTGCCGAAGTCGTCCAGCGCGATGCGCACTCCGGCGGCGCGCAGGTTCCCGACCACCCGGGCGACGACCTCGAGCCGGCCGATGGCGGAGGTTTCGGTCAGCTCCAGGGTGAGTCGATGGGGTGGGATGCCGTGTCGCTGCAGAGCACCGAGCACGGTCTCAGGCAGGCTCGGATCGGCGAGGCTGCGTGGCGAGACGTTCACCGCCACTTGCAAGTCGAACCCTGCGGCGCGCCAGGTGGCGGCCGCCGCGAGCGCCCGGTCGAGCACCGTCTCGGTGAACGCGGTGAGCAGGCCAGAGCGTTCGATCAGGCCGAGGAAGGTGGCCGGTTGCAGATGGCCGAGGTCGGGATGCTCCCAGCGCGCGAGTGCCTCGGCCGCCACGACCTGACCGCTGGCCAGGTCCACGATGGGCTGGAATCCGACGGTGAACTCTCGGCCCTCCACCGCCCGGGGCAACTCGCCGGCGAGCGCGAGCCGGCTCAGGTCGGCGCTGTCGCGCGCCTGCGCGTACACGGCGACTTGGCGCTCGGAGTCCTTCGACTGGTACATCGCCACGTCGGCGCGGCGGAGCAACTCGCCAGGGTCGGTCTGTTCGGCGGCGATCGCCAGCCCGGCGCTCGTGCGCAGGCTGACCAGGACACCGTCGAGGTCCATGGGATCGCGCAGGCTCTCCAGCACCCGTTGGGCGCGGTGCTTGGCCAGCGCTGGGGCTGGCAGGTCGGTGAAGAGAATGGCGAACTCGTCCCCTCCCAGTCGGGCCACGAGCGCGTCTGGTTCGGCTGCTGCGCGAAGCCGCGTCGCCACCTCGACCAGTACTTTGTCTCCGGCCGCGTGCCCCAGCGTGTCGTTGACCTCTTTGAAGTGGTCCAGGTCGAGCAGCATGAGCGCGGTGATGCCTCCGTCGGGTCGTGCCAGCCGGGCGGCGGCCCACTCATGCAGGTGACGACGGTTGGGCAGGCCGGTGAGGGAATCGTGGGTCGCGTCGTGTGCGTGTTCCCGGGCGATCCGGGAGACGCGGGCATAGGCCTGGACGTTGCGGACGGCGGTGGACAGGCCGGCGACAAAGGTGGTGAGCATGTAACGCTCACGTTCCGATAGGCGGACCTCGGTGCGGAAGCGAAGCCGCAGGACGCCCTGCTCGCCGTCGACGCCAGGCTCGATGTCCAGCGGGCGGTCCAGGGTCGGACCGGGGTGGTGGGGTGCCTCATCCGCAGGACCGTCGTAGCTGATGCCGGACGCGTCGCCGCGCACGATCCGCCGCTGGGAGCCGTCGGCGAGCTCCACCTCGATCTCCAGGTCGGGGTAGAGCGCGGCGGCGCCCTGGATGGCGGTGTGCAGGACCTCGTCGATGCCGGCGGTGCTCAACGCGTCGGTGGAGGCGGCGAGCTGCTGCCAGGCCCGGCGCTCCTCTCTCAGGTACAGGCGGTGCCGGTTGGTGAGGTAGACCACGGCGACCGCCAGTGGTGTGACGGCGAGCAGCCGTGGGTCGAGTTCGTGCAGCGCGATGGTCACCGCCGCGACGCCGAGGTTGGCCAACCGCACCGGGATCTCGACCCAGGCGTTGTGGGCGAGCATCCGCCGCCAGGACACTCGACTGGCCAGTGAGATCACCCTGGTCGCGAGGAAGGCGTCCACGAGGGCGTACGCCACCGCCGCCAGGACGAGACCAAGCAGGTAGGCCCACCACTGCTCGGGGACGGTCGTGGCGACGGTGACGGGCTCAAGGCCCGTGAGATGGATCGCCCCGGCGGCTGCGGTGACTCCGAGGACGTCCTTGGCGGTGTTGAAGGCCGCCTTGTGCACGGCGAGGCGCCGTACCGCCATGGACACCACGAGCCCGCTGGCAGCCGAGACGATCGCCCAGGGTGCGGGCAGCATGAGCACGGTGATCAGCAGTGCGGCGCTCGTCGTCGTAATGAGGTGCTGAGACCTGATCTGACTGCGGACCATGCAGCTGCTGGCGACAGCGACCAGAGTGGCCAGCACTGCTGGATAGACCAGAGAGGATGCGGGCAGGTTCAGCCCTGCCCAACCTAGGCAAATACCGCCAGATACGACGACGAGACCGACGAGGAGGTGTAGCACCCTGTCGGTCTCGTTGTCCGTCACCTATCGCGCCTCCCCTCGGCCGCAGGACAGCGGCACTGCAGCCGCAACGTGCCGTAAGGCTACCGTAACGGGGCGGCCGAGCAGAAGCATCCAAGAAGTCCTATCAACCCCAGTTGCTGTCGCGCATCGTTCCTACCTTTCCGTGTCTTCGTTGCCTATCACGCTAAGGTAGGACTACAGGTGTATACCACCGTGATGCGTACGTTTAGGCAGCAATCACGGAATTAGGTAATTGTCGCTTATAGGGAAGGCGTCCAATCTCGACGCCTGTCGCATCTGTTACGATAGGTCCTAATTTGACGCTCCAAACTTACCCACCCGTCAGGAAGCGTAAGGCGGGAAGCCAGGATCTCCGTGACAATTCGGCGCAGCGGCGTGTCACCGCGCTGGGCGCGAAAGCACCCACGAAACGCCGATGGCCCCCGGCGACTCGCCGGGGGCCATCGATGCGTTCGCAGGCTCAGACCACCACGCTGACCATGCGCTTGGGCACCACGATCACCTTGCGAGGTTCACGCCCGGCCAAGTGGTCCGCGACCGCCTCCAGCGCTGCCTCGCGGACTCGGGCCTCGGGTGCGTCCGCTGCCACCTCGACCCGCGCCCGCACCTTGCCGTTGATCTGGATCGGATAGGTGATCGACTCGGTCACCAGCCACGCCGGGTCGGCGGTCGGGAAGTCGGCGTACGCCAGCGACTCGGTGTGCCCCAACCGTCGCCACAGCTCCTCACCCAGGTGCGGGGCGAACGGCGAGACCATCAGCACCAGCGGCTCCACCACCGCCCGCGGGGTGCCCTCCGCGGTGGAGATGGCGGTGGCGCGGTTGGTCAGCTCGATCAACTTCGCGATCGCCGTGTTGAACCGCAAGTTGTCGAAGTCGGCGCGGACCCCGGCGATGACCCGATGCAGCACCCGGTTGGTCTCGTCGTCGAGCGGAGCGTCGGTCACCCGGGTGGCGCCGGTCTGCTCGTCCACCACCAGACGCCACAGTCGCTGCAGGAACCGGTGCGACCCGACCACCGCTCGCGTCTCCCAGGGCCGGGAGGCGTCCAGCGGGCCGGTGGACATCTCGTACACCCGGAAGGTGTCGGCGCCGTACGCCTCGCACATCTCGTCCGGGGTGACGACGTTCTTCAGGGACTTGCCCATCTTGCCGTATTCGCGGCGGACTTCGACGTCCCCGTAGAAGAAGCGCCCGTCGCGCTCCACGACCTCCTCGGCGGGCACGTACACCCCGCGAGGGTCGGTGTAGGCGTACGCCTGGACGTACCCCTGGTTGAACAGCTTGCGGAACGGCTCCCGGCTGCTCAGGTGGCCCAGGTCGTAGAGCACCTTGTGCCAGAACCGGGCGTAGAGCAGGTGC
>CAYTMR010000043.1:0-24402 GCA_964438855.1 uncultured Micromonosporaceae bacterium
TGTGCTCCCCGCGTGGGCGGGCGTGATCCGTCCTCAGCCAGCGCGCGGATCGTCCCCTGCTCGTGCTCCCAGAACAGGTGGGGGTGACCGGGCTAGTCCTCGGTACGTCGCGTGGTCCCATGCAGGTGGGAACAGTGATAACCACATGAACTACTGATGCTGTGCCTTTCGGGCGCGCGGGCGGCCCTGACCGGGGGAGAATCGGGCCGGGATCCGTCGCCGGCTGCCAAGGGGGGACTATGGATCTTCTTACGGCGTATCGCCGGAGCCTGTACGGGTTCACTCAGCGGGTGGCGCAGGTGCGCCCGCACCAGTGGTCCGCGCGTACCCCGTGCACGGATTGGGACGTCCACGCCCTCGTCCAGCATGTGGTCGAACAGAACATGCGGACACCACTGACCCTCGAAGGGGACATGCCGGAGCAGGTCGCCGACCGGTTCCGGGGGGATCTGTTGGGTGACGATCCCGCCACAGCTGCCACGGTGTCGGCCGCCGCGGCAGCGGACGCCATCGCGGTGCCCGGGGCGATGAAGCGGACTGTCCACCTTCCGGTCGGCGATGTGCCAGCCGCCGAGTACGTGTACCGCTTGCTCGCGGATCACCTGGTCCACACCTGGGACTTGGCGGTTTCGGTCGGGGTGGATCCCCGGCTGGATCCGGACGCGGTGCGTCTGTGCGCCTTCTGGTTCGCCGACCGGGAGGATGTCTACCGGGCCGACGGTGTGATCGGCCCGAGGGTGCCCGTGGCGGCCACAGCCGACCCTCAGGACCGGCTGCTCGGCGCCTTCGGACGCGACCCGCGCTGGAGCGCACAGGGTGAGGACCGTGGCCTTACCCCAGCGTGGTCTCGCTGAGCCGGTCACCAGCGCAGCAACGCACCCACCCCACCAGCGTCGGCGAGCGGCGCGGCAGCCTCCCCGCTGAGGAAGGTGATGTCGGCGCTGTCCCGGAACGCCAGCTCGATCATCCGTTCCCCAAGGTACGGCTCGGGGACCAGGCTCTCGGGGTCGGTGCCGGGCGGCACCTCATTCTCTGGGGCGAGCATGCCGTTGGGGGCGACGTTTCCTCTCCACTGTCCGTCGGCGTCGAGCAGCAGATGCGCCACCTGACCTTGTTGGAGCGCACCGAGGGTTTCGCTCAGTCCGTATGCGCCGTTGCCGCCGGCGAAGGCTGCTTCTCGCGCCTGTTCCGCAAGCGCCCGCCCTCGCCGTTGCCGCGCTTCGGTCAAGGCCGGTGCGACGACCTCGGCGATCCGTGGCGGGGATAGGTGGTTGACCGGGTGCTCCAGTGTGAGGACGTCGAGGCCGTTGCGGACGGGCAGGGATTCGGCTACCGCGTGTGCGAGTTCTGCCTCGCCGGTGACCGCGAGGAAGCCCCACTCGCGTTCCTTGGCGAGGTCGACCAGGCGTGGCCCTAGTGATTTCAGGAAGCGGAGCAGTTTCTCGTCTTCGCGCCGTTCGAACAGGTCGCGTTGGGCGGTGCCGTGCTGTGGCATCGCCGGGTTGCCAGCGGGTGGTCCTTCGAGTCGAGGCTGTTCGATCGGCTCCAGATAGGGAAGGACGGCGGCGTTCTCCGCCTTGCCGAATCGGATGTCGATTGCCCGTACCTCCTCCGCACTGACCGAGACCACCCCAGCCGGGCCGTCGGTGCTCCACGCGGTCACGAGTGGCCGCAGGTGTGGTCGATCAGCGAAGACGACCCGGTCGGCGAGGGGCACCTGCAGGGACACGATGCGGATGTCGCCGCTGGTGACGCCCACGAACATCGCCCGCCCCTGTCCGGAGGACGCGGGGTCGAGGAAATCGTCGAGCGGCATCTGGAGTTCGTCGAGACGCGTCTCGAGCGCTCGCCAGTGTTCCCGTGGCCGGTCGCGGCGGGCTTCTTCCCGGACGCGGTTCAACTCTTGGCGTACCCGCACGTCCCAGGCCGGCCGTGACTGCGGCTCGGTACGCCGTTGAGGATCGAGGCAGGCGTAGATGGAAAGGACGCCCACGTCATCTGTCATCCGGGCCAAGGCCCGCAGCGTTGCCCAGTCGAGTGTCAAGGCGGACACCCCCCTCTACTCCGCTTGCTCTCGACACGTCGAGCGTACCGCCGCAGGAGGGGAGAGGCTCGGCTTCGGCGTGGCAGGCTGAGCGGGTGGACGTGCCCTTGTTGATCGTGGATGCGGCCAACGTGGTCGGTTCGGTTCCCGATGGGTGGTGGCGAGACCGGGCTGGTGCAGCGAGGCGGTTGCGTGACGCTCTACGGTCGGTAGCCGGTAGTGGCCTGCCTTCGCTACCTGCGCCGGTCGAAGTGGTGATGGTGGTCGAAGGCGCGGCGCGGGACGTGGTGGGGACCGAGGAGGTGCGGGTGGTCGCGGCGACCGGCTCGGGCGACGACACGATCGTCGAGTTGGTACGCCGGGAGCTGGCCCGGCTGCGGGTTGTGGTCACCGCTGATCGGGCGTTGGCGGACCGAGTGAAGGGCTACGGTGCGCAGGTGTGGGGGCCCAAGTCGATCCCGCGCAGGGGGTAGTCGGGAATCGCCCTCGCCCAGGGGCGCGGGTGTGCGACAGTGGGCTTGGGGGCGCCGGCGGGCGCGCCGCCGGTGCCGAGTCACGGGGGAGGGCACATGACCACGGCACGCGACATCATGCATCCTGGCGCCGACTGCATCGACGAGAACGAGACTTTGGAGCAGACCGCCGTGCGGATGCGGGACTTGCACGTGGGTGCGCTGCCGATTTGCGGCTCCGACGATCGCCTGCACGGCATCATCACCGACCGGGACATCGTGGTGCGCTGCATCGCGCAGGGCGGTGACCCGCGGACCACGACGGCGGGCGACCTGGCTCAAGGCACTCCGGTGTGGGTCGACGCCGATGCGGACATCGACGAGGCCATGACCAAGATGATCGACAACAGGATCCGCCGGCTGCCGGTCATCGACCGTGGTCGGCTGGTCGGGATGATCAGCGAGGCTGATCTCGCCACTCACCTGGACGATCAGCGAGTGGCCCAGTTCGCCTCGGCGATCTACTCTGCGCCGCCCAACCTCTGACCGGCTGCGGCCAGTGATCGTGCTAACGGCAGAATGGCATCCATGAGCCGTTCCACACCAGTGTCCTCGGTGACCCTGCCTGGTGGTTTCTCCATGCCATTGGTGGGTCTTGGTACCTGGGAATTGAGGGGCGACGACGGCTATCGCGCGGTGCGCCGTGCGCTCGAGGTCGGCTATCGCCACATCGACACGGCGACGATGTACGCCAACGAGGACATGGTGGGTCGTGCTATTCGCGACAGTGGTGTGCCCCGCGAACAAATCTTCGTCACCACGAAACTGCCGCCCGGTCACACGGGCCGGGAGCGACACGTCATCGAGGAGAGCCTGCGGGCGCTCGGCATGGACTACGTCGACTTGTGGCTAGTGCACTGGCCACCGGCGGATGACGAGAGCGTGGCGAGCTGGCGGGAGTTCGTCGCCGTGCGGGATGCCGGCCTTGCCCGCGCGATCGGGGTCAGTAACTACACGCTGGAGCAGATCGACGTCTTGACCGCGGCGACGGGTGTGACCCCAGTGGTCAACCAGGTGCCGTGGAGCCCTGCGGACCACGATCCACAGATTCTCGCCGACCACCGCGAGCGTAGTGTGGTGCTTGAGGGATACAGCCCGCTCAAACGCACCCGGTTGACTCATCCGGCGGTGACTGCGGCGGCTGAGCATCATCGGGTGACGACGGCCCAGGTGGTTCTGCGCTGGCACGTGGAGCATGGCATTCCGGTGATTCCGAAGTCCGCTGATCCCGCCCGCATCGAACAGAACTTCGACGTGTGGAGCTTCAGTCTCGCGGACGATGAGGTGGCTGCACTCGATGCGATGGGGGTCGGCTGACCGGCCGCCTGGTCGGACGCGGTTTGTGGCTCACCCGCCCGGGTACGTCATTCTCATGCAACGCGGTAGTAGCAAGCACGGTCCCATCCTCGACGACCAACTCGCCCACGAAGTCGAGGCATACACGCAGGGCACCGGTAGCACGCGGGCCGACGAGTGGCGTGACGCGGAGCCGGCGGGCGAGGACCAGCCCGAGTCGACACTGATCCCGGAGGGCGCGCATCCAGCCGGTGCGCCGGCACCATTGAGTGGGCAGGATCTGGAGCAGCGTAGCCGGCTGGGGCGGTTCATTCCGCGGTCGGTGTTGCCGGCGCAACAGCCGGCGCTGGTTGAAGCGGCTCGGTCGGCCGGCGCGCCGCAGGACGTGGTCGACGAGCTGAGTCGGCTGCCCGCGGACCGCGAGTATCACACGGTGTACGACATCTGGGACGCCCTCGGGCACGAGAACGAGCCGCGGTCGTCGACCGGAGCGCCCAAGGAGAAGGGGTAACGGCTGTGACGTCCCGCCCCGCCGATGTCGTCGAGTTGCTGAGCGCGGACCATCGTGAACTGTCGCGGCTGGTCACCAAGCTGAGCTGCGGTGAGCTACCGCCGGAGCAGCGCAGGCGGCTGGCTGAGGTGGTGGTGGCCGAGTTGATGCGGCATTCGGTTGCGGAGGAGGAGTACCTCTATCCCGCCGCGCGGGAGGCGCTGCCGGGCAGCGACGCGGTCGCTGACGCGGGTCTGGCCACCCACCGGGAGGCTGAGGAGGTCATGCAGCGGTTGCTGGAGGCGCCCGCCGACAGCCCGGAGTTCGATGAGGCGGCCCGGCGGTTGGCGGATGTGGCACGGGCCCACGTCGAGGTGGAGGAGGACGGCCTGTTGGCGCGGCTACGCACCGAGTGTGACCCCGGTGAGCGGCGACGCCTGGCGGTCCTGGTGGGTATGGCCAAGGATTCGGCGCCCACCCGACCGCATCCTTCGCTGCCGGACCGGCCGCCGTGGAATCTCTTCCTGGCCTCCGGTGTCGGGATCGTCGACCAGCTGCGTGATGCCTTCTCTCACCGCCCCACCCGGCCATCCGATCTGGACCTCACCGACACCGCCGAGGACGGTTAGCGGTCGTCGAGCAGTTCCTCCCTCAACCGCCCCAACGCACCCTTGAGCAGCCGCGAGACGTGCATCTGTGAGACTCCGGTGGCTTCGGCGATCTGCGACTGGGTCATGTTGCCGTAGAACCGCATCGCGAGGATGCGTTGCTCCCGTTCAGGGAGCTGGGCGATGAGTGGGCTGAGGGCCACCCGGTCTTCCACGGCGTCCAGATCCGGGTCGTTGCTGCCTACCACGTCGATCAGCTCGGCCCGCTCGTCGTCGCCCACGGGCGTGAACAAGGACGCAGAGCGGTACGCCTGGGCGGCTTCCATCGCGTCCAGCACCTCTTCGGTGCTGGCGTCGAGGTGGTCGGCCAGGTCGGCGACGCTGGGTGGGCGACCGAGCCGCTGGGTGAGCTCCTCCCGGGCCGAGTTGACCATGAGGCGCATGTCCTTGTACCGCCGCGGCACGGTCATCGACCACGTCCGGTCACGGAAGTACCGGCGCAACTCGCCGAGGATGGTGGGGGTCGCGTAGGCGACGAACTCACGCCCGCGCTGCGGGTCGTAGCCGTCCACGGCCTTGAGCAGGCCCACCATGGCGACTTGGTTGAGGTCGTCGAAGGGTTCGCCTCGGTGGGTGAACCGACGGGCAAGCGCGGTCGCGTAGGGTGCGCAGGCCTCCACCACGTGGGTACGGATCTGCTCGTGTTCCGGGCTGCCCGGCGGGAGCTCGGTCAGCGTGTCGAGCATCGACGTGATCAGCTCGTCGGAGATCCGTTCGTCGGGCCGCCGCGGTGGCGTACCCGAGCGTCGCTCCCGGTCGGGTGACGCCTCTTCGCCCAGTTCGGCGTAGACGTCGAGGCTCTTGGCAGCACCGGTGATCTCCAAGACCTCCAGCACCACCCCGCGGGCTCCGGCCACGCGCAAGCGGCAGTCGCGTTGCTGAGCTTCCCCGCGGACCTTCACCAGCATGCCGACTGCGGTGCAGTCGAGGAAACGGACGTGGAAGACGTCCACCACCAGGTGGCGACCCCGTTGGTCGAGGCCGGCCCTGAGCGCTGCGCCCAACTGTGGTGTGGAAGCGAGACCAAGCTCGCCGTCGACCAGGAATCGGTCCTCTGAACCGTCCCGCGTCGTGCAGATCCGCAGTGAGACCATGTCGTGACCCCTTCGCACCGTGGTGGGGCACCTGGACCGGGGGTGTTAGTTTCCGTTCCCACTGCGGCTCAAACCCTGACCGTGGGTCAGCCGTGGAGCACCGCCACCGATTCCTGGTGTGGCGAACGGACCAGCGACAGCGCTGCCCAGACCAGTTTCCCGCCCGGCACCGGAACGGTGCCCCAGGAACTGGCGACCGTGTCGACGATCAGCAGCCCGCGGCCGCTGTCGTCGGTCGCTTCGGGGGTACGCATCCGCGGCGGACGGGTGTACCCGTCCCGTACGGACACCCGCAGCGCCCCATCGCGCAGGCTGACGGTGAGGTCGATGATGGTGCCGGCGTGCCGTACGGCGTTGGTGACCAGCTCGCTGCAGAGGATCTGGGCTGCGGTACTGGCGTACGACAGGCCCCATTGGGCGCAGGCGTGTGCGGCCACCTCACGTGCCACGCGGGGGGCGTAGAGAGTCGGAGCGAGCCGACGGTGCAGCCGAGGCGGGACAGGATCCTTGGCGGCTTCCTGTAGCGCCGCTGTCCGCGTCGACACCAGTGGGATGCGGGGGTGGACTCCGGTCTGCCGCAGCGTTTCGGTGAGCCTAGGGCTGGCGTGGCACAGCAGCAGTCGAGCGCCGGGCCAGCGCCATGCTTCTTCGGCGACGTCGGTGAACACGGTCAGCAGTGACGGGTCGGCGACGGAGAACCCCGAGAGATCGACCACGAGCGTCGTGGGCTCGGAGGCCAGCGCGTCGAACAGCGCGGATCGCAGCATCGGTGCCGTTGTCGAGTCGAGCTGACCGGAGAGTGTGACTAGCCCGATCGGCTGTCGGCGCTCAATCCGGTGGCTCAGTGTGGAAGTCATCGTGCGTCCCGCCGTGCGTTCCGTGCCTTGTTTGGGCAAGTACCCGATTGTTGACCCGCGTAACCGACCTGCATGTGGCTCATGTTTGCCCGTGTGGGCGCGTGGGCAACGTTGCCGGTATGCCGGTGCGGGGTCCCGTGCCGGTCGGAAAGTGGACGGAGGTGCGCGTTGCGGCTCGCGCTCGTCTCCGAGCACGTGGGGGAAGCCGTGTCGGGGGACGGTACGCCGCTGCACGGCGTGGCGCGTCACGTCGCCGAGTTGGCGCACGCCTTGGCTCGAGCCGGCCACGAGGTGCGGGTCTACGCCCGGACTGGTTCGTGGCAGGGCACACACGCGCTCGTCCCGGGTGTGTGCGTCGAGCAGCTGTCGGTGGGCCCACCCGGGCCGCTGCATGATCGCGCGGTGCGGTCGGTGGTGGATGTCTTCGCTGATCGACTGACGGAGCGTTGGAAGGCCACGGGCTGGCGCCCGGAGGTGGTCCACGCTCACCACTGGCTCAGCGGTCTGGCGGCGCTGGAGGCCCGCCGGGCCGAGTCGGTGCCGGTGGCTTTGAGCTACCACGAACTTCATCCGCCTCGAGGGCGGACCGCAGCCCGACCGGTGAGTAGACAGTGGGAGTTGGAGCGCGAGGTCGGTGCTGCGGTCGACTTGGTGATCGGGCAGACGCGCGCAGAGATCAGTGATCTTGCCCGGTTGGGTGTCGCTCGCGGACGGATGTCGCTGGTGCCCACCGGGGTTGATACGGGGCGGTTCGTGCCGGTGGGCCCCTTGGCGCCGCGTCGGCCCCTCCCTCGTCGAATCCTGGCGGTAGGCTCACCAGGGAGTCTGCCGCAGCGAAAGAACCTCGCCGATGTCGTCGCGGCGTTGCGTTTCGTGCCGGACGCCGAGCTGGTGGTGGTCGGCGGACCGCCGAGGGCGCAGCTCGGCAGCGATCCGCAGGCGGTTGCCTTGCGCCGGGCGGCTCGACGACTCGGCGTGGCCGACCGGGTGTGGTTCACCGGGCAGGTGCCGTCTGAGGAGATGCCCCGCTGGTACCGGTCGGCGGACGTCCTGGCTTGTGCGTCGTCACATGAACCGTTCGGGGCCGCCGCCATCGAGGCGATGTGCTGCGGGGTGCCGGTGGTGGCCACCGCTGTCGGCGCACTGCAGGATGCGGTGGTCGACGAGGTGACCGGGGTGCTGGTGCCGGTGCGTCAACCGGCGCAGCTGGGACGGGTGTTGCGGCGCGTGTTGGCGGATCCTTTGCGTCGCCTGGAGTTCGCGGCTGCTGGGTTAGACCGGGCGCGGCAGTGTTACGCGTGGGAGCGGGTGGCTGACCGGTTGGGCACCCAGTACCGGCGACTCGCCGGCCCTGGACACTAGGGCACCCCCGCTTGCGCACAAGGCGAGCGCCAGGGGGCCGCTCACGGACATGGCAGCCCCCAACCAGTCCGGCAGCCCGCACCCGGCGCTCGCGCTGCTCGCCTCATACCCGACAGCAAGCCACCGCAAACCTACTCGAACAGGGAGAATTTGCGGCCCGGATGTTCCCGTCGACGGGCGGCCCGGCGGCGCATGATGACGACCACGTCGATCACCGCCACCACCGCCAGCAGCCCGAACAGCACGGCGATGGCCGTAAGGCCGGCACGGGCGGTGAGCACCGCCATCACCGTGCAGAACACGAGGCCGAAGAGGGCCAGTACTAGCCGTAGATTGAGCGCACTGTAAGGGCGACCGATGGTGCCCCGCGCGCGGTGCCGCTGCGGTCTCATGGCCACGCCTTTCGGGGCTGGTCGAGCAGAGCCATGTCATGTGCGTTCCCGCCGCCGGCCGCGGCAAACGGTGATGTGTCCGCTCACCGCCACACGAGGTCGCGGGCGCTCGCGGCGATCGTGTCGGCGTCCAGGCCCGCAGCGCGTAGCTGCTCGGTGGGGGTGGCCGAGGCCGGCATGTCACGTACCGCCAGTCGTCGGATCATCGGTGGGCGCATGGCGCCGGCGACCGCCTCGCACACCGCGTCACCTAGCCCGCCCTCGGGTCGATGGTCCTCCACTGTCACCAGACGTCCGGTGTCGCGGGCGGCGGCGAGGAGGGTGTCGACGTCCACCGGCTTGATGCTGTAGAGGTCGATGACCCGAGCGGGAATGCCGTCGCCAGCGAGCTGGTCGGCGGCGCGCAGTGCCTGGTGGACGGTCACTCCGGCGCCCACGAGCGTCACCTCGTCGGCCTCCGAGTACCGCAGCACACGGCTACCGCCGATCGGGAACTCGTCGTTCGGACCGTAGATGACCGGTGTGGCGCCCCGGGTGGTCCGCAGGTAGCGGATGCCGTTCCCATCGGCCATGGCAGCCACCAGCTTCGCGGTCTGGTTGGCGTCGCAGGGATAGAGCACGGTGCTGCCGTGCAGCGCACGCATCATGGCCAGATCCTCCAGGCCCATCTGGGAGGGGCCGTCCTGGCCGATCTCCACTCCCGCGTGGGAGCCGACGAGGCACATGCTGGCGCGACTGATCGACGCCATGCGGATGAAGTCGTGGGCGCGGGTCAGGAAAGCGGCGAAGGTGGCGGCGTACGGTAGCCAGCCCCGTGCCTGCATTCCGGTGGCGGCAGCGATCATCTGCTGCTCGGCGATGAAGAACTGGAAGAACCGTTCCGGGTGGGCCTGCTCGAACATGCCGGTGCGGGTGGAGTCGGACACCTCACCGTCGAGCGCCACCACGTCACCGCGGGCGGTGCCCAGCGCTACCAACGCCGCCCCGAACGCCGCGCGGGTGGCGACTTGCTCACCGATGTCCCAGCGGGGCAGGTCCAGCTCGCCGTCTGGGAAGCGGTGGGGCGGCCGCTCCGGTACTGGTCGCGGCAGCATCACCTGCAGGTGGCGGACACCGCCGAGACGCTCGATCGCCGGCTGCGGATGGGGAACAGGCTTGCCATGGAAGCCGTTGCGGTCTTCGATCTCAGGTACCCCCCGGCCCTTCACCGTCCGTGCCAGGATGGCCGTCGGGCGTCCGGAGGTCGCTACCGCCTCGGCGTAGGCATCCTCGATCTGGTCGAGATCGTGGCCGTCGATCTCGATGGTGTGCCAGCCGAACGCGCCGATACGCTCGGCGTACGCGGCGGTGTCCCATCCCAGTGGTGTGGGCCCCCGCTGACCGAGCCGGTTGACGTCGATGATCGCAGTGAGACGGTCCAAGTGGGTGTAGCCGGCGTGGGCGAACGCCTCCCACATCGAACCTTCAGATAGCTCGCTGTCCCCGCACAGCACCCACACCCGGATCGGTAGCCGGTCCAGAGTAGCCGCCGTGAGTGCGAGACCGACAGCGACGGGTAGACCTTGACCGAGCGACCCGGTGGCGACCTTGACCCACGGCAGGCGCGGTGTGGGATGCCCCTCCAGTCGGCTGCCTGCCCGCCGGTAGGTCAGCAGCTCCTCTTCACTGATTGCCCCGACAGCCCGCAGCATCGCGTACAGCAACGGTGAGGCGTGGCCCTTGGAGAAGATCAACTCGTCGTTGTACGGGCTGTGGGGATCCTCTGGATCGCCGCCCAGTTGACTGTTGAGAAGCACGGCCATCAGGTCCGCAGCCGACAGCGACGAACTGGGGTGACCGGAGCCGGCAGCGGCGGGACACCGCAGCGAGTCCACCCGTAGTTGCTGAGCGAGATCTGTCAGAAGCTGACGTTGACGGGTCGGTCCGGTGACAGTCATATCGGACGGCTACCCGGCCGGGCCGGCCACAAACCCGCCGGTTTCCGCGTCAGACGCCTGCCGCTGCCACCTGGCCGCTCGAGTCACCGCCCAACAGGTGGGCGCGGAGCGCCGCCAGGCTCCGGGCGAGCAGGCGGGAGACGTGCATCTGAGAGATGCCGATGCGGGCCGCGATCTGTTCCTGGGTCAGGTTGCCGACGAACCGCAGGTGAAGGATGCGGCGCTCACGAGCCGGCAGGGCCGCCATCGCGGGCGCCATCATGAGCCGGAGTTCGGCGAGCAGCAGCCCGGTGTCCTCGGTTCCCAGCATGTCCCCCAGGGTCGGACCCGGCTCACCGCCGGTCTCCCAAGCCGGTGCGTCCAGGGACGCCGCCTGGTAGGCCGTGCCTACCCGCAACCCTTCCCGGATGTCGTCCTCGGAGACGTCGAGGTCGGCGGCGAGTTCGGCCACGCTTGGCGAGTGCCCTAGTTGTTGGGCCAGCCGGGCGCTGGCCTCGGCGATGGCGAGCCGCAGCTCCTGCAGCCGGCGCGGTACCCGAAGGTCCCACGCCTGGTCGCGGAAGTAGCGGCGGATCTCTCCGACGATCGTCGGGACAGCGAACGCGACGAAGTCGCTGCCACGGCTCACGTCGAACCGGTCGACGGCTTTGATGAGGCCGATCGTGGCGGTCTGGATCAGGTCCTGGACGGGTTCTCCCCGTCCGGTGAAGCGTCGCGCCAGGTTGGCGGCGAGAGGAAGCCACGCTTCGATCGTCTGTTCCCTCACAGCGGAGCGGGAGGGGTGGCTTGGCGGTAGCGCCGCCAACGCCCGAAGCATCTCGTTGGGATCTTCGCGAATCAGCGCCTCGTCCGCGGTTTCACCAGCGGCTAGGAGCGGGGTAGCGGTCATGGTGATCTCCTTTCACCTGGGTCCGCAGTATGAGCTCTGGCGCGCCGTACGACGAGGTAATCGTATCCGACCGGGTGGCTTGAATAGCCTGAACAGCCGAGTCCGCCCGGAGTGTGGCGTAAGCACTGCCCCCCGGCGGACTCGATTCACTCAACCGTCAGTTGGACCCGGTGCGGCGACGCCAGCGCCATCGTCGAAAGCCGTGCCGGCACGGGCGGTCCAACCGGTGCGACGGCCAGGCCAACCCCGCAGCGGGTAGCACCACGGCTCCGACCACCGCCGGTACCCAGCTACCGGAGACCACCGCCAGCAGCACGCACAGGGCGCCCAGGAACACCAAGAGGAAGGAGGGCCACCGCCGGTACTCCTGTGGCCGACGGGGAAAGCCAGTCCGTAACCCGTCGGCGAACTCCGGATCCTCGATCGACGTCATGGTCTCGATCCGCTCGAGCGCTCGCCGCTCATGGTGGCTCAGCATCGGTCTCACCCCAACTGCCTAGGTCGCGCTCGCCCCTCACGTACCCCGATCGACGGCACATGATGCGTCGCGACGGCGGACAGGTGGGCGGCGATTGCCGAACGCCGCGCCCGTGGTGTACTCGTGCGGTGGGGGTGGCGCTGCGCTGCGAGGCGTTCCGCGACGGCTTCCTAGGGCAACCGGCTGCCACGGTGACCAGCTTCGCCTTCGTCGTCGCTGGCGTAGCGCTCTGGTGGCGCCAGCCACGCCCTCCGCTGACTTACTCGTTGCTACTAGTCGCCGTCGGGGTGGGTTCGGCGATCCAACACGGGCCGCACCCCTCGTGGCAGGCCTACGCCCACGACATACCACTGGCCGCGGTGCTCGCCTACACCGCGGTCGACGCCCTAGGCGACGTGACCGGGCGGAGTTTCGGCCCGTTGTGGTGGCTGCTGCCCACGGGGGCCCTGTTTCCGCTAGTCGCCGCCGGCCCGGCCGCGTCGACCGCCGGTCAGGTGGTGCTCGGGTGCGCGGCGGTCGGGTTGAACCTCCTGCGGGCCGCACGCCGGCCACGCTCCCGCAGGAGCGTGCTCGTGGCGCTGGCGCTGCTGGCCGCCGGGGCGCTGGCAGGGAATCTCGGCGACCGCACGGTTCTGTGTCGACCGGAGACTCTGTGGCAGGGGCACGCCCTGTGGCATCTGCTCGCGGCTTCAGCGCTGTGGTGGCTCGCGCCCGTCATCGGAGGTACTGGCGCCGGGGCCGTGGGGTCTTCGAGACGTTCGTAGCGACTTCCGGCCGTTTGGGCCACCAACACTTGTGCTCTCACTGTGTGTCCGATACGTTACAGGTACGCCGTCTACTCGGTGGTAACCTCCGCGTCCCCCCGGGAGGCCCCCGTGACCCGTCGCAGCCTGGCCGTCTTCGTCACTGTCGCGCTGTTTCTGATCGGAGCGACCGCCACCCCGGTAGCCGCCCATGAGGCGCCCCCGCAGTCCATGGCGAGCCTGGGTGACAGCATCACCCGCGGCTTCAACGCCTGCGGCTTCTACCTTGACTGCACCTCCCGGTCGTTCAGTACCGGTAGCAGCAGCTCGGTGGACTCCCACTATCGGCGTCTTCTGCACGTCGCACCGGAGATAGGCAAGAATAACTACAATCTGGCGCGCTCCGGTGCGACCGTGGCCGACCTGCCGCGGCAGGCCGAATTGGCCGTCGCGCACGAGGTCGAGTACGTCACGATCCTGATCGGCGCCAACGACGCCTGCGCCTCCGACGAAGCGGGGATGACACCGGTGGTGCAGTTCCGTGCTCACCTGGACGAGGCGCTGGCGGTGCTCCGTGACGGGCTGCCGCAGGCCCGCGTCCTCGTGCTCAGCATTCCCGATCTGAAGCGGCTGTGGCAGGTCGGGCGGGGCAACCTGCTGGCCCGCGTGGCCTGGTCGCTGTTGAACATCTGCCAGTCGATGTTGGCCGCGCCCACATCCGACGATCCCGCGCACGAAGCACGCCGCGACCGGGTACGGCAACGCGTCATCGACTACAACACCGAACTCGAAGCCGCCTGTGCGGCTTACGGCCCACGGTGCCGGTTCGACGGCAATGCGGTGTTCGACTTCCCCTTCACCCTCAGCCACATCTCCGGTTGGGACTACTTCCACCCCAACACGAACGGCCAGAAGGCCCTCGCCGAGGTGTCGTACCTCGCTGGCTTCGCCTGGTGACGCCGTGCTTCTGCGTGGAACCAGGTCGCCGTCCACAGAGAAGACGGTGACCGACAGTGACCTGATCCGCTGCCACGAGCGATGCTCCAGCGGCCTCCCTCGACGGGGTGGTAGGAAGGTCGGGTGAGCAACACCGCCATCGGCCCGGAGCAGGAGGTCGTCGACCTGTGCCGGGATCTCATCCGGATCGATACCACGAACACCGGCGACCTGCAGACCAGCGCCGGTGAGCGCCGAGCCGCCGAGTGGGTGGCCGCGCGCCTGGACGAGGTCGGGGTGCAGGCACAGATTTACGAGTCGGCACCGGGTCGGGCCAGCCTGGTGGCGAGGATCGAGGGGGTCGACCCCGACCGCGACGCCTTGCTGGTCCATGGCCACCTCGACGTGGTACCTGCCGACCCCGACGAGTGGTCGGTGCACCCGTTCTCCGGAGAACTGCGTGATGGCTTCCTCTGGGGACGCGGTGCCGTGGACATGAAAAACTTCGATGCCATGGTCTTGGCGGTGGTGCGCCACTGGCGTCGCACCGGCTATCGACCTCCGCGCGACCTCGTGCTCGCCTTCACCGCTGACGAGGAGGCCGGCGGACAGTACGGTGCGCACTTCCTCGTACGCAACCACCCGGACCTGTTCGAGGGGTGCACGGAGGCGATCGGGGAGGTGGGAGGCTACTCCTTCACCGTGCGCGACGACCTTCGTCTCTACCTGGTCCAGACCGCCGAGAAAGGGCTCGACTGGCTACGGTTGCACGCCACTGGCCGCCCTGGGCACGGATCGATGATCCACCCAGACAACGCTGTCACCGCGCTGGCCGAAGCGGTGGCAGCGCTGGGCCGGCATCAGTTCCCGATCGAGCTCACACCGACCGTGCGGACCTTCTTGGAGACCGTCAGCGACGCTCTCGAGGTCCCGTTCGACCCGGCTGACCCGCATCGCGTCATCGACCAGCTGGGACCGATCGCGACGATCGTCGGCGCTACCCTCCGCAACACCGCCAACCCCACGCGGTTGTCAGCCGGATACAAGGAGAACGTCATCCCGAGCCGGGCCAGCGCCACGGTCGACTGCCGTACCCTCCCCGGGCGTTCGGAGGAGTTTCTCGCCCAGGTGCGCGAGCTGGTCGGGCCTGACGTGGTGGTGGAGTACGTGCAACGTCAACCAGCGGTCGAGACCAGCTTCGACGGCCCGCTGGTCGATGCGATGGCGGCCGCGCTGCGGGCCGAAGACCCGGGAGCCCGGCCGGTGCCCTACATGGTGTCCGCCGGCACCGACGCCAAAGCCTTCGCCACCTTAGGCATCCGCTGCTTCGGGTTCGCTCCGCTACGGCTGCCGCCGGACCTCAGCTTCGCGGCGCTGTTCCACGGCATCGACGAACGCGTCCCGGTAGACGGGTTAAAGTTCGGCGTACGGGTGCTTGACCGATTTCTACGGACGGCGTAGCCCACGCGGGCTGGCGAGGAGAGGCACGTGACCGAAGACTCTGAACTGGACGGTGCGCTGGAGCAGGTCGTCACCGCGGCCCGAGCCCACCTGGCCGCGGTGAAGGCCGCCGGTGGAGCGCTCGAGAACGCGGAGGTCTGGCGCACCTACGTCGCTCTGAACAACGCCTCCCACGCTTACGACCAGCTGCTCCTCGACCGCTACGGCGAGGTTACGCCGTGGGAGACCGAAGAGATCGACCTGTCGGCCGCCCAGGCGAACGCCGGGCTCTACGCCGCGGGACTCGGTGAGGCTGACGACCCTTACCCGACCGTGATCTCGGTCCGCCAGCGCCGGGACTACCGGGTACCCAGTGTCTCGGCCCTGCTACGAGTAGCGCAGGAGACCGCCCGGAGGGCGAGGGCGGACGAGGGCGACGACGTGGAACTGCCCAGCACGGTCGGTGAGGCGGTCTTGGAGCTGGTACAGGCTGGCGACGGCTCCCTGTCCGCGCTCGATGTGCCCGAGTTGGAACCGTTGGAGGGAGTGGTCACGGTGACCGAGGTGGCCGAACCGCTCGACCTCGAGTCACTCGCCGACGACGACGAAGCCGACCCCTTCCAGACCGGTCCCGACGACCAACTCGTCGGACGCCTCGACGAGCACCCGCTCGACCTAGAGGAGGACGAGACCGCGATCCGGCCTGGCAGCGGGTCAATAGGATAGTCCAGGTTGGAAGGATGTGGTGCGAGGGCGTCGGAGGACCACCCTGCGAGTGCCGTCCGCGTAGAGCTGGACCCGCGCCAGCTCCCAGCCGGAGAACTCTGCCTGGACCGCCAACTGCGCCGCTGCGGTAGCCCGGTCGACGTGCGGCGGCAACCGTAGCGGCGCGTACTCGTAGCTCATGGCTGCCATCCTGGCCTACACCGCTGCCCTAGCGCCACCCCGTATGCGCACCCGCTAGCCTGTCCTCCGGCATGAGTGAGGGGAGAGACTGATGCGGCTGGGGTTGACACTGGGATATCAGACGTCCTCCAGCGATCCGGCTGGTCAGCTATTCCTCACCCGTGAGGCGGAGCGGTTGGGCTACTCGGTGGTCTGGGCCGCGGAAGCGTACGGTTCCGACGCACCCAGCGTCCTGGCCTGGTTGGCGGGGCAGACCACGGCCATCGACCTGGGAAGCGCGGTGATGCAGATCCCCGCGCGGACCCCGGCGGCGACGGCGATGACGGCCGCCACGATCGACACGCTCTCTGGGGGGCGGTTCCGGCTGGGTCTGGGTGTGAGCGGGCCGCAGGTCTCCGAGGGCTGGCACGGGGTCCGCTTCTCACATCCGTTGGGGCGCACCCGCGAGTATGTCGAGATCGTACGCACCGTGCTGGCGCGTCGCCGCCTCGACTACACCGGCGAGCACTACCAACTGCCACTGCCAAACGGGCCCGGCAAGGCCCTCAAGCTCAACATCCGGCCACCCCGCGCGGACATCCCCATCTACCTGGCGGCGATCGGACCACGCAACCTGCGGCTCGCGGGTGAAATCGCCGACGGCGTACTCATGATCTTCTTCGCGCCGGAGCACGCCGCAGAGCAGCTGGCGGCACTGGCGGCGGGACGGGCCGCGGCCGGGCGGGATGTCGCCGGCTTCGACGTCGTGGCCAGCGTCCCCGTGGTGGTCGGGCCCGACGTCGCCGCCTGCGCCGATGCGGTGCGCAGCTACGTGGCGCTGTACGTGGGTGGGATGGGCTCCAGAGAACGCAACTTCTACCATCAGCAGGCGGTCCGTATGGGCTACCGGGAGGCCGCCGACCGGGTGCAGGAGCTGTACCTGGCGGGACGGCACCGGGACGCCGCCGCCGCGGTACCGCTGGACCTGATCGACCAGACGTCGCTGCTCGGTCCACCGCAGCGTATCGCCAAGCGGGCGTCGGCATTCGCCGATGCTGGGGTGACTACGTTGTCGGTGGCTCTGCACGTATCCGAACCCGACGTTGGCGCGGCGACGCTGCGCACCGTCGCCGAAGCTGTGGGCCTGGGAGGCTGACCTGTGGAACTGTGGCACGCGGTAGTCCTCGGCATCGTCGAAGGCCTCACCGAGTTCCTCCCCATCTCCTCCACCGGTCACCTCGTCCTGGTCGAGAAGCTGCTCGGCCTCCAGGTCGACGACCCCGGCGTCATCGGCTTCACCGCGGTCATCCAGGGCGGCGCCATCCTGGCGGTGCTGCTGTACTTCGCCAAGGACGTGTTCCGCTTGGTCACCGCCTGGTTTCGGGGCCTGTTCTCTCCCGAGGCGCGCCGGGACCCCGACTATCGGCTGGCGTGGTACGTCATCATCGGCTCGATCCCGATCGCTCTGGCTGGATACTTCGGACAAGATCTGATCAAGGGGTCGATGTGGAGCTTGTGGACGATCGCCATCGGCATGATCGTGTGGAGCGGGGTCATGGCGTTCGCCGAGCACGCCGCCACCCACGTTCGCAGTGAGCGGCAACTCAACCTGACCGACGCGATCGTGATCGGGCTGGCGCAGTGTCTGGCGCTGGTGCCCGGGGTCTCCCGTTCGGGAGCCACCATCACCGTTGGTCTGCTCCGCGACCTGGACCGGGTGACCGCGACCCGTCTGTCCTTCTTCCTCGGCCTACCCGCCTTGGTCGGCGCGGGCGTACTGGAGCTTGGTGAGGTCAACAGCACCGACACCGTCTCCGGCCTCGCGCTGCTCACCGGCACCGTGGTCAGCTTCTTGGTGGCGTACGCGTCAATCGTCTGGCTGCTGCGCTTCGTTGGTCGGCACAGTCTGATGACCTTCGTGTGGTACCGGCTCGGCTTCGGTGCCCTGCTGATCGTCTTGCTGCTCACCGGCGTGGTCTCCGCCACCTGAGGCCGATGTCGGGCAGGATATTGTGCCCGAGTGGCGACCGTTCTCTTACTGCGGCATGGCCGCACCGCCGCCAACGCCAGCGGGGAACTGGCCGGGCACAGCCCGGTCGGTCTCGACGACCTAGGCCGCGCGCAAGCCGCCGCGGTAGGCGAGCGGCTACGTCAGGTGAAACTCGCGGCGGTGGTCACCAGCCCGTTGCCCCGGTGCCGCGAGACGGTGGCGATGGCGGTGCCCGAGGCGACGGTGACGGTCGACGAGAGGCTCATCGAATGCGGGTACGGCGACTGGCAAGGGCGCACCCTCAAGGAATTGGCCGAAGACCCGCTATGGCCGGTGGTTCAGCAGCATCCATCGGCGATGGTCTTCCCCGGCGAGGGCGGTGAATCGATGGCCGCGGTCGCGGCCCGGGCGGTCGCGGCGATCCGCGAGTGGGATGCGAAGGTCACCGCCGAGTACGGCCCGGATGCGGTATGGCTGGCGTGCAGCCACGGCGACGTGATCAAGGCGGTGGTGGCCGACGCGCTCGGCCTGCATCTCGATCTCTTCCAACGGATCGTGATCGATCCCGCGTCCCTCACCGTGATCCGCTACACCCCCACCCGGCCATTTCTGATGCGCCTAAGCGACACCGGCGAGTTGCGGTTCCCCACGACCGGGCAGAACCGAGACTCCGATGCGGCGGTGGGAGGCGGAGCGGGCGCAGGGTAGCGCAGCCGAGCCCGCTCGGGGGCGCACCGGTTCGGTAAGGTCGACGTATGAGCCATCAGGTGTACGCGTTCGAGCCGCCCGAGAGGTTCGTCGTGGGCACCGTCGGTGAGCCCGGTGAGCGCACCTTCTACCTGCAGGCCAGCGGCGGTGGTCGCCTCGTGTCCGTGGCGCTGGAGAAGGTCCAGGTAGCCCTGCTCGCCGACAAGCTGGACGAGTTGCTCGGCGAGGCGAGCCGGCGCTTCGGCGTGCCGCTGGTCGAGCCGGGCGAGGCCCCGATCGACAATGAACCTCTAGCGACACCTGTGGACGAGGAGTTTCGGGTCGGCACGCTGGGGCTCGCCTTCGATGTCAAGACCGCCACCGTCGTCATCGAAGCGATCGAGGTGGGCGATGGTGACGGAGATGAGGAGTCGGCGGAGAACCTCGATCGGTTGCGGGTGCGTATCACTCCCGAGGCCACCCGAGCCTTCATCGAGCGAGCGCGTCGCGTGGTCGCCGCCGGCCGGCCACCGTGCCCGCTGTGTGGGCAGCCGCTCAGCCCGCGGGGCCACATCTGTCCCCGCCACAACGGATACCAGCGCGGCTCGACCGTGGCATGAAGATGCGGTCCGAGCCGCTGGAGACTGAGGTGGCGCAGGACACGATCACGATCCTGACGCACGGGGCGCTCGAACCGGAAGGGCGGCTCGTGGACGCCTCCAACACCACACTGCGATGCCGCGTCGCTCTGGACGGTGTCGAGCTGCGCTGCGTCTACAAGCCGGTCGCGGGGGAGCGCCCGTTGTGGGACTTCCCCGACGGCACTCTCGCTGGCCGTGAGGTCGCCGCCTACCTGCTATCCGAGGCGGCCGGATGGGGCCTGGTGCCACCCACGGTTCTGCGCGACGGCCCTCTGGGCCCGGGGGCCTGCCAGCTGTGGATCGAGGAGATCGACCGTCCGCTGGTGGGTTTCGTACCTCAACCACGCCTGCCCGCCGACTGGCATCCCATCGCCGCCGCTCGCGACCCCGAGGGAACCGCCTACACCCTCGCCCACGCCGACCATCCGCGACTAGCTGATCTTGCCCTCTTCGACATAGTGATCAACAATGCCGACCGCAAGGGCGGACACATCCTGGTCGATCCAGCGGGTGAGGTGTACGGCGTCGATCACGGAGTCTGTTTCCACGTCGAACCGAAGTTGCGCACGGTCCTGTGGGGCTGGGCGGGGCGGCCATTGCCGGCCAACGCCGATCAGTTGCTGGCGCAGGTGGTCGGGGCGGTACGGGGGCCGGTAGGGGAGCAGCTGGCCCGCCATCTCAGCCGGGACGAGGTGGCCGCAATCAGTGAGCGGGCGGAGGCGCTGCGGGCCACCGGGCGGTTCGCTGTCCCGCGGCCGGACGGGCCAGTCATCCCCTGGCCCCCGGTATGAGTCACGGGTGCCTCGTTACCCTGAGATGCATGCAATCTTGGGCGGGGCTTGCGGTGCCGACGTTGCCAGGCACCGGGCAGACACTGGCATTGTTCGATACCGCACGTCGCCGTGTGGAGCCGACCAGCCCTGGCCCCGACGGGGCGACCATGTACGTCTGCGGGATCACGCCCTACGACGCGACCCACCTCGGCCACGCCGCGACGATGATCACGTTTGACCTGGTAGGGCGGGTCTGGCGAGACTCCGGCCATCGAGTCCGGTATGTGCAGAACGTCACGGACATCGACGACCCGCTGCTGGAGCGGGCGGCGAGGGACGGAGAGGACTGGGTGGTGCTCGGCATGCGCGAGACCGCCCTGTTCCGGGAGGACATGGAGGCCCTGCGGATCCTGCCGCCGGAGCACTACATCGGAGCGGTGGAGTCGATCCCGCGTATCGCGGCACGGGTGGTGGCTCTGCTGGAGGACGGGGCTGCCTACCGGCTCGAAGACGGCAGCGGCGACATCTACTTCGATCTGACCGCGGCGTCCCGCTTCGGCTACGTCTCGCAGCTTCCTCGCCCGGAGATGATCGAGCTCTTCGCCGAGCGAGGCGGTGACCCTGACCGCACTGGTAAGCGCGACCGACTAGATCCGCTGCTGTGGCGGGGCGCTCGTGAGGGTGAGCCGTCGTGGCCGGATCCGGTCCTGGGGCCGGGCCGGCCCGGATGGCACATCGAGTGCGCCGCGATCGCGCTGGACTATCTCGGCGACACCATCGACGTGCAGGGCGGGGGCAGTGACCTGGTCTTCCCGCACCACGAGTGTTCCGCGGCCCATGCCGAGCGCCTTACCGGTCGGAGACCCTTCGCGTCTCACTACGTTCACGCCGGCATGATCGGCTTGGACGGGGAGAAGATGAGCAAGTCGCGTGGCAACCTCGTCTTCGTCTCCAAGCTGCGGGCGGAAGGACTGGATCCGATGGCGCTGCGCCTGGCGCTGATGGCAGACCATTACCGGAGTGACCGGGCGTGGACCGACGAGGTGCGCAAGGTCGCCGAGCAGCGTCTGAGCCGGTGGCGCGCGGCGGTCGCAGCGCCCACCGGGCCCGACGGCACGCAGCTGCTCGCGAATCTGCGCACCCGCCTCGCCGACGACCTCGACACTCCGGGCGCGCTGGCGGTGGTGGACGCGTGGGCGGAGGCAGCATTGGCGGGAGAGGGCAACGATCCCGCAGCGCCGGCACTGGTGCGCGACAGCGTGGACGCCCTGCTCGGGGTGCGTCTGTAGCGCGCGACCAGCGAATCCACATAAGTTGGGCAATTTCCATCGAAGCGGCCTCGATCCTGCGACAATAAGTTGATCACGACGCGGGGAGGGGATCTGCCCGTTGGAGCACGCCAACGCCACCGTGGTCCCGGTCGTCCACTACGGACTTGGACCCATCGGGGTCGAGATCGCTCGGTTGACCGCCACCCGGCCTCAGTTGCGCAGCATGCTCGCCGTGGAGATCGACGAGCGGCTGGTGGGGCGGTCGCTGGAAGCGCTGACCCGGATGCCGGCGCACGCCGACGTGCTGGTAGGAGCCTCGTTGCCGCCGCCTCCACCGGGTACGAATCCGGTCGTGCTGCACTGCACCGGCTCAGCGTTGGAGCACGTGCTTCCTCAGTTGCTCGACTGCGTGGCCAGTGGCTACCACGTGGTGAGTACCTGTGAGGAACTGTCCCACCCGTGGTGCTTTCATTCCGAGGCGGCCGCCCGGATCCACGAGGCAGCGCTCGCGCAGGGAGTTTCGGTGCTCGGCACCGGAGTCAACCCCGGCTTCGCGATGGACTACCTACCGGTCACGCTGACGGGGGCCTGCCAGGTCGTCGACCACATCAGCGTGCGTCGTACCCAGGACGCGGCGTTACGGCGATTGCCTCTGCAACGCAAGGTCGGCGTGGGGATGACGGTCGCCGAGTTCGAGGCGGCGCAGGTGGAAGGCAACGTCGGCGTGGTGGGGCTACCGGCGTCGGTGTGGTCGATCGCGGGTGCGCTCGGGTGGCGGCTGAGCAGGGTGGACGAGTCGCTGGAACCGGTCATCGCCTCGCAGCTGGTCACGAGCGGCCTGGGCGACATCCCACCGGGTCGGGTTGCCGGTGTCCGACAGGTCGTCCGAGGTTACGACGAGGTTCGAGAGCGCATCACCCTCACCCTGGAGATCGCCGTGGGCGCACAGGACCTCGGGGACGAAGTACAGATCAGCGGCGTACCGGACCTCGCGGTCATGGTGCCTGGCGGGTTCCCCGGTGACCTCGCCACCGCGGCGGTGGTCGTCAACAGCGTGGTCCAGGTGGCGGCTGCCCGACCCGGGCTGCTCACCATGCTCGACTTGCCACCACCGCGGGTGGGGGTCAGCATCAACCAAGCACCAGTCCCGGGTCCGGGTCCGGGTCGGGCCGCGGCGCCGGAATGGGGTAGCGCTCGGTGAGTGCGGTCATGGGTCCTGGCCAGGTCGCCTGGGCCACTTCGATGGGGCGACGGCTGTCGTCGTAGGCGACGTGGAGCAAGTGGAGCACGGGCGTGTCGGGTCGGATCGCGAGCGCCTCCGCCTCGGCGCGGGTCGGTTGCCGGGCGGTGATCTGGTCTGTGGCGTAGGCGTAGCGGCGCCCGGTCACTTCTTCGACCTCTTGGTAGAGCGGACGCCCGAAGGCCCGTTCCTGCTCCAACGAGGTGCCGCCGGCGTCGGCGACGTGGAACCAGGAGGCTCCGACCTCGACAGGTGCGTCCTGGGTGCGCACGAGGTGACGGCGTACCACGAGCAAGGTGCCGTCGGCGACTCCGAAGGCGTCGGCCACCTCTGATGGCGCTGGGGCCCAGCCTACTTCGGTGAGGTACTGCCGATAGCGGGCAGCCAGATCCGAGTGGTAGCCGCGCTGGGCGCCGTAACGACCGCGGGAGAGCCGGTTGAGGCGTCTGCGGGTGCCGCGCACATAGGTACCCGAGCCAGGCTTGGTGATCAGGACACCCTCGACGCGGAGTTGGTCGATGGTGCGCTGGATCGTCTGTTTCGCCACCCCGAATGAGCGAGCCAGGTCGGGGATGGAGGGCAGGCGTTCGCCGGGCGTCCAGTCGCCGCGGCGGATGCGGGCGCGGAGCAGTTCGGCGATTTGCCGGTGAGGGACTTCGGCAGCGCCTGGGTTGATGACGTTCATGACATTAAACCTAGCTTCCTAGGAAGCATTAGACAATGTGACACACACAACAGAAACAAAAAAGAAAAACTACCGAGAGCCCGACGAACCGCCGCGGCGCCGCAGGTAGCGCTCAAACTCGGTCGCTATCTCATCTCCGGACAGAGGGCGTAGACCCGCGTCTCCGGCTCGCTGTTCGAGTTCCTGGACGTACTCGGCGAGGTCGGCGTCTTGGTCGGCTGCCGCGCGTACGCGGGCTTCCCATTCGGCGCTCTCCTCATCCAGATCCACTGTGGGGATGGGCAGGTCGAGCACCTCCTCGACTCGGTGGAGGAGCGCCAGCGTGGCTTTGGGGCACGGTGGGTTGTTGGCGTAGTGGGGCACGTGCACCCAAAACGACACGGCGTCCAGCTCTGCGCGTCGACACGCTTCGTGGAGCACGCCGACGATGCCCGTGGGGCCTTCGTACCGGGTGGGGACCAACTTGAGGCGTTCAGCCATTTCAGGCCCACTGGCGCTGCCGCTCACCGGTAGTGGGCGGGTGTAGGGGACGTCAGCGAGGAGCGCGCCGAGCAGCACGATTCGGTTCACCTCGAGCGCGTGGCAGACCTCGAGCACCTGCTCGCAGAAGGTGCGCCAACGCATGCTCGGTTCGATGCCGCGGATCAGCACGACGTCGCGTTCGGTGCCGGGTGGGGTGGCGACACTGAATCGGGTGGTGGGCCACTCGATGTGGCTGGTGTCGTCGTCCATCCGGGTCACGATCGGGCGGCTGACCTGAAAGTCGTAGAAGTACTCCGGGTCCAGCGTGGTCACCTGCCTCGCCTGCCACACCTCCTCGAGGTGTTCCACCGCCGCGGTGGAGGCGTCGGCCGCGTCGTTCCACCCTTCGAACGCGGCGATGGCGACGGGTTCGCGCAGGATCGGTAGGCCGTCAAACTCGGTCACACTTGCACCCTACGGCGCCGGGCCGGCGGGCGTTCGCCGGCCGCGCCGGTGCACCCCTCAGGCGGCCGTACGAATGGGGTGTAACGCTGGAAGCGGTGAGGTTGGCCGCCGATCAGCGCCGATCTGGGCGGTCTCGCCCCTGCGCAAGTGGTGGACATCACTTAG
>CAYTMR010000044.1:0-24001 GCA_964438855.1 uncultured Micromonosporaceae bacterium
CCCGCCCGGGCACTGCGCCCGGGCGGGGCCTCGGTTGGAACGATGCGGCGGCCGGCAGTCAGCGTGCCGGCCGGATGGTGTGAGACTCAGCGAGTCTCAACGGGACGAAAGAAACAGCCTGTGAGCAGGCGAAACGTTCTGAGATGGTCGAGAACATGTCGAAGTCCGGCCGCCCTATTCGGAGCCGGGACAACCCGGCTTCGTGGCGCGTCGATGCGCATGGGCTCGTTAACGACCCGCTCGGCGCGATTCTCTACCCTGTCCGGGTCCCGGGTCGGGGTGCGTCGGGGTCTGGACGCGGGAGGGCCAGGCCGGGCCGTGGCCACCGCTCGGGGGCCTGCGGGAAGGCCGGTCGCGGGCGGTCTCAGGCCGCCCTTGTGCCGTATCCGTGCAGCCGACCCGGCAAGCCGGGGCGTTTCCGCAGGTCACGGCGTTGCCTGCGGGGCTCTGTAAAACCGTCGCGAAAGCTACGTTGGTTCGAATCCAACACCCGCCACCAGCAGCGGAGACGTCAGCGGCCTCACAGCCGGACGTCATCGTCCTCGTCTGTAGAAGCGCCCGGGTGGGGTGGGTCCTTGGTCGGCGTCATCCTGGACTGGTCTGGCCGAGAGTGAGCCCACGCGAGTCGCGGTGGACGGCGAACTCCCCGATGCCAGCCATCTCGTCGCGCTCGTCCGGTTCAGCACACTCATCACTGCGCGGACCATGGGGCCTCTCAGGCACGTGAGGGCGGACGAGGCGGCCATGACCTGGCCCTGGCGACATCGGAGAAGATCACTTCTGGGAACGTTTCTCCCATAAATGCCCGTTTGCCTATTGTTTCTCTGACAACTCCATTGACCCTCGCTGCGCCCTGCATTGGGAAGTCTTACAGCGAGAAAGATTTCAGATCGGGTATAGCAGCTTTCTCTCTCCGCGGTGCTCGGTATGCGTTCCGTCATCGAGATCAGATGAGGCGTGAGTGGACCGGCACGTCCTCTACCGCTTCCAGTACCCTGAATGGCCGGTAAAGGCACGGCGACGGCCACGGAGATACGTCGAGCGCCGCCACGCCCATGGTTGACAATGTGGTCACGTCCCGCAACCACACGTCGATCGACTTAGTGGCATCCTTGTGAATTATGAGATCTAAATGCTCCATCTATGTGGACGTCGGCTACTTGCTCAGCTCCGCAGCTGTCCGGGTAACCGGGACGTCGCTGCGATATGGCATTTTCGTCGACTACGCACCGCTGATTGAAGCGCTCGTACAACAGGCCGAGACGATCTCGGAGCTACCAGTACTGCGTGTGCACTGGTACGACTCGGCCAAGGACGGTGTGCCCGATGCCCAGCAGCAGCAGCGTATCGGCGAGTTGCCCAAGGTGAAGTTGCGACTCGGGCGGTTCGGTGTGGATGGCCAGCAGAAGGGTGTCGACCTGCGGATCGGCCTCGATCTCGTCACGCACGCGCGCAACCGGGCCGCCGATGTCTTCGTCCTCGTCTCGGGCGACGATGACCTCACCGAGGCTGTCGAAGAGGCGCAAGCTCTCGGCGTCCAGGTCATTCTGCTCGCCGTCCCCGGCACGGACAACAAGCCTCACGGCATCAGCCGGCACTTGGTCCGGGCAGCTGACGGGCTCGAGCTGCTGCCGCCGGAAACTCTCGATGAGACAGTGACAAAGGTGGAGATGCCTCCCGCGCCTCCGCAACCCGTGATGGTCGCGCCACCGCAGGTCAAAGTGACACCTAAGGAATTCGCGACGCTGGCGCCTCGGGAGGCGCCGAGGTCGTCCTCCGTTCTCGCCTATAGCGTTGCTACCGGTCGTGAACCGCAGATTTCGCAAGAGTACAAAGATTCCCTTGAGCTTGCCGAGCAGATCGACCTAGTGGTCAACAATGTCCTGACCACGTTCCGCAAGTCCGCCACGGCGGAGGCACTGGCAGAACTCGAAGCGGGGAGACCATCCATCCCGCGAGACATCGACAAGGCGCTACTGACAGATTTGTCACACCGACGCGGCGACTACGATTTGAGCGAATCGGTGCGGTACAAGCTTCGGGCACGATTCTGGGAGAAGTATGACGAAACCTAGTAAGTGGGACGCCTAACCGGACGGGGTGCGCCCTGTCAGGCGCATTTACGACAGCACGTAGCTGGTCAGGCGGTCGGCGACCTGATTCGGGTGGCTCAGCGTTACTGTATGCCCACCGTCGATCTCCTCTGGGACAGCGCCGAGTCGGTCCGCAGCGACGCGGCGCTGGCAATCCACCGGGAAGACACGGTCGTCTCTGGCGATGAGCACCTTCGTCGGCACGTCTGGCCAGGCGTGCAAGGGCCAGGGCTCGTGCCACGCCTGGCAAACCTGATCGCGGCGCTGCTTCGCGGCCTCGGCGACGATCTCTGCCGGCACGCCGTTGTAGAACAGCTCCTCCTCGCTGAGCCCTTCGGGCATGCGGTGGCCAGTGTTGACCCACCAATCGGCCGGCGTCTCACCCGGCCGGGGAATCATGGGCGCAAGCAGGACCAACAGTCGCACCGGCAGCCTGTCAGCGATCAACGGCGCGGTGAATCCACCGAAGGAAAAGCCGACCACGACAAGGTCACGCCGCTCGCCGACCGCGCTGACGACCGTTTCGCAGAAATCGTCGAAACCTGCTGACCTGTCTTCGAGCGGCAGGTCCGGCACCACTACGTCATGGCCGCGACTAGTCAGCTCGGGAACCACACGGTGCCAGTCCCAGGCGCTCCCGCCGCCACCGTGAATCAAGACGAACGTCACCACGGTCGAAGCATCGCACCCGGGTACGACAACGGACGGCGGAATCGTCGTCGGCACCGCGAGGTGTGACTGCGCCTGGTGAGCAGTGGCTGCTCACGTGTGTCTCACCCGGTGCCGCTGACGTGGCCGGGCCAGCCGCCACAGTTCGGCCCACTGGTCCACGGTGAGGTGAGGGGGCAGCGTACGAGCACCGAGGTGAGTGCGTAGCCATCGGTCCAAAGCGGCCCGCTCGAACCGGCCGGTCCGGGCGAGGATCGCCAGCAGGCCCCGGCCCGGTGAACACCTGCCGGACGAACTGGTGGGGCCTCGGCGGTCGACGGCATTGGGCGCACTAGGCCGGTGTGATCCCGGCAAGAGCCTTCGCCACCGCTTCCTCAGGGGTGGCGGCGCTCATCGGCCCGGGGACGATCGGTTCACCGTCGGCGTCCACGATCCGCCACCCGCCGAGGGTCACGACCGGGACGTCGCCACGGCGCATCGCCAGGGCGATCTCCGACAGGGTTCCCCACGAGCCTCCGATGGCGATGACCGCGTCGGCCGACCAGACGATGATCGCGTTCCGCGCCTCGCCCATGTTGGTGACCACGGTCGCGCTCACGTCGGGTGAGGTGCCGGTGCGATCGCGCCCGGGTCGGATGCCGATGACCGTGCCGCCTTCGGACCGGGCACCCGCCGCCACCGCCGCCATCACGCCGGTACCGCCACCGCAGATCACCGTCGCACCCTGCCGGGCCAGAAGCTGTCCCACCTGGTAGGCGTGCTGCTCCTCGGTCTCCGTACAGTGCCGCGGTCCACAGACAGCAACCTGAACCGTCACCGTTCCAAGGTACGGTGAAGTCGACCGTGACAATCCCAGGACCAGGACCGATGCAGGACTACCGTCTCCCACTCACGTTCGGTACGTTCATCACGCCTCGTGCGCAGCCGCCGCAGCACGCGGTCGAGTTGGCTCAGGTCACCGAACGGTCCGGCCTCGACTTGGTCACCTTCCAGGACCATCCGTACCAACCGGCGTTCCTCGACACCTGGACGTTGCTGTCGTACGTGGCGGCCGCCACCGAGCGGGTGCACCTGGCCGCCAACGTCACCAACCTGCCGCTGCGGCCGCCGGCGGTGCTCGCCCGCGCCGCCGCAAGCCTGGACCTGCTCAGTGGTGGCAGGGTGGCGCTCGGCTTGGGCGGTGGCGCGTTCTGGGAGGGGATCGAGGCGATGGGAGGCCCGCGCCGCACCGGTGGGCAGGCGGTGGCGGCGCTGCGCGAAGCGATCGAGATCGTCCGGGGGGTGTGGGACACCGACGTCCGCGGCGGGGTGCGGGTGCGCGGCGAGCACTACCAGGTGGTGGGAGCCAAGCGGGGACCCGCGCCGGCGCATCCGATCCCGATCTGGGTGGGCGGGTACAAGCCTCGGATGCTTCGGCTGATCGGCCGCCACGCCGACGGCTGGCTGCCCAGTCTCTTCTACCTGGACGGCCCGGAGGCGCTGGCCGAGGGCAACACCGTCATCGACGAGGCCGCGGTGGCGGCGGGCCGGGACCCGGCGCAGATCCGGCGCCTGCTCAACCTCGGTCCGCAGGACGCCGAGCCGGACACGCTGACCGAGCTGGCGCTGCGGTACGGCATCGGCACGTTCATCCTGGCTAGCGACGATCCGGCCGAGATCGAACGGTTCGGTCGTCGGACCGCCCCGCAGGTGCGGCGGCGGGTGGAGGAGGCTCGGCGGTCGGGGCCGCCTGCGGCCGGTGGGCCGACAGGCGGGTCGGGTGCGGCCGTCCACGGCGGTGGGTCCGGCGACGCCGAGGCGGAGACCGGACACGTGGGGGCCGCGCAGCCTGGCGAGGGTTCGGGGGTGCCGTGGGACGAGCTGGGTGTGCGACCGACCCCGGACGATGGCACACGCGTGTCGAGCACGAAGCCGTGGGACGAGTCCGAGCGGCCGAAGCCGCCACCACCACCGCCGGGGTATCGCTACAGTCAGCGGGGTCGACTCGTCAGCCAGCACCTGGTGGACGTCCACGACGCGCTGCGGGCCGAGCTGCGGCAGGTCCGGGAGATGGTGGAGAAGGTCCGCGCCGGTGCGATGGGGATCGGTCAGGCCCGCTCGGCGCTCAACCAGTTGGCGCTGCGCCAGAACGCCTGGACGTTGGGGGCCTACTGCGAGTCGTACTGCCGGGTGGTCACCCAACACCACACCATCGAGGACGAAGGCATCTTCCCTCACCTGCGCCGCCGCGAGCCTGGGTTGGCGCCGGTGCTGGACCGGCTGGCCGCCGAGCACCGGGTGATCCACGAGGCGGTCGAAGGGGTGGACAAGGCGTTGGTGGCGCTGGCCGCGGAGCCGGGCGACGTCTCCCGCCTCTCCGAAGCGGTCGACCTCCTGACCGACGCGCTGCTGTCCCACCTGGCCTGGGAGGAGCGGGTCTTGTTGGAGCCGTTGGCGCGTCATGGGATGTACGCCGGTCAGCTTTGAGTATCGCCTCGGAGACCGGGTAGCGGTTCGTCGATGCATCGGCACGAGCGCCGTACTCTGACGTCATGAGCACTCTGGACCGCCTCGCGGCGGAGAAGTACGTGCTGCTCACGACGTTCCGCAAGGACGGGCGGGCGGTCCCGACGCCGGTGTGGGTGGTGCGTGACGGTGACGCTCTCGCTGTGTGGACGGTGCGTGACTCGGGGAAGGTGAAGCGTATTCGGCGCGATGGCGCGGTCACGGTCGCGCCGTGTGACGTGCGGGGCCGGCCGCGGGGTGAGCCGGTCGCCGGGCACGCGACGGTCGTCACCTCGCCCGTCGAGGTGGACCGGGTACGCGGCCTGATCAGGCAGAAGTACGCCCTGCTCGGGCGGTTGATCCTGATGGGGAGTCGGCTTCGGCGCGGTACCGAGGGGACGGTCGCGGTGCGTATCACCGTGACCGAGTGACGAGCCCGTTCACGGTACGGTCAGCGGGTGGTATTCGCCGCGGTTGTGGTCGGCGACCGCCGCGCCGACGAAGGTGGCCGGGATCGGCAGGATCTCCAGACATAGCCGCAGCGCTTCGGTGAGGACTGGGCGCGGAACGCGCAGTGACACGGTGCAGTGCGGCACCCAGGAGCCGGGACGATAGTACGGATCGACGTCGATGCCCGCCTTGGTGAGCCGCGCGTACACGGCCGCGTGGTGGTCGAGCAACTCGACGCTGGGTACCGGGCCCAGCCAGAGCACGCGACCCACGAACTGGCCGACGAAGTCGAAGCGCACCGGGCTGGGTGGGCAGACCGGGATCCCTTCGAGGGCGGCTTCCACCGCCGTCGGGTCGAGCCGCTCGGCGACGGCGAGCGACACGTGCGGCCGGTGTCGCCGGTGGGTGAGGTCGCGCAGGCTCGGGATGCCAGCCTCCTCCATCGCATCCCACAACGCGCGGATGCGTCGGGTGGCCTGAGCGTCCAGGTAGCACTCCAGAGCCGCGACCATCCAGTCAGGATAGCGACGAGGATGCAGCACCAGGCGGGGCGACGAACCCGCGCCGTCGTCAGCCGGCGGGTGCGGCGGCGGGCTCCCCGTCGACCTGGACCTCCTCGCTCGGGGCGGGCTCGTCGCGTGGCTGCGGGGTCTGTGGTGGTGGTTGGCGCCATTCGTCGAGGCGCACCAGCGCCGCCCCGGTCACGATGAAGGCACCGCCGACGAGCTGCACCCCGGCGGGGAGTTCGTTGAACGTGAGCCAGGCGATGAGCACGGCGAAGATGACCTCGGTCAGGCCGACGAACGAGGCGAGCCGAGCGCCGAGGGCCCGGGCGGCGCCGATGCCGGTGAGGTAGGAGACCACCGCGGCGACCAGTGACACACCGATGACGGGTACGAGCCAGCTGACGGAGTGCCCGGCGAAGTCCACCTCACCGAAGGTGGCGCGCATCGGGAGCGCGCCGACCACGCCGAGCAGGCCGAGGGCGACGGTGCCGACGACCATTCCGCCGCTGGCGAGGACGACGGGCGGCAGGGCCGGGTCGCTCCGCGCCGAGATCACGAAGTAGCTGGCGAGCCCGACCGCCGCGCCGAGGCCCCACAGGACTCCGATCGGGTGGAGGGAGGCTCCCTCGGCGGTGGGGTCGAGGACGAGGATCAGGCCGATCACCGCGGCGATCGAACCGGCGATGGCGTAGCGGCGGGGTCGTTGCCCGTGTCTGGCCCACATCCAGCCCACGACGAGCAGGATCCCGAGGTACTCCAACAGCAGCGCGATGCCGATGGGCAGGTAGTTGACGGCGTTGAAGAAGCAGGCTTGGGCGCAGACCACGCCGAACATCCCGAAACCGACGATCGCTCGCCAGTTGGACCGCAGAAGCCGCCACCGTCCCCGGAGGGACCAGGCGGCGGGTACCGCCAGCACGATCGCGGCGATGCCGACTCTGGCTACCACCGCTGCTTCGGCGGACCAGCCGGCGTCCAGCAGGGCTCGGGCGAAGCTGCCGGAGGTCGCGAAGGTGAGGGCGGACAGCAGCGCCAGCCCAAGGCCGACGATCCTGAAGCGCTGCGGCATGGACCCCCCGTGATGGCCGAGATGTAACGACTAATCAGCTATGCGCACACTACGCTTGACCCGCTGTCAGCCGACTTTAACGCGGTTTCAGAAATGTCATCGAGCTCACGTTGCGCGGCGCACATGGGTGCGACCGGGGTCAGCGCCGCCGACGCCACTGATACGGCGGTCGGAGCTTCTCCAGCCCACACACCCTCGACCGTAGGTAGTCGACGAAGGTATGCCCGCCGGCGACCGCGAACGCCATGGCGATCCACCGCGTACCACCGTCGGACAGACCGACGGTGAACAGCAAGCCGTGGTCGCCGTTGACCGAGCCCGGCTCGGTGTGCTGCCAGACCGTCTCCTGCCGATACCGGTCGAAGAGCCCGAGCAGGAGCCGGGCGACCTGCCAGGCGCCGTAGACGGGTCGGCGCCCGGCCGGGGCGAGGCCACGTCGGCGGTGTGCCGTGGTGAGCCAGGCCCGGGTGTCGCGAATGTCACTCGAGGCGGTGGCGTGCCACCGCAGCCAGATCTCCTGCACCGCGTCCTCCGCGTCGCCGCGGCTGCCAAGCATCGGTACGCCACGGCCAAAAATGGTCCCGATGCTGCGCGAAGTCCGCGACGCTGCCGGCCGACATGTGCCCGTCGTTGCCCGCCCGCTCGCGCGCTCGACCCCCCCTCCCCCGTTGATCGGACGGTTGATCATGTCGGTGCAGGATGGGGGAAGAGTCGGACGCTACACCCTCGGGAGATCATGTGATCATTTTTGGACTCTCGGTGTTCTATATCGGCCTGATCGGCAAGGGGCAGTTCCACTGCCCGAACTGCGGTGGGGACCGCGAGTACACGCACAAGCGTGCCCGGCGGTTCTTCACCCTGTTCTTCCTGCCGGTCATCCCGCTGGGGACGGTGGGCGAGGCGGTCCGGTGCGCAACCTGCCGGAAGCGGTTCGACCCGGCCGTGCTCCGGCTGCCGACCAGCGCTCAGATGTCGGACGCGCTGCTGGCCGGGGCACGGGCGATCGCGGTGGTGATGCTGCGCGCCGGTGGCACGTCACCCAGCGCGGTGAGCACCGCGGTGGCGACCGTGCGTCAGGCCGGCGCTCTGCAGTACGACGAGAGCCAGCTCGAAGCCGACCTGCGGCTGCCGACAGAGGCCACGGACGCCGCGCTGCGGACGCTGACGACGCAGACGGCACTGCCGGCCCGCGAGTCGTACCTCGCCTCGGCGGTCCGCATCGCCCTGGCCGACGGTCCCCTGTCGCCCGCCGAACGGGAGGCGGCACTCGCCATCGGCAACAGCGTGGGGCTGAGCGAGGCGCACGCTCAAGGAGTCATCGTCACCGTCGAGCAGTCCGCCCGCACCTAGTCGCCAGGGCCGACGAGACGCGATCGGGTCGGTGACCGGCCAGCGCCGGCCCCGACCCGGTTCACGTCAGCGCAGTACGCCCGCCATCTGCTCGAGCCGCCGCACCCGCTCAGCCATCGGCGGGTGGGTGGAGAACAGGGCGCTCATCCCACCAGCCCGGAACGGGTTGGCGATCATGAGGTGCGCGCTGGCAGCCAGCTCACCCTCGGCCGGCAAGGGCGCCCGCTGCGTTCCGTTATGGATCTTGCGAAGGGCGCTGGCGAGGGCGAGCGGGTCACCGGTGAGCTCGGCGCCGGAGTGGTCGGCCTGGTACTCGCGGCTGCGGCTGATCGCCAACTGGATGATCGTGGCGGCGAGGGGCCCGAGCATCACCATCAGCAACGCCCCGATGATGTTGCCGCCCCCGTTACGGTCGTTGCCGCCGAACAGGAACGCGAAGTGGGCGAGCATCGTGATGATCCCCGCGAGCGCCGCCGCCACGCAGGAGATCAGGATGTCGCGGTTGTAGATGTGCGACAGCTCGTGGCCGATCACACCGCGCAGCTCACGGTAGTTGAGCGTCCGGACGATGCCCTCGGTGACGCACACCGCCGCGTTGCGGGGGTTGCGGCCGGTGGCGAAAGCGTTGGGCTGTACCGCCGGGCTGATGTACAGCCGGGGCATCGGCTGATTGGCCCGCGCCGACAACTCGCGGACCATCTGGTACAGCTCCGGAAACTCAGCCTCGCTGACCGGTCTCGCACGCATCGCCTGTAGTGCGATCTTGTCCGACCAGAAGTAGGTGGCGAAGTTCATCGCGAGCGCGATCACCGCAGCGATGACCACTCCCTGCATGCCACCGAGCCAGTTTCCGATCAGGAGGATCAGGCCCGTCATCAGACCGAGCAGGGCGGCCGTCTTGAGGCCGTTGTAGCTGCGCACAGCACCCCTCCTCCGAGAAGTCTCTTCGACCGTAACAACGCTCGAAGTCGCACAAGGCCTTCCCAAAGAGGCTGTATGTCAGCTGAGTATCACCGGCACACCGGCCAACACCGGCCACAACCCGATCACGGATGGTCGGTCATCGCACCAGTGCGGCGGCGTCGAGGATGAGCTGTGGGGCGAATCCGACCACGATCGCGATGACGGTGGCAGCACCAAGCACCGTCGCGACCGCCCACGGCATTCCCGCCTGCCGGCCCCCGTGCCGGCTGCCTCCCCGCACCGGGTCCTCCCCGTCCACGACACCTGGTGCGGGAGAGGAGGCGTACAACGACGCCGCCGCGCGGGCATAGTAGGCGAGACCTACGACAGCGTTGATCGCCACGACCACCGCCAGCCACCCGACTCCCGTGCTCAGGAGCGAGCGCACCACCGTGACCTTGGCGAACAGCCCAGCGAGGCCGGGCGGCAGGCCGGCCAGCCCGATCAGCGCCAGCCCCAACGCGGCGCCGACGACACGGTGCCGCCGCGCCACTCCTCGGTAGTCGGTGAGGCGTCCGCCGTCCCGCTCACCTCGCAAGGCGATGACCGCACCGAACGCCCCCAGCTCGATCAGCACGAAGAACAGGGCGTACGCGACGGCGGACGCGACCGCGAGGGTCACCGCGTCCTCCGTGCGCCTGGCGGCGACCGCGAACGCGCCCAGCGGGGCCAGGATGTACCCGGCCTGGGCGACCGACGACCACGCCAACAGCCGCACCATCCGCTGCTGGCGCAGGGCCACCAGGTTGCCCACGGTCATGGTGAGCACCGCCAGCGCCGCCAACGGCGGGCCGGCGACCTCCAGCCACGGCCTCAGCCCTCAGACCACCACGTAGAGCACAGCGACCACCCCACCGAACTTGGAGGCGGTCGACAGGTAGGCGGCCACCGGCAGCGGAGCGCCGTCGTAGGCGGGCGGAGCCCAGGCGTGGAAGGGCACCGCCGCCACCTTGAATGCCAACCCAGCCACGAGCAGCACCACGGCGATGCGGGCCAGTGGCCGGTCCAGCAGCGGCCCGTCCGCCGCCAACGCCGCTGCCACCTGGTCGAGGTGGACCGCCCCGGTCACCGCGTACAGCAGGGCCGCCCCGAGCAGGGTCACCGACGCGGCGACCACCGACACCACGAAGAACGTCAACGAGCCCTCGGCCGAGCTGACGCTGCGCCGCCGCAGCGCCACCAGCGGGTAGAGCGGCAAGGTCAGCGTCTCCAGCGCCACGATCAGGGTGATCAGATCCCGTGAGTGGGCCAGCGCCACCCCGCCGGTCAGGGAGGCGGCGAGCAGGAAGCAGTACTCCCCTGACGGGACGGTCCGGATCACTCGGGTGGACAACCCCAACACTGCCAGGGTCAACCCGCCGAACACCGCCGTGACCAACGCCGAGGCTTCGTCGGCACGGTACGAACAGCCGCCCGTCGACAGACAGAAGGTCTCTCGGATCGGCCCGGTGCCCGCCCACCACGCCACAGCGGTGACGGCGGCCGCCCCCAGCGCGGTGACCGCCAGAGTGACCCGCCACCGTCCCCACAGGAGGTCGAGGAGCAGCGCCACCACGGCGGTGCCGGCGGCCAGGTACGCCGGCAGCAGTGCCGTATGGTCGATCGCCTGGCTCACGTCGCCGCCCTCCCCCGCCTCTCCCACCTGGTCATGGCCGCACCACCGCCACCAGGGCCGCTACCGGGTCGTACGCCACACCCAGCGCCAGGGTCGGCACGAGGCCGAGTGCGAGCGCCAGCACCACCAGCGGCGCCCAGGTCACGACCTCCACCGCGGTCAGTGGCGCCAGCGTGGCCGTGGCGGGTGGACCGTGGCTGACCCGGCGCAGCATCCGCAGGAAGTAACCGGCGGTGAGCGCCGCTCCGACAGCGGCGACCACCCCAAGCGTGGTCCACAACGCACCGCCGCGGGTGACCGACGCGACCACGGCGAACAGTTCACCCCAGAACCCCGCCAATCCAGGCAGGCCGAGCGAGGCGATCGCGGCGAACCCGAGCAGACCTGCCAACAGCGGCGCGGTCTCCCGCAGCCCGCCCAGCCGGGTCAACTCCCCAGTGCCCGCACGGTCCTTGACCGCTCCGACGAGGAAGAACAACAGACCGGTGATCACCCCGTGGGCGAGGTTGCCGATCAGTGCGGCTTGGATGCCGGCCGCGCTCAACGTGGCGATCCCCAACAGCACGAAGCCCATGTGCCCGACGGACGAGTAGGCGATGAGCCGCTTCAGCTCGGTCTGGGCCAGGCACACCAACGCACCGACGACGATCGCGGCGACCGCGAGGACGCCGAGCACCGGTGCCGCCCATGCCGCGCCCTGCGGCGTCACGCCCACTCCGATCCGGATGAGACCGTAGGTGCCCATCTTCAGCAGGACACCGGCGAGGATGACACTGCCGACCGTGGGTGCCTCAGTGTGCGCGTCGGGCAACCAGGAGTGCAGTGGCCACAAAGGAGACTTCACCGCGAACGCCAACGCGAAGAAGGTGAACGCCGCCAGCTGGGTGGTCCGGCTCAGTGCCGCGTCGTCCCCGGTCAACGCGACGATGTCCCCGGTGCCGGCGGCGCTGACCACGATGAAGACCCCGACCAGCAGCAGCACCGAGCCGGCGAGGGTGTAGAGGACGAACTTGCGGGCGGCGTGCCGGCGGCGCGGCCCGCCCCAACCGGCGATCACCGCGTACATCGGCAGCAGGACGACTTCGAAGAAGAGGAAGAACAGCACCAGGTCCAGGGCGAGGAAGGTGCCGAGGATGCCGACCTCGATCACCAGCAGCAGCGCCACCAACCGCCGGTCGCGGCGTGCGTGCAGGCAGCACAGCAGGGTCAGCAGGGCGGTCAGGACCAGCAGCGGGTACGAGATGCCGTCCACTCCGAGGTGGAATCGCAGGTCCAGCCCGGGCACCCAGGCGACGTCGAGCGCGTGCCACGGGTCGACGGCGTGGCCGCCCGGCACCGGCACGGGGGAACGCCACGGCGACAGTCCGACGACAGCGAGCAGGGTGAGCGTCGCCGCGACCGGACCGGCCACCCGGGCGCCACGCTCCGGCAGGCCGGTGGCGGCGACGGCGCCCAACGCCGGCAGTGCCAGTGCGGCGACGAGCAGCAGCTGCCCGGTGGTCATCGGACACCTCCGAGGACCGCGGCGGCGACGCCGAGCACCACAGCGCCGGCGAGCACCGCGCCGACCGCGCGGGGCAGTCCGGCCCGGTGCGCGGTGTGAAGGAGCGCGCCGAGGCCGGCGGTGCCCCGGCCGGTGCCTTCCACCGCACCGTCGACGATGCTCTCGTCGGTGTGGCGTACCGCCCCGGCCAGGGCTTGGACCGGCTGTACCACGAGCGCCTGTTGTGCCCGGTCGAGGTGAAAACCGGCGGCGACCACGGCGCCTACCCGGCCGAGGTGGCGCGCCGGGTCGGCGGCGGGATCCCGCCGCCACAGCCACCAGGCGGCCGCGACACCAATCGCCACGGCCAGCAGCGGCACCACGACGAACCCGCCGAGGTGGATGACGGTTTCGCTGTCGCCCCAGGTGGTTGCCCGGCCCCCGGGCGGCTGACCCGGTGAGGTCGGCAACGCACCCTAGCCAGCAACCCGAGCAGTGCACTCGGTACCGCCAACGCCACGATCGGCCACCGCATCAGCCCAGGTGGCTCCGCGTCCTGCCTGGTCAGCGCGCTGCGCGGGGCGCCGAAGAACACCCGCAGCCACAACCGGGTGGCGTACCACGCGGTCAGCGCGGCCGTGATCAGCCCAGCGACGAGCACCAGAGCGGCTGTCCACCCTGCCCCTTCGGCAGCGGCGTGCAGGATGGCGTCCTTGCTCCAGAAGCCAGCCAGCGGTGGTAGGCCCACCAGCGCCGCCAGCCCGATCGTCATGGACCAGAAGGTCACCGGCATGGCCCGCCGCAACCCACCCATCGCGGCCATGGAGTTGGTCGCCACCGCGTGGATCACCGCACCGGCGGCGAGGAACAGCAACGCCTTGAAGGCGGCGTGGGTGAGCAAGTGGAACAGGGCCGCGGCGGTGGCGTGGACCGCGAGCGCACCGAACATGTACGCCAACTGGGACACGGTGGACCAGGCGAGCACGCGTTTGAGGTCGTCCGCGGCGGACGCGGCGAGCGCCCCCAGCAGCATGGTCACCGCCGCCATCACCGCCAGCACGGCGATCACCGCGTCGGAGGCGACGAAGACCGGGTAGAGCCGGAAGACCACGTAGACGCCGGCCGCGACCATGGTGGCGGCGTGGATCAACGCGGAGATCGGGGTCGGACCGGCCATCGCGTCCGGCAACCAGGTGTGCAGGGGGAACTGGGCGCTCTTGCCGGCCACCCCGGCCAGCACCAGCAGCGCCGCGACGGGGACGACGGTGTCGGGCACCGCTGCGGTGGCCACCCCGGCGATCACCTCGCGGATGTGGAAGCTGCCGGCGTGGACGCCCAACAGGATGATGCCGAGCCAGAAGCCGACGTCTCCGACCCGGGTCACCAGGAACGCCTTCATCGCCGCGCCCGGCGCCTCGGGCAGCCGGCGGTCGTGCGCGATCAGCAGGTACGAGCAGATGCCCATGACTTCCCAGCCGACCAGCAGCACGATCAGGTCACCGGCGACCACCACCAGCAGCATGGCGGCGGTGAACAGCGAGACCTGCGCCGCGTACGTCGGGTAGCGGTCGTCGTCGGCCAGGTACGCCACCGAGTAGATCTGCACCGCCAGCGCCACCACGGCGACCGCCACCGCCACCATCCCGGCGGCAGGGTCGACCCGGACGGCGTAGGTGACGACGAGCTCGCCGAACCGCACCAGCTCCGGGGCGTCCTGGTAGGGCGTGTCCCACACGGCGGCGAGCAGCTGCCCGGCGACGCCCAGGGCGACCGCCGCGGCGCCGATCCCGAGCCAGGCGGCGGCCTGACGGGACCGGCGGCCCGGCAGCAGCAGGCCGACCATCGCGGCGGCGAACGGCGCCACCACCAGCAGTCGTGCCCATGTCTCAGGGGTCACCGGACCGGCTCCTCCACGTCGTCGGCCAGCGGCACGGTGTCCACTGTGATGGCCGAGCGCATCCGGTAGAGCTGCAGCACGATCGCCAACCCGACGCCCACCTCCGCGGCGGCGATGACGATGATGAACAGTGCGAACACCTGTCCGGTGTGAGCGCCGGCGCCGGCGGCCGCCAGCCCCGCCCGTACCGTGGTCGAGGCGGTGACCAGTATGAGGTTGACCGCGTTGAGCATGAGCTCGACGGCCATCAGCAGCAGGATCGCGTTGCGACGGCGGAGCACGCCGAAGACTCCGAGGCCGAACAGGACGGCCGCGACGACGTACGGGATGACCGGGCGCATCAGTCACCACCCGAGCCCTGAGCGAGACCCTCGCGCGGTGCCTTCTCCTGGGGCGCGCCGACGTCCGGGCGCGCCACGATGATCGCGCCGATCAGGGCGGCGAGCAGAGCACCGACAGCACCTCGAAGGGCAGCACCCAGTCGCTGAAGATCTCCGCGCCGAGGGCCGCAGGGCTGCCGGCGTCGCCGAAGGACACCTGGGTCCATCGGTAGGCGTCGACGAACAGGACGGCCAGCCCCACGCCGGCACCACCACCGATCAGCAGGCCAGGCCAGGCGGGGCGGTTGAGGCCAGTCGTGGCGCCGATGGGGGCACGGGTCAACATCACCGCGAACAGCAGCAGCACCACCACCGCACCGACGTAGATCAACACCTGGACCCAGGCGATGAGTTCGGCGGTGAGGACCAGATACATCCCGGCCACCGCTGCCAGGCAGACGACCAGGTAGAGGCCGGCGCGGACCAGATGGTTGCTGAGCACGACCGCGGCGCCCGCGCCGACGGCGACCGCACCGAGTGCGAGCAGCAGCACGTCCACGGTGGTCATCGGGCGGTGCCCTGAGCCCGGGCGGCGGCGGCCTCAGCCTTGGCCGGCTCCCCGTTAGGGTCGTGGGCCGGTGGTGGCGGGACCGTCCCCATCCACTCCCGCAGATGGTCCTTCTCATGCAGCAGGTCCCGGATGTCGTACTCCGCGTACTCGAACTCGGGCGACCAGTACAGCGCGTCGAAGGGGCAGACTTCGACGCAGATGCCGCAGTACATGCACAGGGAAAAGTCGATCGCGAACCGGTCGAGCACGTTGCGTTGGCGCGGCCGGGACGCGCCGGGCACCCGCATCTCCTCCTTGTGGGAGTCGATGTAGATGCACCAGTCCGGGCACTCCCGGGCGCACAACATACAGACGGTGCAGTTCTCCTCCAGCAGGGCGATCACGCCCCGGGAGCGGGGCGGCAGCGCTGGCGGCTCATCCGGGTACTGCCGGGTGTGGGAGCGGCGGGTCATCGTCCCCAGCGTGACCGCCAACCCTTTCGCGAGTCCCGACCCTGGCACGCTCATGTCGCCCATCCTCCCCCGAACGCGGCGATTTGGCGACACCCGCCTAGGCCGTTGCGCCACGATGGCGCCGACTGGCCCAGCGGCTGCCTCACGCGCGGGTTCCCCCTGTGCGCGCCGCGACCTCAGGTTCGTCGTCCAGACCGTGCGCGATTGCATACCGCGTCAACTGCACCCGATTGTGAAGGTGCAGCTTGCGCAGCGTGTTCTGGACGTGGTTCTGCACGGTGCGGTGCGACAGGGTGAGCCGCTGCGCGATCTGTTTGTAGGACAGTCCTTTGGCCACCAGCCGCAGCACCTCCGTCTCCCGTTCGGTCAGCTGCGGTGCGACCCGGCCGGTCTCCGCCGGCGCTGTCGCAAGCCGCCGGTACTCGCCCAGCACCAGGCCGGCCAGCCCGGGTGTGAACACCGCCTCGCCGACCGCGGTGCGCTCCACCGCGGCGAGGAACTCCTCCCGGGCAGCGGACTTGACCAGGTAGCCGGTGGCCCCGGCCTTGACCGCGTCGAGCACGTCCTGGCGTTCACCGCTGGCCGACAGCACCAGCACGCGACTGTCCGGGACGGTCTCGGCCAGGCCCCGGATCACCTCCACGCCGGAGCAGTCGGGCAGTTGTAGGTCGAGCACCACCACCGCCGGGCGGGTCGCGGCTGCGATCCGGACCGCCTGCTTCCCCTCGCCGACGCTGGCCACTACCTCGTAGCCGGCCTCGGTCAAATCCCGCGCGACGCCTTCCCGCCACATCGGATGGTCATCGACCACCATCACGGTGATGGGGGTCTTCACCGGGGACGACTCGCTCATGGCGATCACCGTACTCCGGCTGGTCGCAGCGGCAGCACCAGCTCGACCTCGGTGCCCTGCCCGGGGCTGGAGGTGATGGTGACGGCGCCTCCCAGCTCCCGCAGCCGTCCCTGGATCGACTGCGCCACCCCCAGCCGACCCTCCGCCGCCGCCTGCTCCAGGCGCCCTGGCGCGATCCCCGGACCGTCGTCACGGACGGTGACCGTGACGTGCTCTGGTTCCGCCTCCACCAGCACCCACGCCGGCGCGGCGGACCCGCAGTGGACCCGGACGTTGTCCAGCGCCGCGGCGACGGCGGCGGCCAGCTCGTGGGCCTGGTCAGCGGGCAGCAGGACCGGCTGCGCCGGCGCGGCGATGGTCACGTGCGGGGACGCGTGCCGCCGCAGCAGGGCGCCGAGGTCCACCATGCCCGCTGGCGTGTCCGGTGCCGGCTCACCCTCGGCGACCAGCGCCCGCAGGATCGCCTCCTGTTCTCCGGCCAGCCGACCCAACACCGCCGCCTCCCCGCCGATCTCGGCACCCCGCCGCTGCACGAGGGCCAAGACCTGCAGCACCGAGTCGTGTATCCCGCGGGCCAACCGCTCCCGGGCCCGGGTCGCCGCCTCCCGCTCGGCCGCCTGCTGTAGCTGCGCCTCGGCGGCGCGCCCGAGCCGGACCAGGTGACCGGTGACCACCCCGGTCAGCAGGAGGAGGACGGTGGCGTTGACGGTCCCCGGGCTCACCTCGCCCCGCACCGCCAAGTCGACCGCGCCGACCGCGAGCGCGGCGACGAACCCGCATCGTCGACCGCCCCGGATCGCCCAGGCGACCACGGGCGCCGCGACCCAGACCATGGTGAGCGTGGCCGCGCCGGCCTGAAGCCGTTCTGGTCCCACCACCCACCAGGTGGTGCCCAGGCAGGCGATGGCGACGACCAGGTCGGCGGTGAGCATCGGCCAGCTGCGGCGCTCAGGGGCGGCGTACCACCAGGTGATCAGGGCGGTCCAGCCGACGACGACCGCGAGGACCGGCCATCGCAGGCCAGGTCGGGCGTAGTCGTGGAAGCCGCCGCTGTGGAGGACGACCACGTACGCGGCCGCCGCGATCCGAAACGCCGCCACCGCCCGCCACAGGGGCACTTCGAAGCCCACGACCGAGATCATGCCACTCACCGCTTGCTATCGACCGGACACGAAGTCGGCCAGTGACCTGGTCGGCCGCCACCCCTGACCGGCCGCCCGGCTCACGTCGAGCACGAACGGGCGGCTCACCTGTTCCAGCGCGTAGCGGGTCACCATCGGCCGCCACGGCAGCAGACGGGCCAGGGTTTCGGCTGCGACGGCGGCGACCGACACCGCGGTGACCGGCACGTGTACCACCCGCACCGGGGTCCCGGTGGCGGCCAACACCGTGCGGATCGCGTGGTCGCGCCGGTAGGCAGCAGCGTCGGCGATGTTGTACGCCCCCGGCGTCCAGTGCAGCGCGGCCAGGCACGCGTCAGCCAGGTTCTCCACCGCGGTCAGGCTCAGCGGCACGTCCGGACCGGGCAGGACCGCCACCCCGCCGCGGGCCAGCCGCCGCAACCGCGGCAGCAGGTGCGGGTCACCCGGCCCGTAGACCGCCCGTGGCCGCAGCACCACCGCGCCGGCGTCCAGCGCCAGCCGCTCCCCGGCGGCCTTGGTCCGACCGTACGCGTTGCGGTGGGAGTCGGTCGGGTGGTCTTCGGTGATCGGCTCGGGGCCGATCGGAAGACGGTACACGCTGGCGCTGCTGACCCACACCACTGGCCGGCCTACGGCGGCCTCCAGCAGCCGGCGGGTGCCGTCCACGTTCACCGCGTGGTAGCGCGCCTCGTCGCGCGGCCCGGGGTCGCCCACCGCCGCAGCGAGGTGGATGACGGCGTCGACTCCCGACAGGTCGGGGTGTTCCCGGGTGGCGTCCCACGGCCGGTGGACGCCGACCGGTCCGGGGCGTCGCCCGAGGCAGTACACCCGCGCGCCACGGCTGGCCGCGGTGCGAGCGACCGCCGCACCGCAGAACCCACTGGCACCAGTCACCGCGAGCCTCATCGCCCCGCCTTGATCCTCAGTTCGGCCCAGCTGGGGAGCGCGGCCCGCTGGTCTACCCGGGCACGCACCACGACCGGCCGGTACGGTGCCAACAGGCGCAGGGTGTCGTCGAGGTGCGCCCGGGCCAGCGGGGCGCCCGGGCAGGCGTGAGCGCCGGCGCCGAAGACCAGCTGCCCCACCTGGGGCGGTGGCGGCAGGTCCGGGTCAGGGTCCCGGTCGTGTGCCCGGGCAGCGTGTCGGGCGAGCAACAGGAGCCTGTCCCCGGCTCGGATCTCGACCCCGGCCACCTCACCGGCGTCCTTGGCCGCCCGAGGTAGCAGCGGCGACGGCGCGGTGACTCGCAGCAGTTCACTGACGAGCGCGGTGCGCCGCGCGCCGGCCGCCGCTTCCCACAGCTGGTCGTCCGCGCACCACGCCACCGCCCGAGGTAGGCCCGCCACCGTGGTGCTGGACGCCGCCACGGCGATCATGAGCGAGGCCGCCGCGTCGGCCTCCCCCCACCAGGGATCGCAGTCGGGCCACGGCCGCGTCGAGGTCGGGTGCGCGGCGCAGTCCTCCGCCGGGCAGGTGCGCGCGGGCGCCGGCGGCGGCCACGTCCTGCGCGGCGCGGACCAACCGCCGAGGATCGGTGTGCCGGTCGAGCAACCCGCAGATGGTGATGCCGGCGACCTCCACCGCCAGGTCCACCACGTCCACGGTCGCACCCTGCGCCAGCGGCGCCAGCCGGCGCTCCAGCACCGGGTGCCACGTCGGCCGCAGCCGGGCCACCGCAGCGGCGCCGAGAAGCCCGGCGATGCGGCGGCGGGCAGCGCGGTGCTCGTCGCCGTGCTGGTCGAACAGGGCGCCGTCGCCGCCGGCGGCCCGGACCACGCCGCCGGTGGTCCCCGCGGCGGTCCGGTCCAGCGGCAGCCTGGTGAGCACGTGCCGGTACTCGTCGGTGCCGTTGACCAGCACGGTGCGGCCCAGTCGTCGCACCGGCGCCCGCCTGAGCAGCGAGAGCAGCCCGAACAGCACCGGGTGACTGCCGAGGTAGACGCGCCGGTCCCGGCGCCGGCCCCGGCTCATCGTCCCCTCCGGCGCTGCGTCGGCACCGTGGCCAACGAGGCGGCGAGCCTGGCCGCGGCGGCCCGGTCGGGCTTGCGGGACCGGCCGGCCAACGGCACCGACACGAGGTGCACCTCGTCCGGGCGGGCGGTGCCCATCCGCACCAGCGGAGCACGCAGCGCCGCCCGCACCCGGGCCAGGTCGGCACCGGGTTCGGGCTGCACCAGTGCGACCAGTCGCTCGTCACCGTCGTCACCCGGCACCCCGACCAGCACCGCGAGGTCGACCCCAGGTACGTGCAGCGCCGGCTCGTACAGACCGGGGTAGATGTTCTCCGCCCGGCGCAGGATCATGTCCTTGCACCGGCCGGCGAGCACGACGCGGGAACCGTCGATCCGGGCGACGTCCCCGGTCGCCACCCACCGCCGCGGCGGCTCGCCCAGGTAGCGGTCGCAAGCCGACGGACCGGTGAGGAGCAGCTGCCCCGTGTCGTCCACCCGTCCCCGCACTCCGGGGAGCAGCTCACCGACGAGATCCCCGTCGCCGGTGTAGGCGGCCTTCTCGGTCGCCTCGACCGCGGCGGCGGGGAACAGTTCGGTCAACGCGTACACCCCCACGCCTGGGCGGCGCCGGCGTCGCGGACGCGGTTGAGCAGGGTCGCGCTGACCGGCGCCGAGCCGGTCCACACACGACCAGTGAACCGGCCCGAGGCCGCCAGCACCGTGCGCAGCCAAGGCGGGGTGAGGTACGTCGCCTGTGGACGCAGCATCCGCAGTTGCCGTGCCAGTGCGCGGCCGCTGCGGGCGGGCAGCGCCACCGGGGCGCCGGCGGCCAGCGCCGGAACCAGCACGAAGAAGGTGCCGCCCACGACCGGTTGGCCGGCGACCGGTTGCACCAGCTCGGTAACGGCGCGCATGCCGGCGGCCACGCTGGTGCGGGTGTGCACCACCGCGCGTGGCCGGCTGGTGGTCCCCGACGTGAAGATCACGACCGCGTCGCCGTCGTCCTCCACCGGTGCGGGGACTGCTCCGCCTCCGGGACCAACCGGGGTGCGCACCCCGGCAGTCGACGCCCCACCGTCACCACCGGCCCCAGGCCGGCGAGCTGCGGCAGGGACAACTGCATCCGCCGCGCCAGCGGTCGGGCCCAGCCCGCAGCCGCCTGCGCCACCGCGTCGGCCACCACCAACGCCGGCGGCAACGCCGCGAGTCGTGCGCGCACGACGTCCGGGCCCACCGTCGGGTCGATGATCGCGACGGTCAACCCGAGCCGGTCGGCGGCGAGCATCACCGCGAGCGCGGTCGGACCGGGACGCACCGCCAACGCCAACGTGTCGCCCCGGGCCAGACCCCGCCGGTGGAGTGCGGCCGCGTACCCAGTCGCCAGGTCGGCGATCTGGTCACCGGTGGCGCGTACCACGTGCCGGCCGGTGCTGGTGACCCCCAGCACCGCCGGTCGGGCTCCACGGCGGCGCAGCGCTGGGACGAGGACGTGCCACATCACCGCGGGTCCGGGGTGAGGTCGCCGCTGCCACGGTCGAGGTACCAGCGGGCGGTGCCGATCAGCCCGTATGCCCGCAGCCGCCGGGTGGAGTTCTCGACCACCATGTCGGGCCGGTAGACGATGGCGGCGGTGTGCCGACGTACCCGGTTGAGGAAGAGCCGGTCGGTGGGTGACGGCCGGCGGGGCATGCCACCGCAGGCCAGGTAGGTCGCGGTGGTGATCGCCATGTTGTTGCCGGCGTGCATCCGGTAGGGGGTGAGGAACTCGTCACCCCGGTTGGCGGGGCGGAGTCGACCGAACCCGGCGGCGAGCGCCACCAACACCCGAAACCACGCCCGGCCGATCAGCCCGTGCTCGTCGCGTCGCGCCCGGATCTGCCCGAAGACCATGTCCGCCCCGCTGGTCAGCGCCGCTCGAGCCGCGGCGACCCAACCCGGGTGGGGCAGGCAGTCGGCGTCGGTGCGGGCCAGCAGCGCAGCGCCCCGGGAGATGGCGTAGCGAAAGCCGGTGTCGACCGCGCACCCGGTGCCCCGCTCCGGCTCGGCGGTGATCCGGACCCGCAACGGCGCGCGGGCGGCGAACCTCCGCACCACCGCCACCGTGTCGTCGGTGGATCCGTTGTCGACCACCAGCAGTGTGAAGTCGCGGTCGGTCTGCGCGGCGAGCGCGTCCAACGTGGTCCCGATCCGGTCCTCCTCCTGGTAGGCGGGAACGATCACCCACAGCTGGCTCACGACTTCTCCCACACCATCGTCATGACGCTGACCCCTCCACCGAGCCCGACGAACAGCACCCGGTCGCCCGGGGCCAGGCTCGGAGCTATCCGCGCCAACTGCACCCCAAGGGTGGCGCTGGCAAGGTTGCCGAGTTCGGTGACGGTGACCTCGAGCTTCTCCGGCGGCACCCCGGTCACGTCGAGGAAGCGCTCCAGGTAGGGCACGGTCACCTGGTGCACGAGCACCTTGGCGTAGTCGGCCATCTCCAACCCGGTGCGTGCGGCGACCCGGGCCAGGATGTCCGGGCCGATCTTCTCGAACGCGGTCTTCAACGCCCTCCCGTCGCCCTGGAAGTAGGTGTAGTCGTCGCCACGCGGGTGGCGGGAGCCACCACCGAGGATCCCACCCACGGTCCAGTGCTGACTGTGGGTCTCGGCGTCGATGTCGAGGATGCCGCCGCGGTGCACCGGTTCGACGACCACCGCCGCACCCGCGTCGCCGAAGGTGTATCCGGCGCTGGCCGCCAGCAACTGCTCCCGGTCGGACACTCGCCACCGGATCGCCCGGGTCGGGGTTTCTCCGGTGACCACCAACGCGCGGCGGGCCCGCCCGGCCAGGATGGCCGACCGCGCCAGGTCGATGCCGTTGAGGAAGCTGTTGCAGGCGTTGGTGACGTCCAGGGCGTGCGCCCGCGACCCCAGGGCGGCCTGCACGATGTGAGCGGTGGCCGGTTCGGCGACGTCCCGAGTAGCTGAGGCGTAGAGCAGCAGATCGATGTCGAAGGGCACCAGCCCGGCCGTGGCGAGCGCGTGGCGCGCCGCCCGCAGTGCCAGGGTCGAGGCGTACTCGTCGTCGGCGGCCATCCGGCGGGTGGCGATCCCGGTCAGTCGGTCGAGCAGATGCGCAGGCAGAGTCAACCCGCAGCACCGCGCGACCCGGTCCTGCACCTGGCTGGAAGTCACCACCGCCGAGGGCAGGTCGACTCCGATCCCGGTGATGCCCACCCGGTCGGGTGCGTCGTTGATCATGCCGTCAAGCGTGGCGTGTGACGGCCGCGACGCCATGAGTCGCCGTACTCAGGTAGGCATCCGCTACCAGGCTCACATCATCAGGCGCACCGCGGCGGTGAGGACGAGCTGACCGAGCGCGAGTGGCACCAGCACCAGCCAACACAGCCTCTGGAGCTGGTCGACCCGCAGCCGCGGAAACGACACCCGCAGCCAAATGATCACAAAGCTGACCGCGAACACCTTCAGCAGCGTCCACAGCCAGCCGAGCTGGTCGGCGAAGGGCCCGTGCCAGCCGCCCAGGAACAGCACCGTGGTCAGCGCGGCGATCACCACGATCCCGGCGTACTCACTGAGCAGCATGAAGGCGAACCGCAGCCCGGTGTACTCGGTCTTGTAGCCGAAGACCAGTTCGGTGTCGGCGATCGGCGCGTCCAACGGCGGGCGGCGGATCTCCGCCACGCCGGCGACGAAGAACACCACCAATGCCGGCAGCTGCCACAGCAGCCACCACGGTCGCCACGCCTCGACGATGCCGGGCAGTGACAGGGTGTCGGCGGCCATCGCCACACTCGCCGCTGCCAGCACCAACGGCAGTTCGTAGCCCAGCAGCTGGGCCGCCCCGCGCAGTCCACCGAGCAGGCTGTACTTGTTCGCCGACGACCAGGCGGCCATCATCACCCCGACCACCGGCACCGCGAGCACCGCCAACACGAAGAACAGGCCGGTGTCGAGGTGCTGCCCGACCAGATCGCCCGGGCCGAGCGGGACCACCAGCAGCACCAGCGCGTACGGCAGCAGCGCCACCGCCGGCGCCAGGCGGAACACGGGCCGGTCGGCCTGCCGAGGGGTCACGTCCTCCTTCTGCACGAACTTGACCCCGTCGGCGATCAGCTGCGCCCAGCCGT
>CAYTMR010000045.1:0-23903 GCA_964438855.1 uncultured Micromonosporaceae bacterium
GAGTTTGCCGCGGTTGCGGGGGCCGGCTCGGCCTCCGATTAGTCCACGGCCGGTGAGGGCCGTGCAGTCCCGGGTACTCGGCGACGAGGGCACGGGTGGCCGCAGTCAGCGCCGACGCGGAGACGTCGACCGGCACGAAGGCACCCAGCGAACCTTCGGCCCGCAACGCGTCCCACAGCAGGCGGGTCTTCTCTGACGAGCCTGATCCCAGCTCGATCTCGATGTGGGGCGTCGAGGAGCAGCAGGTCAGTCACGGGGAGCCGTTGCCGCACGAGCGTCGCCACGGACTCCGGCCATCCGGCGATCCGACCGTTGAGGCTGAACAGCCATCCCTCGCCGATGAATGGCGCACACGCGGCCTCGCCCATCGACATGCCGGGCGTGGCTGATCGGACCGTGGCCAGTGCGGCACCGGCTCTGGTCCGGTCGGCCATGGTGGGCAGGTCCGGGTCAGCCCAGATCGGCCGGTCGCGGGGTCGAAGCGGGCTGCGTGGGCGGGGCGTTCGTTGTCCAATGCCCACGGTTCGGTGGAGGTTCCCATAGTGAACAGACCGCCGGGGATCAGCACCTCGCCGGTGGCCGGGGCCACCGGTCGGTACGCCCCTCCTGCCGCGGCGCCAACGGCAAGTCGTGATCGTCAACGGCGTCGGCGAGCGCCGTGGTCCGGGCCCGTGCCCGCTCCAACTGCACGGCGATCCGCTGCCGTAGTTCGGTCACGGTCATCGTCTCCCCTCCACTCCCCGGCCAGGCCAGTACCGCCGTCTGGTCGGCCAGCAGGGCCACCAGTAGGGCGGTCGGGGCGATCCATTCGTCGGGCGGCTGCGCGTCGAACCAGCGCACCTCCAGGTGTCCCCGGAGTCCGGTCGGTCGTGAGCCAGGCGTGCATGCGCGCCGACACCCAGCCCGTGTCGCGTCCAGCGTGGCGGCGGGAGTTGGCGAACAGGGCCAGCAGTGCCAGACCAAGCGCGTGTAGAGCGCGCCAACGGGCGGGGAGCTGGCCCGGGATCGCCGGCGTCGAGGCACATCTGGACAGCGGCGGTGGCGCACATCATGGTCACGCCACCGGTCCGGTGCGGGAGGAGGCGGCGGCCATCGCGTCGTAGCGGGGGGTGTGCAGTAGACGCCGGGCCGGGCGATGGGGGTCGATCCCGTGGGTGCCGAGCACGAGGCGCCACCGGGCGAGTCGTGCGCGAAGCCAGTCGATGTCGGCGCTGGTCGCGGCGTAGAGGGCGGCGGGTGAGGTGGCCGGTGGGGTGGAGATCTCCACCTGTCCACCCGGCTCCACGGTGATCGTCGCTCCAGACGGGAGCGGGCGGTGCGGTGAGGTGGGATGGAGGGTATGTGGGGCGTGGTCGCCGAGCGCAGCGCGCAGCACATGGGGGCCGAGTGGCCGCCGAGGGTCGTCAGCGTGGTGAACCGTCCATTCCAGCTCGACTCCGACGTGTCGGGGCGGGCCGGTCGTGAAGCAGATTGCCTGGACGTGCTCGAGCGCCTCCTGCACTGAGCGCAGCGCTCGGCTCTTCAGCTGCTCCGGTCGGTCCGGGGCCAGGCTCGGCGCCTGGCCCGCCCTGCTCGCGCCAGGCATCGACGCCTCCTTGTAAGCGGGCCGCATCCGCCTTGCCCACCCACAGTAGCCGTCAGGGCCGCCACATCGGTAGTCATAAATGGGAAAACTTCTCTGCCACCGCGCGGTCAGAGGTGATACGTCGATCGGCTCCGCCCGGCGACCAGCGTCCTGGTCTCACCCCTTGCCTGCTTCAGGTGGGCTACCACGTCGGTCTGCTGTGGCATGGCGACCTGGTCGGTCACGACCAGGAACGGGGCCCGGTGCCCGGCGGGGTGCCGTGTCCCGGATCGATCAGTGGGGCAGGCCGAACCGCGCCCGCTCGGCGAGCGGGACCAGATCCAGGTAGCGTCAGGATTGCGAGCGATGACCTGTCGGACGTACGGGCACATGGGCAACACTTCCTGGCCACGCCTCCGCGCCACGGCAAGCACCTCGGAGACCAGCTGGCGGCCGAGCCCGCGTCCCTGGAACGCCGGGTCGACCTCGGTGTGGGTCAGTTCGATCAGCGCGTCGCTGGCCCGATACACGACGAACCCCGCCACGGTGTCACCGTCGCGGATCTCAAATCGATGCTCGGCCGAGTTGTCGACAACGGTCGTGGCCATCGGGTCCTCCTCCCTCGGAGCGCACTGTCAGCTTCCCCCCAGCGGCCCCGACACCGTTGATGACCAACAGCAGATCGCCTCAGTGGTGTGCCCACATACGAAACGGCCCTCCAGGTCCTCCCTGGAGGGCCGTTTGCACTGGTAGCGGGGGCAGGATTTGAACCTGCGGCCTCTGGGTTATGAGCCCAGCGAGCTACCGAGCTGCTCCACCCCGCGTCGACGGGATAAAGGTTAGCAGGTCCTCACGGATCACCGCAAACCCCTCCCACCTGTGGTGATCGTCACCCGGCCTCCGCCGCCTTCTCATACGCCTCCCACGCGGCGAGGGCCGCCTCGGTGGCCTCGGCGATCCGGACGATGTCTCCGGCCTCCCGGGCCTTGCGCAACTCGTCCATCGCCTCCCGGAAGTTCCGCTCCGCGGTGGCGAGGTCCACCGACGGTGTCTCCTCGTCCGGAGTCTCGCTCGCTGGCGGCTCGGTCGGCTCCGGGGTCGGGGCGGCGGCCTCGTCGACGTCGTCGGTCGGCGGGGTATCGCCTTCCAGGGTCGGCACACCGCGCCGTCCCTGCTCGACGAGATCCTTCAGACCCTCCTCGACCGAGTCAGCCAGAGTGACGTAGTCACCGTAGCTCATGAGGACCTTCTGCATGAGCGGGAAGGCGTCCTGCGCCCGTGTCTGCACGTAGACCGGCTCGACGTAGAGCATGCCGTCCTGGTACGGGAGGGAGAGCAGGTTACCGTACCGGACCACCGCGCTGCCCTCGAGCAGGGTGATCTCCTGCCGGACGTCGCTGGCGTTGACCATGTCCTGGTGGACCTGTTGCGGACCCGGGATCCGGGTGTCGTCCGGCAGTTGCCACGCCTGCAGCACCAGCTCGCCGTCGACGTACGCCCCGGAGATGATCGCCGCCAGGTTCTGACGGTTCACCGGGCTCACCGCTGAGGTCAGTTGGAACGTCGGCTCCTCCTGGCCCGGGAACTGGGTCAGCAGGTAGTAAGGGGGCTGCCGCTGTCCACTCTCCGGGTTGGAGGGGTCGTTAGGCACCTGCCAGAAGTCGGTTCCCGCGAAGAACTCCAGCGGGTTCTCGACGTAGAAGCGGGAGAACAGGTTGCGCTGGACCTTGAACATGTCCGCTGGGTAGCGGAAGTGCGGCAGTAGCGACTCCGGGATCTCCTCCCGCGGCACCACCAAGTCACCGCCGAAGGCCTTGTTCCACGCCTGCAGCACCGGGTCGGACTCATCGAACTCGTACAGCGTCACCGTGCCGTCGTAGGCGTCGACTGTCGCCTTCACCGCGTTGCGCATGTAACTGACGTCTTCCCGCGCCAGCTGCGCCACACCGGCGCCCACCTGGGCGTCAGCGGTTTCGCTCTGCAAGTTGATCCGCTGTGAGTAGGGGAACGTCTCCGCCGTGGTGTAGGCGTCCACGATCCACACGATCCGGCCGTCGACCACCGCCGGGTAGGGGTCGCCGTCGACGGTGAGGAACGGCGCGACCTTCTCCACCCGGGTACGTGGATCACGGTCGTAGAGGACCTTGGACTCGGAGTTGACCACCTCGGAGAGGAGGAAGTTGGCCTCGCGGAACTTGATGGCGTACAGCAGCTTGTTGAGGAAGCTGCCGACCGGCACCCCACCCTCACCGGTGTAGGTGTACGTCACGTCACCGCTGGCCACGGGCCGGTCGAACTCGTCACGGCCACCGACCACCACGTAGTCGGTCATCTGGTCGCCGTAGTAGATCCGCGGCTGGGAGGCCCGCAGCTCCGGCACGTCCACCCCGGACGTGCAGCGCTGACCACCCACCACCTCGGTGTCGGAGGAGGTTTCGCCGAGAAAACCGGACGAGAAGAACGGCCGACCGTTGCAGACGATCTCACTCGACGGCGCGCCGACGATGCCGTACCCGTGGCTGTAGTAGCTGTGGCGGTTCTGCCACTGCTGCTGTTGCTCCGTGAGCCCGTTCGGCGAGTAGTCGATCTGTCGCGTGCCGACCACGTAGTCGACCACCGTGCCGTCTTCCCGCTCGTACCGGACCACGTCCAACTTCTCGCCGAAGCCGTAGAAGCCCCGGACCTGCTGCAACTGGGTGTACGTGGCGGGCAGGATCTCCGGGTCGAGCAGCCGGATGCTGGCGCGGAGCGTCTCGTCCTCGAGCATCTCCTCCGGCGGCGTGCTGCCGGTCCCCGGGTACGGCGTGATCTTGGTGTCTTCCAGACCGAACGCGTAGCGGGTGGCCCGGATGCTGGCCTCGATGTACGGCGCCTCCTTGTCCCGCAGGGTCGGCTTGACCTCGAAGGTCTGCACCGCCCACGGGTAGATGCCACCGATGGACACCGCAGCCAACGCCAGGAGACCCGCCGCGACGCCCGGCCACGTCAGGTTTCGCATCACCGCGTTGGAAAGCACGATGATCGCGATCGCGACGATGATGGAGATGTAGATGAGCATCTCCTTGGCCGGCAGCAGCGCGTCGATGCCGGCGGCACCGGCGCCGTACAGGCGCGTGCCTTCGTTGTACTCCAGCATCAGTCCGCGCCGGTCGAGCCAATAGGCCACGGCCTTGAGCCCGATGAACAGCGCCACCAGTGTGGTCAGGTGCGCCCGCGCAGCGGTGGTGATCCGGTCACCGAGGCCTTGCAGACGAACTCCCCCGTAGAGGTAGTACATCGCCAGCGTGCTCAGCAGCGAGACCACGATCGCGGCGAAGCCCACCCCGAGCAGGAAGCGGAGGAACGGGTACTGGAAGACGTAGAAGCCCGCGTTGACCTTGAGGAAGGGGTCTTCCCAGTCGAACTCCCCTCCGTGGCGGAACATCATCCAGTCACGCCAACGGCTCTGCGCCGACAGCCCGGTGAACACGCCGACCAGCGCCGAGAACAGCGCGATCCACGTGCCGACCCGCGGCGTCACCACCATCCGGTACCGCTCGAGGGAAGCCTGCTCCGGAGAGTGGGGACGCAACAACGGGCGCAGCCGGTAGGCGAGGAACAAGTTGATCGCCACGATCAGCGCCATCGCCAGACCGAACGCGAAGAAGAGCCCCACCCGGGTGAAAAGCACCCCGGTGAAGACCTGGCTGTAGTCGACCTCCCGGAACCACAGCAGCTCGGTCCACAGGTCCACCACCGTGCCGAGCAGGCTGAACAGCAGAAACACGCCGACGAACACGGCGACGGTCACTTTGCCGCGCCGGCTCATCCCAGGCACCGCGCTGCCGCTTCGTACGACCACGATCAACCAGCTCCGCGAATCTCGGTGACGAGGGCGTGACCAGCCTACCTATTCCGATCCAGAGGGCCAGCGGCGCCCACTACGCCCCGCACGTGGTGGGTGGGCGCCCTTGCCGTAGAGCCTCAAGCTCCTCGAGCGCCCCGGCGAGGGTCTCCACTCGGACCAGCGTGAGGTCGGGCTGGGCGTTGGCCAACGCCTCGGCGCAGTTGGCGGCCGGTACGAGGAACACGGTGGCGCCCGCCTCGCGAGCGCCGACGAGTTTCTGAGGGACGCCGCCGATGGGGCCGACGTTGCCGTGCTCGTCGATCGACCCGGTGCCGGCGATGGTCAAACCCCCGGTGAGGTCCTCTGGTTCGAGCTTGTCGATTATGCCGAGAGCGAACATGAGCCCGGCGCTGGGACCACCGATGTGTTCTAGTTGGATCTCGAGCTCGAACGGCGCGTCGATCTGGTGCGAGACCTGCACCCCGATGCGGGGTGTACCGTCCTCGCTCTCGCTGGTGGTGATGCGGGCGGTGGCCGGTTCCCCGTCGCGCAGGTAGTCGATCGTCAGCTCGGTGCCAGCCGGCCGTTCGCTGATCACCGCCTGCAGCTGTGACGAGTCCTCGACCTTCTCGCCCTCCACCGCGGTGATCATGTCGCCGGGTTGGAGCACACCGGCAGCCGGTGCGTCTTCCACCACGTCCACCACCGTGACCCGGACCGGGTATCCAAGGTGGCGCAGGGCAGCGATCTCCGCACTGGTCTGGGAGCGCGTGAATTGCTCGGCGTTGCGCTGTTCGACCTGTTCGGTCGTCTGCCCGGGAGGGTAGATCAGCTCCCGCGGCACCACCGCCTCGTCCGTGGCGAACCAGGCCCGGATCGCGCCCAACAGCCCGACGTTCGGCTGTACACCGACCGTAGTGAGACGCAGTTCACCCGACGCTTCCGACACCTCCACACCCGTGATCTCGATGACCTGGGCGCCGTCGTACTCACCGAGGGTATCGACCGTCGGGCCCGGATCAAGGACCACATAAGGGACTGGGGCCCGCATCACCGCAGCTGAGAGCAGCACCACGATGATCGCGCCCAACAGCACGGTGACCCCTCGACGTTGCATACCGGTGAGCCTAACGGCCCCGCTCGCGCCGACCGGCGAGCCGCTTACTGCGGCGACTGGGACGCCGGGCGTACGGTGGAAGGCGTGTCCGACAACCCGTTCGGTTTCGCGTTGCCCGGTGGCGAGCCACCAGACCCCCGCGACCCCCAGCAGATGCAGCGGTTCCTCGCGCAGCTGCAACAGCTGCTCGTCTCCTCTGGCGCCAGCGGCCCGGTGAACTGGGAGCTGGCGCGGCAGATTGCTGCGAGCCAGCTAGCTACCAGCGGCGACCCGGCGGTGAGCGCGGGCGAGCGCGAGGCGGTGGTGGAGGCGCTGCGCTTGTCGGACCTGTGGCTCGATCCCACCACGTCCCTGCCGTCGGGGATTCGGACCGCCACCGCGTGGAACCGGAACGAGTGGATCTACCACACGCTCGAGGTGTGGAAGAAGCTGTGCGACCCGGTCGCCGCTCGCATGGTGGAGGCGATGAACGAGCTGGTGCCGGAGGAGGCACAGGCGGCCTTGGGCCCGATGCGCTCGATGATGGCCACGCTCGGCGGCGCCCTCTTCGGCGGGCAGTTGGGGCAGGCCCTCGGCACCCTGGCCGGGGAAGTGCTCTCGGCTGGAGACATCGGGTTGCCGCTGGGACCAGCCGGCACGGCCGCCCTGGTGCCGGCCAACCTCGCCGAGTACGGGGCCGGGTTGGAGGTGGACGTCGACCAGTTGCGGCTCTACGTGGCGCTGCGGGAGGCGGCCCACCAACGTCTGTTCGGGCACGTGCCCTGGTTGCGTGGGCACGTGCTGACCGCAGTGGAGGCGTACGCGGCTGGTATCCGCATCGACCGGGACGCGATCGAGGAGGCGGTGCGGAAGGTCGATCCCATGGATCCCTCGTCGATGCAGCAGCTACAGATCGACGGGATCTTCTCGCCGGAGTCCAGCCCGCAGCAGGCCGCGGCGCTGAATCGGTTGGAGACGACCCTCGCCCTCGTCGAGGGGTGGGTGTGCCACGTCGTGGACACCGCCGCCACCGGTCGGCTTCCGGAGGCGGTGCGCCTGGCTGAGACGTTCCGGCGGCGCCGGGCCGCTGGCGGTCCGGCGGAGCAGACCTTCGCCGCCCTGGTGGGACTGGAGCTGCGACCGCGCCGGCTCCGTGAGGCCGCGGCGGTGTGGGCAGCGCTCACCGAGCACCGGGGCGTGGAGGGCCGGGACGCGTTGTGGGGGCACCCGGATCTGCTACCGACCGAGGATGCCTTCACCGATCCCGAGACGTTCGCCCGCAGCGACCTCGACTTGGGTGACCTCGGCGAACTCGGTCAGCCCTGAGCCGGCCGTCATTGATCGAGGGAACTGGCCGCGGAGACTCCCTCCAGGTATCCGCGGGCGCGTTCTGCCTTGGGGTAGCGGCCGACCAGGGCCCAGAAGAGGGTGCCGTGGGTGGGGACGATGAGATGCACCAGCTCGTGCAGGATTACGTAGTCGATCACCCACTCGGGCATCCCGCGGACCCGGTCGCTGATCCGGATGGTGCGATCCTGCGGGGTGCACGAGCCCCAGCGCCACCGCTGGTTGCTCACCCACCGCACGCTCGCCGGGGCGACGTCGTACTCGCCGAGGTAACGGGCAGCGAGCCGACGGGCCCGGGCCATCAACTCCTCATCAGAGGCGAGATGGCGCTGGCGCGAGGCCAACCGGGCCAGCATCCGATCGACCCATTCGCTTTCTTCCGCCCGGGAGAACCGGTCGGGAATCAGGACCACCACCCGCTCGCCGTCCCGGTATGCGGACACCGTCCGCCGACGACGCTCACTGCGTCGTACCTCGACAACCGGCTTGCGGGTGCCTGCCATGTCAACGCACCAGGTCACTCCGCGCCGGTAAGGACAGCGGCTTGTTGCTCACGCAGGCACGCTAACCGTAGTACCGGGGGTGTGCGCAAGTGTTGACGCGCCTACGACAGCCTGAATTCTGGGGAGTCCTGCACAGTTGTCGGAAAGAATTTCCACGTACGAGGGAAAGCCAGCCTCGAAAAGTGGGTGGCGAACCCCACAGGCGCGACACGCTCCGGCGTGTCCTGACCGAAACCGGCTCCGATGACGAGGCATCCAGGCACACTGCGCAGGAGCGTCGACAACAGTCGGCGCTGAAAATGAAAAGGGGGAAACGTGCCCGAGAAGACTCAGATGTACAACGGGTACTGCGTCAAGTGCAAGGAGAAGCGTGACTTCGAGGGGGAGGTCACCGTCTCCAAGACCGGTATGCGGATGGCGAAGGGCCAGTGCCCGGCCTGCGGCACCACGGTCAACCGGATTCTGGGCAAGGCGTAGCCTCCTCCGCTACCGGCAGCAGTCACCCACCAGCACCCAGGCCTGTGGATAACCGGCGGAAAAGCTGTGGACAACCGCAGGGTTGCTCGCGGGAACCTGTGGATAACTCTCTGGAGCTTCACACGGCTCGTTGCAGCGTGTGACGTCATGAGACATCACCCACATCGATCCCCGACCGCCCCGGTGGCCCGCCCCACTCTCCTGCCTGGGCTGCGGCGGTTGTGGCGGGGGCCCAGGACGTTGCAGCTCGGCATCGACCCCTCGCACGCCGTCGTCCTCGACCTGCCTGACCCGAGCGCGGCTCGCCTGCTCGACCTGCTCGACGGTGCCCGCTCGGAGCGGGCGGCGCTAGCGGCGGCGGTGCGGCGAGGAGTCGACCGGGCCGCCGCCGAGGCATTGCTGGCGGCGCTCCGCAACGCCGGCCTGGTGGTGGGTGCACACTCGCTGCTCCCACACAACCTGCCGGAGCCGGTGCGCCGCCGAGCGCGCTGAGGCAGCGGCGCTGGCCTTACGGGGCACTGACGCTCCGGCCACCCCGGCCCAGATCCTGCGCCGGCGCCGCGCCGCCCGGATCGTGGTCACCGGCCACGGCCGGCTGGCCGCACCCGTGGCGCTCACGTTGGCGGCTGCCGGAGTCGGTCATGTCCGACCCGCGCTGCCCGGGCCAGCCCCGCCGGCCGACCCCATCCTGACGCTCATGGCGCCGGATGCCGGCGACTCGCTCGGCGCCGCGATCGCTCGGGCCATCGAGCGGACGGCGCCGGGCACCCGCACCGGGCCGGTCCAGGATCGCGAAGCCAGCTTCGTGGTCCAGGTGGGTAGCCCTGCACCGGCGACACTGGCGGCTGCCCGCTACGCCCACCGACGAGTGCCCTACCTCGCGGTCGGGCTGCGCGACGGCACCGCCACGGTCGGTCCTCTCGTGCCGCCGGCCGGGACACCCTGCCTCAACTGCGTCGACTTGCACCGTGCTGACCGGGATCCGGACTGGCCGGCGCTCGCCGCGCAGCTGGCCGGTCCGCCGGTGGACGAGCCCTACGCCATCACCACCGCGATCATCGCCGCGGGTGTCGCCGCCGCGGAGGTGCTCCAGTACCTCGATGGCGGGGCGCCGGAGACGTTGGGCGCGACGCTCGAGGTGACCGGATCAGCGCCACCACGTCGCCGTAGCTGGCCGCCTCATCCGCGCTGCCACTGCGCCCGACGGCGGCTGCGCCACCGTCCGGTCGTCCGATAGGCGAACCCGCCTCCGGTCAGAGTGCGTCACAATGGCCGAGTGAGTGATATCCCGCGCCGGGCGGTCACCCGGACCGCCCGGTTGGCCGGCCTTCCGCTGGGCTTTGCCGGGCGTGCCGCCCTTGGCCTCGGCAAGCGGGTCACCGGACTCGCCTCAGAAGTCATCTCGCCCGACATCCAGCAGCGCACCGCCGAGCATCTGTTCCGGGTGCTCGGCCAGCTCAAGGGTGGGGCGATGAAGTTCGGCCAGGCCCTGAGCGTCTTCGAAGCGGCGATGCCAGAGGAGCTGGCGGGGCCGTACCGGCAAGCACTCACCCGACTGCAGGAGGCGGCCCCACCGATGCCGGCCGCCACGGTGCACCGGGTGCTCGCGGAGCAGCTCGGGGACGACTGGCGGGCGAAGTTCGAGGAGTTCGACGACGAGCCGGCCGCCGCGGCGAGTATCGGCCAAGTGCACCGGGCGGTCTGGAGGACCCCGCAGGGCTGCCGACCGGTCGCCGTGAAGGTGCAGTATCCAGGTGCCGGCGAGGCGCTGCTGTCCGACATCAACCAGCTGTCGCGGCTGTCCGGGCTCTTCGCCGTCGTGCACCCGGGCCTGGACGCCAAGCGGCTGCTCGGCGAGCTGCGGGAGCGACTCGCCGAGGAGCTGGACTATGAGCTCGAGGCGGAGGCCCAACGCACCTTCGCTGAGGCGTACGCCGGTGATGAAGAGATCTACGTACCTTCGGTGGTGGCCGCCGCTCCCCAGGTATTGGTCACCGACTGGGTCGACGGCACTCCGTTAGCGAAGCTGATCCGAGACGGCGAGCCCGAGCAGCGCAATCGCGCCGGGGCGCTGCTCGCGACGCTGCACTTCTCCGCGCCACAGCGGTGTGGCTTGCTCCACGCCGACCCTCATCCGGGCAACTTCCGGATGCTGCCGGACGGGCGGTTGGGCGTGGTGGACTTCGGCGCGGTCGCCCGGCTGCCGGACGGTCTTCCGGAACCGATCGGGCGGCTGGTGCGCTTGGCACTGGCCGGTGACGCCGAGGCGGTCGCCGAAGGACTGCGCAAGGAAGGCTTCATCAAACCCGATCTCGACCTCGACGCAGCCGCGGTCCTCACCTACCTGCGTCCCCTGTTGGATCCGATCGCCGCAGACGAGTTCCAGTTCACCCGGGAATGGCTGCGTGGCGAAGCCACGCGGGTGGCCAACCCGCGCAGCCCCGCCTACGCCCTGGGCCGGCAGCTGAGCCTCCCCCCGTCGTATCTGCTCATCTACCGCGTCACCCTCGGCTCCATCGGCGTGCTGTGCCAGCTGGAGGCGAAGGCGCGCTACCGGCCCATCCTTCAGCGGTGGTTGCCCGGCTTCGCCGAACCGGACGCCACCGCTGACGAGGCCCGCCTGACCGCCGGAGATTGAGGGGCCGATGGGGACTCCCCCACATCCCCATCCGACCGCCGTCATCGACGGCTGAACCGACGGCTTTCCCTGCGCGCGGCGAGGGTGATGCGCCTGGCAGGCCTCAGACCTCGACTGCCGCGTCTTCGCGCCTCGGTCAGCAGCTCGGGCAGGAGTTGCACGATGGGCATCTGGTTCATGGGTCTCCCCCTCTGATCAGGCGGCAAGCCGCATGTGACGGGCACCGATGGCGGTGGCGGTCCGGGCGGTCACCTCGGCGCGTAGCTGGGCATCGCGCGCGGCGTCTTCCTTGCGTGGCCGTCCCCGTGGCCGCTTGCGCGGCACGACCGCGCCACGCTCGAAGATCTCACCGCCCCAGACTCCCCACGGCTCTTCCCGCTCGAGCGCCCCGGCGAGACACTCCACGCGCAACGGACAGGTACCGCACAGCGACTTCGCCAGCTCCAAGTCAGCCGGAGACTCGGAGAACCACAGGTCGGGATCGCCGTTACGGCAAGGAAGTGGGTTCCGCCGTGTCGGCGACTCGGGCTGGATCCGAGGCGCCAGTGCCAGACTCATCTCCCGGTTCACCTCTCTTTGCCGATCTCTTGAATCGATGTATCAGTGCTCTCTGACGAGGACCGGGGTCCAAACCCCGCCCATAACGAAGGCCGCGGACCCGGTGTGCGGGTTCCGCGGCCTCGAGGTGAGCCGGCGGTCGGATCTAGACCGGTCTACCTCGAGGTGGAACGCCGCGAACATCCATGCCGAGCCACGCTCCGGCGGCACGGGCCACGCCAGCGCCATCAGTGATCCACTTACTGGTGATGCCGTTGCCGTAGCGGCTGCCTCGCAGTCGCACCGCCTTTGACGAAGCGAAGTGGACAGCGACGTGGCCCGCGGAAGACTCAGGTGCGACCGGGCCATGGGCAGCGGACACCAACGGTTGCTGGCTTACCGGCATGCGCAGAATGCTCAGCACCGTTGCCACCTCCTACCCATGGTCGTCCGGCGGCGACTGTCATCCGCCGATGTGTGTGGCTAGGCTACGCCGACCGCTGGCAAGGGCGCAATCGAATTATGGGGAGGACGACCGACCGGTGTTTGTTACCTCGGCCACGTCCGCGCCGGCGACGAGAGCGAGGACAGCAGCGCCGTACTGCGCCAACTTCCGCGGGCCGATCCCACCGATGACTGTCAGTTCCGCCTCGGTGGTCGGTTTGCGCTCAGCGAGCGCGGCCAGCGTGGCGTCGGTGAACACCACGTACGCCGGGACCTGCGCCTCGACGGCGACTCGCCGCCGCCACTCGCGCAGGCGCTCGTAGAGCTCCTCGTCCCGGTCCGAGGGGCAGTCGGCACAGCGGCCGAGTTTGCGTTCGGCGCCGGCGAGCAGGGTGGCTCCGCAGACCCGGCACGAGACCACCTGGACCCGCCGCCGCGCCGCTGCCCTGCCGGCGGTGGTGGCGGGCTTGGTCGGCCCGGCCAGCTGCGGCAGGAAGCGACATGGTCGCCGCGGACGCCCGCCCGGTGAACGAGCCTGGGCGTAGGACAGCCACAGCCACTCTCGCGCCCGGGTGATGCCGACGTAGAGCAGCCGTCGCTCCTCTTCGAGCGCGGCGTCGCTGCGGGCGTACGAGGTGGGCAGCGTGCCCTCGACGAGCCCTACCAGGAATACCGCGTCCCACTCCAGCCCTTTCGCCGAGTGCAGGCTGGCCAGCGTGACACCATCCACAGTGGGCGTATGTTGGATCGCTGCCCGGCGCTCCAGTTCGGCGTGGAAGGCCCGCAGCGACGGCGGCTTCAACTCTTCCGCGAGCGCCACCAGCGCGGCCAGCGCCTCCAAACGCTCGCGCGCCGCGCCGCCCGGCGGTGGCTGGTCGCGGCGCCAGCCGACCGCCGCGAGTGCCTCCACCACGGCGGTGACCGCCTCAGCCGGTGCGAAGGTAGCGTCCGAGGCAGCCAGCGCCGCAGCCCGCAACGCCACCATCGCTTGCCGAATCTCCGGGCGTTCGAAGAACCGGGCGGCGCCGGTCACCACCGCCGGCACCCCGGCGGAGGCCAACGCCGCCTCGTACGCCTCGGACTGCGCGTTGGTGCGGAACAGCACCGCGATCTCCCGCGCGGGCGTACCGGCGGCGATGAGTTCGGCGCACCGGGCGGCCACCGCCGCTGCCTCGGCGGGCTCGTCCGGGAAGATACGCAAATCCGGCTCGGGCCCGGGTGGGCGTTGGCCCACCAACGCCAGCCGCAATTTCGCCTCCGGCCCCCGGGCCTGTTGGATCACCGCGTTGGCCAGCCCGACCACCTGCGGTGTCGACCGATAGTCCCGCACCAGTCGCACCACCACCGCGTGCCGGTACCGGCGCGGAAAGTCGACCAGATAGGAAGAGGTGGCGCCGGTGAACGAGTAGATGGTCTGACTGGCGTCACCGACCACCGTCAGGTCGTCGCGATCGCCTAGCCAGGCGTTCAGCAACCGCTGCTGCAGCGGGTTGACGTCCTGGTACTCGTCGACGACGAAATGGCGGTACTGCGCGCGGATCTGCGCGGCGACGTCCGGGTGCTCCTCGATGCCCCACACCGCGGCCCGTAGCAGATCCTCGAAGTCGATCACACCCTGGCCGCGTTTGACCGTCTCGTACGCGGCGAACACCTCGGCCACCTGGGCCGGCTCGTAGGGTGTGTCCCGCATCGCCCGCTGGGCCGCCGCCGCGTACTCTCCGGGCTCCACGAGGTTGGATTTCGCCCACTCGATCTCGCTGGCGAGGTCTCGGGCGTCGGTGCGGTCCACCCGCAGGCCGACCCGGGCTGCCGCCAGGGTCACCAACCGGGTCTTGCTCTCCACCAGCTCGGGCATCTCCCGCCCGCCCAGCAGCCGGGGGGCGAAATAGCGGACCTGACGCAGCGCGGCTGCGTGGAAGGTGCGGGCCTGCACGCCGTCGGCGCCCAGCTCGGCGAGGCGTTCACGCAGTTGCGCCGCTGCCCGGGCGGTGAAGGTGACAGCGAGCACGTGCTGCCCCGTGATCTCCCCGGTCACCACTCGGTAAGCGATCCGGTGGGTGATCGTCCGGGTCTTGCCGGTGCCGGCACCGGCCAGCACGCAGACCGGACCGGCCGGGGCGGTGACCGCCCGGCGCTGTTCCGGGTCCAGGCCACCCACAATGCGCCGCACCGACTCCATCGTCACAGCTAGGAATCATCGCAGTCAGCGGTGACCTGGCGTTGGCTAGCCTGTGAGCTGAGACCTTTCCCCCTGGAGGATGCTCGTGCTCACGCTCTACTCCACCCCTTGGTGTGGTTACTGCCACCGACTGAAGTCGCAGCTCACCCGCGAAGGCATCGAGTTTCGCGAGGTCGACATCGAGAAGGACGCCGCCGCGGCCGAGTACGTCATGAGCGTGAACGGCGGCAACCAGACCGTCCCCACGGTCCGGTTCCCAGACGGCACCGCCCTGACCAACCCAACGATCGCCCAGGTCAAGAAGCAGCTCGAGGCGTTGACGAGCTGATGGTGACCGGGCTCGAACCGGCCGGGCGTCGCACCTCGCATCTCAGCCTTGGTCGTCGCCCAGCACAGCTTTCACCGCACGCCAGCTAGGCCCGCCTCAATCGCTTGGTGCCAACAGGTTCTAACCCGGTATGAATGCACATCCAGCACGAAAAAGGAAACGCACATGATTGAATGAATGCATGCCGAACGCGGATGCCAGAGTGCCCGACACGGACCCGACCAAACTACGACGGCAGCAGATCGTGCCCCGACTGCTCGCCCTCCTACTATTGGCCTTCCTGGCTTATCCGATCGACGGATTGACGGGCGAGCATCCGGTTCTATTTCTCGCATTGGCGGGCTTCGCGGGCGGCTATGTATGGGTGGTTTGGCGCAATACTCCGCATCTCCATACGAATCAGACGCCAATAGCGCTCTTCGCCACCATCGGCTGTGGGGCTCTGCTGGTGCCGACGCTCGGAGCCGAGTGGTTCGCCGGCCTGTCCTTCTTCGCGTCGGTGATGCTGCTCATCAACTTCCCACAGCGGTTATGGCACATTGTCCTGCCAGCGCTCCTCGTCACCTCGGTCGCAGTCGCTCTGTTCTTCCTCAATGAGCCCCCTGGCGCGGTTGTCTTTCTCCTTCTTCAAGTCCTTATCGGCAGCGGCCTACAGGTAGCTCTGTATCGACAACTCAAGCTGTCCAACGAACTCCGCCAAGCTCGTATCGAACTGACCCAACTGGCAGTCACCCAAGAACGTTTACGAATTGCGAGGGACCTCCACGACATCCTTGGCCAACACCTGTCGGCGATTTCACTGAAGGCTCAAGTCGCGGCCCGCATCGTCGCCTCCGACCCCCAGCGGGCAGCTCTCGAAATGACCGAGGTGGGCGCATTGGCACGCGATGGTCTCGCCGCCGCCAGAGCAGCCGTGTCTGGGTACCGCCAAGTGTCGCTCACCGCAGAAGCCGCATCGGCGGAAGCGTTACTGAGGACCGCAGGGCTGCGGACCACCGTGCGGCTTCCAGCCGATGGGCTTCCGAGTCCGATCGACGAGTGTGCCGGGTGGGTAGTCCGTGAAGCCGTGACCAACGCACTCCGGCACGCCCGCGCCAGGCAGTGCGACATCGAGGTCAGACGCGACGACGGCTGGGTGACCGTCGAGGTCCGCGACGACGGGCTTGGAGCGAAGCTCGAGAATCCGCCGATGTTCGGTACCGGGCTGACGGGATTGAGTGAACGAGTAGCGATGGTAGGCGGCACGCTGTCGGTAGAGTCCCACGACGGACACTTCTGCGTACGCGCTAGCATTCCGGTCAATGCGCAGCCGTCGGCTGCTTCCGATGCGACGCAACCCGAGAGCCCTCAAGCAGCATGACGTACCGGTTCATTCGGCAACCCTGGTTCGATAGGACCAGCGGAAGACCACCGGCTGGCCAGGTTCCTGGGCGGCCTCAACGTCCCGTTCGAAGTGCTCGTTCCCTCCCAGCCATGGAACCTTGATCTTCTGCTGATCCACGGCGACCTCGCAGCGGCGCATGTTCGGGGGGAGATCCGCCGGACCACCGTGTAGGACAGCGGTGACGAGAGCCTCCTCGCACGACACGACCTCTCCCATGGTTCGCTCCTTCCACTTCGGTCCTGTGACCCGGACGCTACCGGGCTGTTCTGGAGAATCGCTTGGTCCTTCGTGGAGTGACTCAATCGAGGCTCAAGTCGCACCAGCCACCGTCGAGGAATGACCAAGGAATCCCCACGCCGTACAGGCACCGCGACCTCGCGGATCGCCCCCGATCGCGAGGGCATCGTCGAACTCGCATATGAGCAGTTCGGCGCGCCCGACGGTGAACCGTTGCTACTCTTCGCCGGGCTCGGCATGCAGATGATCATGTGGCATGAGCAGTTCTGCGACGCCCTCGTCGAGCGCGGCTTCACGGTCGCCCGCTTCGATCACCGAGACGTCGGCGCCTCGACTCACCTGCACGAGTTCGGCAGACCGACGCTCCTCCAGATGATGCTGCGCCCGTCAGCCTCGCCGTACCAACTGACGGACATGGCCGCCGACGCCATCTCGGTGTTGGACGCACTTGGTTGGCGACGCGCCCACCTCGTCGGGATCTCGCTGGGGGCCATGATCGCCCAAGAAGTGGCGATCCGCTACCCGACCCGGGCCACACTTACCTCCATCGCCGCCACGGCCTCACCGCGGATCGGTCGGCTGTCCCTACGCACTGCTCTTCGTCTGCAACGTATGCAGGATCGCAAGGTCACCAACCGGGAGGACGCCGGCCAGCTCATGGTGGATCTGTTCCGGTTCCTCGGGTCACCGGGGTACGACATGGACGAGCAGTGGCTGCGCGAGGCCGGCCGACGCGCCTACGACCGCGGCTACGACCAGGCGGGGCGACTGCGCCATGAGGCCGCTCTCATCGGCTCCAGTGACCGCCGAAGCGGACTGGCCACGCTCGACATCCCGGCCCTCGTCGTCCATGGTGAGGCGGACCGGATCTGGGGGATCGAGGGTGGCCGGGCTACCGCTGACGCGATCCCGGGCGCCCGGTTCATCTCGTATCCAGGTTTCGGGCACGGTGTGCTACCGCGGGCGCTGTGGTCTGAGGTGATCGACGAGATCTACGTCCTTTCGCAGCAGAGCGAGACCGGAAAGGAGTCTCCTACCGTCGCGCCGACGACGAGCTCCTGACCGCCGCAGGGTGAGCGGCGCGACGGGCTGCCCGACGATGCGCCGTGATGAGGGGTGTGGGAAGGCTGGTGTCTGCCCACACCCCTCATCGCGGTTTACACCTCGGCGTTGAGGTCGGCTCTCACCTCACGCACCAGCTCGTCCAGGGACAAGCTGGCCAACTCGTCCGCGCCACCGACGTCGACCCCACCCTCTGCCGTGTCGCTGGTGGTGCTGCCGGGCAGAGCGCCCCTGCCGCCGGCGTCGCTGTCGGGACGGGGTACACCAGCCTCCTGGAAGACCCGCCGACCGACGAAGGACGCCAACGCGGCGACGGTCGGATGGTCGAGCGCCACCGTGGCGGGCAGGTCGACTCCCAACGCCCGTCCAAGCTCGGCACGCAGGTCGATCACCATGATCGAGTCCATGCCGAGTTCGGTGAACCCGCGATGTTCGTCCACACTCTCCGCGGTTCCCAGGACCTTGGCGACCAGGCCACCGATCACTTGGCGCATCTGCTCGTCGCGCGCCATCGGGTCGAGGCCTGCGAGCGCGTCGCGGAGCCACCCCGGTTCGGGCCCATCGACGGGTGGGGTGGACACGTCCGGAGTTCCCATCAACTCGGTCAGCAGCGCCGCCCGGACCGGTCCGACGGTAGTCCGGTAACGTGCGGTGTCGACCGCGACCGCCACGGCCTGTGCCGTGGTGGCGTCGAGCGCTGCTTCGAGCAACGGTGCGGCGTCAGCGTCGCCCAGCACGCGGACCCCCACCCGTGTCGCCGCCTCCTGCGCAGCGTGGGTTGCCGCCATACCAGGCTTGACCGTCGGCTGCCATGGGCCCCAGCAGATGCTGGTAGCGGGGACGCCTTGCGCGCGCAGCGCCATCGCAAGCCCGTTGAGGTAGCCGTTGGCAGCGGCGTAGTTGGCCTGGCCCGCGGAGCCGAGCACGCTGGACACGGAGGAGAAGAGCACGAATGCGGTGAGATCCTGCCCTCGTACGGCGTCGATGAGCTGCCAGGCTCCGTAGACCTTACCGCTGAACGGCGTGTCGAACGCGTCGTCGGAGAGGGTCGCGAACGCGCCGTCGGCGGTGGCGCCGGCCAAGTGGAACACCAGGCGAAGTGGGCCGTTGCGGGTGGCGGTCGCCACCGCGGCAGCACAGTCGGCGGCGTCGGCGACGTCACCGAGGCTTACCACCACCCGGACCCCACGCGCGGCCAATTCGTCGATGCATCGCTGGCCGGCTGCATCTGGTGCGGAGCGGCCCATCAGGGTGAGGTGTCGGATGCCGCGGTCCGCCAGCATCGTGGCGACCGAGAGCCCGAGCGCTCCGAGTCCGCCCGTGATGAGCACGCCGTCGCCCAGCTCGACGCCGGGCTGCTCGGCGGAGGCAGGGACGAGCCGAGCGAGATGAAGCTGGCCGTCGACCAACCGGAACCGAGTCTCGGGGATCCCCTGAGCCAGGATGTCGACCAACGCCTCCGCTAGTGGCGCCGGGTCAGCGGCGTGCTGGATCCGTACCAGCCGGCGCTGTGACTCCTCTGCCTCCACAGCGGCCAGGAGGCCCCACAGTGTCTCACGGAGGGGCGCCGCCCTCGGCCCATCGGGGCACACCACCACGTACGGCACCGCTGGTGGGCTCTCCCGGAGCGCGTGGGTGAGACGGCGCGCCGCAGCGTGGGCCGCGTGGGGGTCGCTGGTCTCCTCGAGCGCGTGGGTGAGGTCCAGGACCAGGTCGGCACTCCCCTCGGTCACCACCGCGTGGCCACGTTCGCGCAACGCCTGCGCCACCTGTGTGGCGAAGTCGCTAGCGCCACGCAGCTGCACCGTGTACGCATTGCCGGCCCGAGCAGCAGCCGGTGTGGTGGCGCACCACCGCGGTACGTACAGGTGGGCACTGTCGTCCCGGAGGCTGCGTCGCAGTGTGTCGCGAGGTGCGGGACGGACCCGGAAGTCCTCGGCCACCATGAGGCTGGCGCCGTCAGCGGTGAAGAGGTGGAGGTCGGCGGCGTGCACCTCACGACACCCGCCGGGCAGCTCGCCGGCGCTGCGGATCCGTACGTGTCCCCACAGCTCGTCGCCGGGCACGACGCCACCGGGGAACGACAGCGACGCGGCGGCGAAGGGGATCGCCAACGCGGGCGCGAGTTCAGCCTCGTCCTCGCCCATCAGGAAACCGGCGATGCTCTGGAAACAGGAGTCGATGAGTCCTGGATAGATTCGGTAGTCAGCGGGGTCGTCGGGCAGGGCCGGACGGGTATATCGGATTAGCGCCTCATCGTCGGTGAGCCACATCTCGGCGATCCACTGGAACGAGGGGCCGAGGGTGTATCCCAGTTGTCGGAAGTACCGGTAGAACCGCTCGCCACTGAGGTGACGGTCCGCGGTGGCGATGAACGCGTCACGGTCCGGCGGTTCGGGCGAGGCGGCCTCCGAGTGGGTCACGCGACCGGAGAGGTGCTCCTGCCACACGCCTTGCTCGGGGTGCACCAGGCTGCGCACCGACAACTGGTGCCCGTCCTCGACGATGAGCTGCACGTCGTACCGTTCGTCCTCGTCGATCACCAGCGCTCTCGGGCATAGCAGGTCCTCGATGACGATCGGGCGGCGGTCTGGCGTGAGCGCTGACAGGATCGTCGCCAGGTGGGAAGCGGCGGGAGTGACGACCGTGCCGTAGAGCCGGTGGTCGGTCAGGTAAGCGGGGAACTGCGCGCTTCTGAGGAACTCGAAGACCCGGCCCGACAAGGCGGGCGAGCGGAGTTCGCGTCCCCAGTGCGCACCGGTCTCATGCGGCACCTGCGGGGCCGCCACGGCGGTATGCGCCCAGTGTCGGGTGCGGGCGAACGGGAACTTCGGCGCCCGTGTCCGGGACCGGTCGCGGCGCGGCTGCACCGCCTGCCATCGGATGGCCTGGCCCTGTTCGTACAGGGCACGGACCGCTTCGAGCATCGTCGCACGTGCGGAGACGCCACGGCGGAGGGAGGCCACTGCTCCCCCAGACGGGGCCAGGCCCGCGGAGGCCGCCAACGCCACCAGAGTTCGACCCGGTCCGATCTCGAGGAAGACGTCGATGTCCTGGTCGCTCAGGGCCTGCACCCCTTCGTAGAAGCGGACCGGCTCGCGGACGTGACGGCACCAGTAGTCCGCCTGGTACTGCCCGGCGACGGCCAGCTCGCCGCTGACGTTGGCGACGATCGGGATCGTAGGGTCACGGTGCGGCAACTCTCGCACGCATCGGCCTAGCTCATCGAGGATCGGCTCCATGAGTCGGGAGTGAAACGCATGGGAGACCGCCAACCTCTGCGCCCGGATCGCGTGCTTCTTGCACACCTCGAGGAACCGATCGACCTCGGTGGTGGTGCCGGCGACGACCACCTGGCGAGGTCCGTTGACCGCCGCGAGGTCCAGGTCGGCACCGGAAAGCAAGTCCTGTACCCGGGCGGCGTCAGCGTTGACGGCGAGCATCGCGCCGGGCGCGCTCGCCTGCATGAGACGGGCACGGTGGACGATCAGCGTCAGGCCGTCCACTAGGTCGAGAACACCGGCGTGGACTGCGGCGGCGATCTCGCCCACACTATGGCCGATCACCGCCTCCGCGGTGACGCCCCACGAGTTCCACAACGCCGCCAGTGACAGCTCCAACGCGACCAAGGCCGGCTGGGTCACCCAGGTCTGGTTGATCAGGTCCTTGTCGGTGCCGTACCAGAGCAGGTCCCGCAGGGAACGACCGAGGTGTTCGGCCAGGATCTCGTCGCATTCGTCGAACGCTCGCCGGAACACCGGCTCGGTCTCGTACAGCTCCTGACCCATGCCGAAGTACTGGCTTCCTTGCCCGGAGAACAGGAAGGCCACGCGGGGCGGTCGTGTGGATTCACGGCCACCGCTGGCCGCGGCGAGCTCACGCCGAAGTTGCGCGACGGTGCTGCCCAGGACTGCTCTGCGGACCGGAAGATGAGCCCGACCCGAGGCGGCGATCGCTGCCAAGGCTGGCAGCTCCACGTCGTGTGCGTCGCTGAGGCGTTGGTCCCAGGCCGTGGCGAGGCGGGCGAGCCCGTCCTCGTCGGCTGCCGACAGCGGCAGGAGTAGCGGCTGCGGCCGACTGGCGTCCGGCTGTTCGGTCGGCGCGGCCACGGAGGCTTCGCCGATGATCACGTGTGCGTTGGTGCCGGAGAAACCGAATCCGGAGATCCCCGCGTAACGTGGCTTCTCACTGGCTGGCCACGGCACCGGCTGGTCCGCCACTCGCACGTTCATGCTCGCCCAGTCGATTCGACGGTTGAGCGGTTGGCTGTGCAGATTCGCCGGCACCTGCTCGTGCTGTAGCGCCAGCACGGTCTTGATGACCGAGACGACTCCGGCCGCCGACTCGCAGTGGCCGACGTTGCTCTTGACCGAGCCGACGTACAACGGCTGGTCGTCGTCTCGGCCCGGGCCGAGCACGTGCCACGCGGCGTTGATCTCCACCGGGTCACCCAGCGCGGTACCCGTGCCGTGCGCCTCCAAGTAGGAAATCTGCGACCCGTGCAGGCCCGCGTCAGCCAGGGCAGCGGCGATCACCGCCTGCTGCGCCTTGCCGTTGGGCGCGGTCAGTCCACTCGAGGCGCCGTCCGAGTTGACCGCGCTGCCATGCAGAAGGGCGAGGACGTGGTCGTCGTCGCGTTCGGCGGCTGCGGCTGGTTTCAGCACGAGCACCCCGACGGCCTCCGACCGGACGAATCCGTCGGCGTCGTCGGCGAAAGTCTTGCACCGGCCATCCGGCGAGAGCATGTGGGCCCGGCTCACGGCGACCGACGCGACCGGGGCGGCGATCACGTTCACGCCGCCGACCAGAGCGATGTCGCACTCCCCCGCCCGCAGGGCACGCATGGCGAGGTGGATGGCGACCAGCGAGGAAGAGCAAGCCGTGTCCACGGCCATCACCGGGCCACGCAGATCCCACAGGTACGCCAACCGTCCAGCGGCCGCGTTGAGTGCGATGCCCGTGCCGTAGTAGGCGTCGATCCCGGCCAGCCCGCCTGCTTCGAGGACTCGGGCGTAATCGCTGTGAGAGATGCCGACGAAGACCCCCGTGCGGGTGCCGCGCAGGCTCGTCGGATCGATGTTCGCGTCCTCGAGCGCATGCCAGGCGGTCTCCAACAGCAACCGGTGCTGGGGGTCGATGCTGTCCGCTTCTCGGGCGGGAATGCCGAAGAACGCCGCGTCGAAGCTGGCGATGTCCGACAGGAAACCACCCTGGTCGGTGGTGATGGTGCCGGTATGCAGCGGGTCACGGTCGCTGAGCCGTCGTGCGTTCCACCGGTCCGTCGGGACAGGACCGACTCCGTCTCGACCGTCGATCAGCAGTTGCCACAGCTCGGTCACCGAGTCGGCGCCAGGGAACCGTCCGGCCATGCCGACGATCGCCACCGGTGTCCTCGTCCCCTCACCATTCCCGCTGGCAGGTTCCTGGGGCGCCGCGGACACCGCATCCGCGACCGACTCCCGCACGGGGGTGGTCACGGTCGGCACAGTGAGGGCCGGTGCGGCCGGCTGCCCGAGACAGGTAGCGAGAACGTGCGCGGCCAGGCTCGCCACAGTGGGGTGGTCGAAGACGTCGGCGACCTGCAACGAGACCTGATACGTCTTCGCGAGCTGGTCGATGAGGTCGACCGCCATCATCGAATCCAGTCCCAGATCGAAGAAGCCGACATCTTCTGGGGCATGGCTGCCGTCCGGGTAGCCGAGGACCCGGGCGACGGTCGTGGCGACCGTCTGCTTCACCACGTCGGCGCGTGACCGCTCCGGTAACGCCAGCAGCGCGTCCCGACTGGACTTACCGCCATCCGTAGCAGCTTCCACCTCGGGGTCGGTCACCAGGTGTCGGTAGAGCGCCCGTGGCCTCCGGGCGGACATGACCGAGGCGAACCGCGGCCACCGTACGGGGCAGCACACCAGCAGCGGGTCGTCCGCTCCGGAGCGGGCCGAAAGGCTGGCGCATCCGATCGCGGGGATGACCGTGTCGACGCCCCCTCGGGCGAACTCTTCTCGCGACTGCGCGTCCGCCATGCCGTCGACCGCCCACGGCCCGTACGCGATGCTCGTCCCGGCAAGCCCCGCCCCGTCCCGGTGCGATGCGATCAGGTCGAGGCCGCCGTTGGCGGCGGCGTAGGTGGCGTACCCGTCGGTTCCCCACAGTGCCGACACCGACGACACCATGACGAAGAAGTCGAGCTCGTGTCCGGCGAGCAGGCGGTGGAGCCACCACCCCCCGGTGAACTTGCCGCGCAATGCAGACAGAAACGCCGCATGGTCCAGGTCGACTAG
>CAYTMR010000046.1:0-23535 GCA_964438855.1 uncultured Micromonosporaceae bacterium
TCGCGCGATCGCGAACAGCCAGGTCCGGGCGCTGGAGCGGCCGGCGAACCGCCGCGCGGCCCGGAGTGATCCGGGCCGCGCCTCGCTACACGCCAGCGTCGCGGTGTCCGGCACAGGTGAGCGTTGGTACCTCATCAACGCGACACCGGACGTGCACCACCAGATCGCGGCCACCCCCGAGCTCCACCCGGGGCCAGGGGTGCGCCAGACACCACTGGCCGGCGTACTGCTCACCGATGCGGAGTTCGACCACACGCTGGGCCTGCTGATCCTGCGCGAGGGCAGCACGCTCAGGGTGCTGGGCACCGCGACCGTGCTCGCCACGCTCACCGACGACTTCCCCGTCCGCTCACTCCTGCGCGACTACGCGGAGGTCTCCTGGGAGGAGATCGAGCCGGGAGCTCCGGTGCGCCTGGACGAGGCGCTGACCGCCACCGCGATCGCGGTCGGGCGCAAACGGCCGCGGTACGCGGCGTCGGCGTCGGCCAGTGACGGCGCTGTCGTGGCCTACCGCCTAGAGGACACTCGCACCGGCCGGACCGCCGTCTACGCCCCCGCCGTGGCCAGCTGGGAGGGAGCGCTGGCGCAGACCGTCGCCGACGCCGACTGCGTCGTCGTCGACGGCACCTTCTGGACCGACGACGAGATGCCGCGCAGCGGTACGGGAACCCGTCTCGGCCACCAGATGGGGCACCAGCCGATGAGCGGTCCGGACGGAACCGCCGTCAAGCTGGCCGCACTCCCCGCCAAACACAAGATCTACACCCATATCAACAACACGAACCCGGTCCTAGATCCGCAATCAGCTGAGCATCGAGAGCTGACAGAGCTGGGAATCGTGATCGGCCGGGCAGGTCTGCGAGTCGAACTGTGAGGTCACCGTGTGGTCCATCTCCGAGTTTGAAGCCCAGCTACGGGCGGTGGGTGAGCGGCGCTACCACCACCTCCATCCGTTTCACGTGCGGATGCACGCGGGTGAACTGTCTAAGGAGGAGTTTCAGGCCTGGGTGGTGAACCGCTTCTACTACCAGGTCAACATCCCGGTCAAGGACGCCTACATCCTCGCCAAGCTACCAAGCCGCCAAGACCGGCGCCGCTGGATCAAGCGGATCCACGACCACGACGGCCACGAGGGTGAAGCCGGAGGGATCGAGCTGTGGCTACGCCTCGGCGAGGCGGTGGGAATCCCGCGGGCGAAGATGGAGAGCTGCGAGGGCGTGCTACCAGCGGTGCGTTTCGCGGTCGACGCGTACGTCAACTTCTGCCGTACACGTCCGTGGCTAGAGGCGGTCGCCTCGGCGATGACCGAGTTCTTCGCGCCGGGCCTGATCAGCAAGCGGATCGAGGACGTGGAGAAGCACTACCCGTGGATCGAGCCCGAGGGCCTGGCGTACTTCCGCAATCGGCTCACGCAGCAGCCGAAGGACATCGAACACCTCCTCGAGCTGGTACTGCCCTCGGCGAAGACTCACGAAGAGCAGCTGCGCTGCGTCCAGGCGCTGGAATTCAAGTGCGACGTACTGTGGGCCATCCTCGACGCGGTCGAGCACGCCTACTGTCGTCGGTCTGAGGAGTCGGCCCGGTGAGTGACACGGTGGCGCTGTCCGCACGGCCGAGGCTGGTGCGCAAGGCCGTGCTGCGATACGACGAGGTCCGGCAGACCCACGTGCTTCTCCTCCCGGAACGGGTGGTGAAGCTGAACGCCTCAGGTGCGGCGATCCTCGCCCGCTGCGACGGGAGCGCGACCGTCGCCGAGATCGTCGAGAAGCTGGAGGCCGAGTTCGACGCCACCGACCTCACCACCGACGTCACGAGCTTCCTCACGGTCGCGGCTGACCATGGGTGGGTGGAGACATGAGCCAGCCACCCGCCCCGTACGGCCTGCTCGCCGAGCTCACCCACCGGTGCCCCCTGCAGTGTGTCTACTGCTCCAACCCGTTGCAGTTGACCGGAGCGGACCAGGAGCTCCGTGGCGAGCAGTGGCGACGAGTGCTCGACGAGGCGGCCGCGTTGGGGGTGATGCATGTCCACTTCACCGGTGGTGAGCCCTTGTTGCGCCCGGACCTGGAGGAGCTGGTCGCCCACGCCCGCAGCCTCGGCATGTTCACCAACCTCATCACCAGCGGGCTTGGGCTCACCGAGGAGCGAGGTGCGGCGCTGACAGCCGCCGGTCTGCACAGCGTCCAGTTGAGCATTCAAGGCGACGATCCGGCCTCGGCGATCCTCGTGGCCAGGGCCCCGGCCTTCGAACGCAAACGCAAGGCCGCCGAGGTGGTGCGGTCCGTCGGCCTGCCGTTGAGCATGAACGTCGTCCTGCACCGGCTCAACCTCGACCGGCTCGACCGGATCATCGACCTGTGCGTGGAGTGGGGCGCGGAGCGGCTGGAGCTGGCGAACACGCAGTACTACGGCTGGGCACTCCGGAATCGGCGACACCTGTTGCCCACCGCTGATCAGCTGACCGCCGCTGAGGAGGTGTACCGGCGGCGGCGTGACGAGCTGGCCGGTCGGGTGGAGCTGCTGTGGGTCCTGCCCGACTACTTCGAGCGGTATCCGAAACCCTGCATGGGTGGTTGGGCCGCCACGTCGTTGACGGTCGCCCCCGACGGCACCGCCTACCCCTGTCCGGTAGCCGACGTCATCACCACTCTCGACTTCCCGTCGGTGCAGGACCACAACCTGAGCTGGATCTGGCGGGAGTCACCCGCATTCAACGCCTACCGGGGAGAATCGTGGATGCAGGAGCCGTGTCGCACGTGCGACCGACGGTCGATCGACTTCGGAGGCTGCCGGTGCCAGGCCTTCATGCTGACTGGTGACGCCTCCCGTCCCGATCCGGTGTGTGTCCACTCACCCGACCACCATCTGGTTACCGATCCGGTGGCCGAGGCGGCCACCGCGTCGAGTGCTCCCACTGACCTGTCCTATCGGCGGATGACCGTGAAGGCAGCGGTATGACTGGCACCCATCGGCTACCCGCCTGGCCCGGCATCCTGACCCAGGCGGAGGCGCGGCTGCGGTCGGCGGCCCTCTCCGATGTGCGCTACGACGTCGCGCTCGATGTGACCGGTGAGGAGCGGTTCCGGTCGGAGAGCGTCATCCAGTTCCGTGCCGACGAGTCCGGTGAGACGTTCCTCGACTACGCCGGCGACGTCGTGGCTGTGACCTGCAACGGACGAGCCCTGCCGTCCGAGTGTGTCGACGGCGCCCGGATCACCATTCCGGTGGTGGCCGGCGACAATCACGTTCGAGTCGTCGGGAGCGCACCGTACGAACGCACCGGGGTGGGGATGCACCGCTTCCGCGATCCCGCTGATGGTCAGTGCTACCTGCACACAAAGTTCCAGCCGTTCGACGCCCACCGGGTCTTTGCCTGCTTTGACCAGCCGGACCTCAAAGCCCGGTTTCGCGTCGAGGTCACCGCGCCCGCTGCCTGGCAGGTGGTGTCCAACACCGAAGCGGTGGAGGTGACCGTCGTTGGAGCAGGCAAGCGGTGGCGGTTCGCGCAGAGTTGGCCGCTGTCCACGTACCTCGTCACGGTCGCCGCCGGGCCGTTCGCACACATCGGTACCGTCCGTGACGGTGTTCCCATGACGTGGTACGCGCGTCCCTCCTTGATGGACGCACTGACGCGCGACGCCGGCGAACTGTTCGACATCACCGCAGGTGGGCTCGCCTTCTTCGCCGACCAGTTCGGCCATCCGTACCCGTTCGGCAAGTACGACATCGTCTTCGCGCCCGAGTACAACTTCGGGGCCATGGAACACCCGGGCGCGGTCACCGCCAACGAACGCTTCCTGTTCACATCCCGGGTCACGCAGGAGTCGAGGCGGCGCCGCGGCGAGGTACTGCTTCACGAGACGGCCCACATGTGGTTCGGCAACCTCGTCACTCCACGCTGGTGGGACGATCTGTGGCTCAGTGAGAGTTTCGCCGTGTGGGCAGCGGCGGCCGCGCAGGCCGCCACCGGACGGTACGCGGCGGCGTGGGTGTGGTTCGCCCACGACGCCGCGGTGACCGCTCGGCGGGTCGACCAACTCTCCGGCGGCCAGCCGGTTGCTGTCGAGGCACCGGACACGATGGCGGCGCGGATGGCCTTCAACCCGATTACCTACCGCAAGGGCGCTGCGCTGTTGCGGCAGCTCGCCGCCGAGCTGGGCCACGACCGCTTCCTCCGCGGCCTGCGCCGGTACCTCGACACGTACGCCTGGGGAAACGCCGGATTCACCGAGCTGGTCGCCGCCTTGGACGACGGGAGCGGCGACGTGCCGCAGTGGAGCACGTGGCTGCGACAACCCGGGATCGGCACGGTGACCACCCGCCGGCTCACCTCCGGCGTCGAGGTACGTCAGTCACCGGGTCCGCGGGCGGGGGAGCGGGTATGCCGGCTCGATGTCGGCGTCTACGACACCGCAGCGGGAGCGACGCGCGCCCGGACCACGGTGACGCTCACCGGGGCCACGGCGGCACGAGTCGACGCCGACCTGTCGGAGGGAGCGGTCGTCCTGCCGAACGACAGCGCGGCGACGTACACCAAGGTCGTCCTCGACCCTGAGTCACGCCAGGCCACGCTCACTGGCCTCTCCACCCTGGCTGACCCGTTGGCCCGGGCTGTGCTCTGGAGCGCGTTGTGGGACGACGTGCACGACGGGCGGTTGGCGGCCCGGACGTACGTGCAATGCGTGCTGCGCCACGCCCACGCCGAACCAGACGACGGTGTCGTGGAGCTGTTGTGGGAGCGGGCGCTCGACGCCAGCACGACCTATGGCGCCCCCGGCCACCGGGAAAAGGCGACCGCGGATATGTTCTCCGCTGCGATGGACGCGTTGACCACCGCTGAGCCGGGTAGCGATCGCCAGCTGGTGTGGGCGCGGATGGCGCTCGCCACGCTGCCGGGAGAAGACCTGCTTCCGGTCGACCGGATGCTACGCGGTGACAGCCCGTGGCCCGGCCTCGACGTCGACATCGACCTTCGGTGGCGGCTGGTGCAGCGGCTGGCCCTCCTCGGAGCTAGCGAGCACCGCGTTGAGCGGATGCTGGCGGTCGACCAGAGCTGGGAGGGGCACTGCCGGGCACTCGCTGTGAAGGCCGCCGAGCCGGATCCGCACCGCAAGCAGGAGGCGTGGCGGCTGGCCTTCGACGACCGTCGTTCGCTCGCCGAACGCCGAGCGGCGATGAGTGGCTTCCGGCAGCCCACTCAGGAGGAGCTGCTTCCACCGTTTGCCGAGCAGTACTTCGACGTCCTACCCGCGGTGTGGAGCAGCGGCGAGCAGGAGTTCGCCATCGCGGTTACGAGATTGCTCTACCCCCGTATACCCGTCGCTGCCGCCTGGGTGTTCGAGCGTACCGACGCCATGCTCGCCACTTTGCCGGTCGAGGCGCACCGGATCCTCCGCGAGGAGCGTGCCCTGCTCGCGGCTGTGGTCGAGGCACGCGCCCGCGATGCCAAGGCCGGGGGGCGCGGGGAGATAGGCCACGTTACGACCTGTGGCCCTCGCGTCGGTGCAACGGTGACCGCAGCGGATGGTCGAAACCCTGCTCGGTGAGGCGTGCGGCGCCCCATCGCAGGTCGGCTATGAGCTCCGGCATTCGCTCGTCCGGGAATCGGCTGGTGGGACCGCTATAGGAGAGGGCAGCGACCACCTCACCTTCGCGTCCGTGGATCGGTACGGCGACGGCCGACAAGCCGACCTCCCGCTCGTCATAGCTGATGCCGTAACCGTCGGCGGCGGCGTTGGCGATCTCCTTCTCGAGATTGGGGAGATGCGCCAGTCCGCCGGGTGCAGTATGGACGATCCGTTCCAGGAAGCCACGTGGAGCGTCACGGAGGAGCACCTTCGACGACGCGCCAGCCCACAGCGGTAGTTCGTCTCCGACCCGCACCACGTGGCGCAGGGCCATCGGACTCTCCTCCTGGGTGACGCAGACCCGGGACAGGTTGTGGAGGATGTAGATATTGACCGTCTCGCGTTGTCGAGCGACGAGTTCGCGCATGACCGCTCTCGCCGCCTCGGTTGGCTCCCAGCTGTGTTTAGCCAGGTGAGCCCAGCGCCACAGACCTGGGCCTGCCACGTAGCCGCTGGGGGTGGCGGCGAGCAAACCGCTGTGCTCCAGGGTCTGAACGATCCTCAACACCGTGGTCTTGGGCAACCCTGTCGTCTCGACGATGTCGCGGATCGTCACGCGTGGTCGCTGTTCGGTCAGTAGCGACATGATCTCGATGGCCCGCTGCACACTGCGGACGCCACCGGAGTCGTTCTCCTGCGACTCATGTGTGGGCACGGAAGGCCCCTTCCGCTTTTCCTCAACTTGTCCGGAAACTTCCTCTGGAACGGTGATCCATTCTACGGTACGACTAGACCACCAGGCGGATGATACTACCCGGAGATTTGAAATTTATCTACTGAAACGGGTGGCGTGCACCCCCATGTCGGGTGGCTGACGCTCGGTCGGCACGTAGGTAACGGTTTGGACATCGCCCGGACGGACCCTTGCGAAGACGAGGCCTTGCCTCTAGCTTAGGTCCGTACAACGGACGGGTCGGACCGCCTAGCGGTCGGAGCGGGAGGGTGAAGTGACCGCATCCGTGGATCAGCACCGCGGCGCAGGCCAGACCAAGACCGGTGCTGAAGCCCTAGTTGAGCAGCTGGAAGCCTATGGGGTGAAGTACGTGTTCGGCCTGTGCGGCCACACGAACATCGCCTTCCTCGACGCCCTCGGGCGCAGCAGCATCGACTTCGTCGTCTTCCGGCACGAAGCGGCCGCGGCGCACGCCGCCGACGGCTACGCGCGCGCTACCGGCAAGCCAGGAGTCGTGTGCGTGCACGTCGGCCCCGGCATGATGAACGCGGTCACCGGGGTCGCCAGCGCGGCGATGGACTCCGTGCCGATGGTGACCATCAGCGGGGACGTGCCCACCTACTACCGGGGACGCCACCCGCACCAGGAAGTGAACCTGCACGCCGACGCCGACCAGGCGTCGATCTACCGCCCGTTCGTCAAACGGGCGTGGAATGTGGACCGGGTGGAAGACCTGGCTCGGTTCACCGAGCGAGCGTTCTGGACCGCCACCTCCGGACGTCCGGGCGCGGTACTGCTCAACGTGCCGATGGACATCTTCTCCCGCCCGGCACCGGCCGTCGAGATCCCCCCGCTTGCGGAGCCGGGAGTCGGAGCTAGCCTGAGCCCGGTTGTGGCTGAGCAGGTCGCCCGGATGCTCTCCGGTGCGGAACGCCCACTGATCTACATCGGCGGCGGGCTGCGCCACCAGCACCGGCAGACCTTGGCGGAGCTCGTGGAGCACCACGACATCCCCGTGGCCCACTCGCTGATGGCCAAGGGCACCCTGCCGGACGAGCACCCCCTGCTGCTGGGCATGCCTGGCTTTTGGGGACTGGAATTCACAAACGAGTACAGCCGCAACGCCGACGTGGTACTCGCCATCGGCACGCGGTTCGCCGAGACCGATTCCAGCAGCTGGGATCCCCGGTACACCTGGACCATCCCGCCGACGAAGCTGATCCAGATCGACATCGACCCCGCGGAGATCGGCCGCAACTATCCCGTGGAGCTCGGCATCGTAGCCGACGCCGGTGCGTCGCTGGCCGCCATCGCCGACGCGTTGCGCCGCCTCGTCCCCGAAGGGCGGCAGCGACCGGAGCTGCGGCAACGGATTCGGGAGAGCCGCAGCACAGCTTTCGACCGGGTGGCGTCGTTCGGCAACGATCCACAGATGCCACTGCGTCCCGAGCGGATCCTTGCCGACCTGCGCGCCACGCTACCCGAGGATGCTGTCCTCGTCACCGACGTCGGCTGGAACAAGAACGGCGTGGCGCAGTGCTACAACCTTCCGGCGGCGGGGCGGTTCATCACCCCCGGCGGCTCCTCCACTATGGGCTTTGGGCCGGCGGCGGCTCTGGGCGTCCAGATCGGCTGGCCGGAGCGCACCATCGTCGCGTTGGTAGGCGACGGTGGTATGAGCGCTCAGCTCAGCGCGATCCCCACCGCCGTCGAACGCGACCTGCCGGTGATCTTCGTGGTGATGAACAACCGCGCCCACGGCACGATCGCCGACCTGCAGGCCGCACACTATGGACGCAGCTACGGCTGTGAGTTCCTCGACCGGAAGGGCGAGCCGGTCAGCCCTGACTTCGCGGTGCTCGGTCGAGCCTGTGGTGCCGACGGGTACACCGTCACTACTCCCGACGACCTGCGGGCCCACCTCGAGACCGCGGTGCGCAACCGTCGGCCGGCGGTCATCGACGTCCCCATGGTGAACGAGCCCGTGCCGACGCCTGGCCACTGGAACATCAAGGACATCTACGCAGGAGTGTTCGACTAGGACATCCATACGCCGACAGGCGTGCCGCGTTGTGGCCGACGGCGGCACGCCGAAGGACTCCACACCTCAACCCTGTGATCGGAGACAACGGAGGTAACCATGCTAGCGAAACGCACGGCACCGCGAGTACTCGCGGTGGCCGCTGTCGGGGTCGTCACCTTAGCAGCATGTAGCGACAACGGCACCAACGGTTCCGACGACGGTTCGGTCGAGCTCTCGTTCGCACACAGCTACTCCACCGAACACCCCCACCACGTGTGCGGGGCGGAGGTCGTGGCTGAGGAGCTCGCCAACAGCGGCACCGGCATCGACCTGAAGATCTTCCCCAACAGCCAGCTCGGCCCGGACGGCCCCGAGCGCGTGGCGGCGGTGGTGGCCGGTGACATCTCTGTGGACATCCAGGGCGCGTCGGCCATCTCGTCCGTCTACGAGCCGATCGGGGCACTGGACGCGGCGTACGTCTTCGACTCCGTGGACCACATGTTCGACTTCGCCGACAGTCCTGCCTTCCAGGAGATGGCCGAGGACATGCGGGAGAAGGCGGGCCTGCGGGTGCTCGACATCTGGTACTTCGGTATGCGGCACTTCACTGCCAACAAGCCCATCCGAAGCCCGGAGGACTTCGAGGGTCTGCGGATGCGCTTCCCGGACAGCCCGCAGTTCCTCCAGAACGCTGAGGCGATCGGTGCCAACGCCACCGCGGTCGCGTTCGAGGAGGTCTACCTGTCCCTCCAGCAGGGTGTCATCGATGGCCAGGAGAACCCGATCCCGACCATCTCGGACATGAACTTCCACGAGGTGCAGAGCCACTTGAGCCTCACCGGGCACCAGACCGGTTTCGTCGTGGCGATCACCAGCGAGGAGACCTGGAACTCGCTGTCAGCGGAGCAGCAGGAGGCGCTGCAGGCGGCGATCAGCAATGCCCGGGAGGGTGACCGCAAGTGCATCGAGGAGGCCGAGCAGCGAATCCTCGAGGAGTGGCGGGACTCGGGTGAGCTGACCATCATCGAGGACGTCGACCGCGCGGCGTTCAGCGCCAAGGCCGAGGAGTACTTCGCCCAGAACCTGCAAGGCGACAAGCTCGCCCTCTACCAGAAGGTCCGTGAGCTAGCACCGTAGTGTCCACCGCCGGCGTGCCCCACGATCCCCGGGGCACGCCGGCGGCGCGCATCGCACGCCAGCAACCCGGACCAGATCGACGCCGAAGGCAGATCCTGCACCCACGCCAGAGCGTCCATTGTGAACATTCCGATCGACGACATAAGGAGGTGAGGACGTGGGTGAGCGGCAGATCTCGCACGAGCGCCCGGCAACTCTTTCACGGCGAGTCGGCACGGTCCTGCGCGGCATCGAAATCGTCGAGGCCACGGTAGGCATCCTGCTGCTGACAACGATCCTGTTCATGGTCTTGGCGCAGGTCATCGTGCGGTTTACGCCGTTTGGTGGCTGGGTGTGGACCGGTGAGCTCGCCAGGTTCTGCCTGGTGTGGTTGACGTTCGCGGTCGCTGGCTACCTCTTGGGGCGTAAGGAGCACATCGCCATCGACATCATCGACCAGGTCTTGCCTCGGCGCGGCAAGCGAGTGGTCGACATCGTGTCGCATCTGGTGGTGGGCGTCACCTGCATCGCCTTCTTCTACCAGGGGATCGGTCTGATGGAGGCCCAGTCCGGGGTGCGGTCCTCGGCTGCCGAGATTCCCATGTCTCTCCTCTACGCCGTCCCGACCATCGGCTTCGCTCTCACCGCGCTACGGGCGCTCGTGGCGCCGTTCGTGGGGAAGGAGTCCTCGTGAGCCTCGCCATCATGGGCCTCGCCATCGCCGTCCTGCTCTTCCTTCGAGTGCCCGTCGGCTTCGCGATCCTCGGCCCCTGCCTGGGGTATCTGTGGTTGACCGATCAGTCGCTCGGGCTCAGCGTCCGCCTGGCGGCACAGGGCGTCAACAGCTGGCCGCTGCTGGCCATTCCGCTGTTCGTGCTGGTGGGCGTGACCGCCAACCGCGCCGGCATCGCCGACCGCCTCTTCGACTTTGCGCTGGCCCTGTTGGGACGGATTCGGGGCTCGCTGGGTTACGTCAACATCGGCGTCAGCGTCGGCTTCTCCTGGATGAGCGGATCCGCCCTGGCCGACGCGGCCGGCCTCGGTGCGGTCGAGGTGCCGGCGATGCGGAAGCAGGGATATCCAAAGGACTTCTCGGTCGGCCTGTCCGCGGCCTCGACCGTCATCGCGCCGATCATGCCGCCGAGCATTCCGGCCATCGTGTACGCCTCCGTCGCGACGGTGTCGGTCGGTGCGCTGTTCGCGGCCTCCGTCATTCCCGCGTTCCTCCTCGCCGCGGCCCTGGCGGTCATGGTCTTCCTCTGGGCACGTAAGCGGGACGACCTGCGCAGCGAATCCTTCTCCTGGGCGCGTCTGGCACGTACCTTTCTGCACGCGGCCGCGGCGATGCTGACTCCCGTCATCATCATCGGCGGCATCCTGGGGGGGATCTTCACGCCGACCGAAGCCGCCGCAGTCGGCGCGGTGTACATGATCGTCCTGGGCTTCGCCTACCGGAAAGTGCGCCTGCGTGACCTGGTGGGCGTCTTCCGCGACACCGTGATGACCAGCGGCTCCATCATGATCATCCTCGCTGCCTCCGCCCTGCTGGGCTGGATCCTCGCCCGCGAGCAGGTGCCGCAGACCATCGCCAGCGCGATCTTCGCGTTCACCGACAACAAGGTTGTCTTCCTGCTGCTGGTCAACGTGATCCTTCTGCTGTTGGGCATGATCATCGAGCCGACGTCGGCGCTCGTGATCAGCGTGCCGATCCTGCTGCCGGTGGCGACCGAATTCGGTATCGACCCCGTGCACTTCGGCGTGATCGTCGTCCTCAACCTGATGATCGGCCTGCTGACACCGCCCGTCGGAGGGATCTGCTACGTGATCAGCTCGGTGACCGGAGTCTCCGTCACCGAGGTGTTCCGAGGTGTGATTCCGTTCTTGGTCCCCTTGTTGGCGGTGCTCCTGCTGGTCACCTTCGCCCCGGCGCTGGTCCTCTGGCTACCAGGAGTCATGAATCTATGAGTACCAACGCTGGTGTCGAAGCGGTCCGGCTCGACTCGCCGCTGCGGATTCGCGGCGTCACGCTGCCGAATCGGATCATCGGCGCCCCGATGGAGCGCAACTACTGCGACCTGTCCGGTCGGGTCACCCCGCGCTACATCGACTACCTGGCGCGACGAGCAGCCGGCGGGGCCGGGCTCGTGTTCACCGAGTCGTGTTACGTCACCCAGGCCGCCAAGGCCCGCCCCTACCAGATGGGGCTGCATGGCGATCACGTCATCGAGGACCTCGCCCGGTTGGCCGAGGCGGTCCACGCCGAAGGCGCGCACCTCGGCGTCATCCTCAACCACGCCGGCCGGGTCGTGCCTTCGCGGGTATCTCATCTGCAGCCGGTAGCACCGTCGGCCGTACCGTGTACAGAGGTGGGCGGTGAGATGCCCCGGGAACTCACCGTTGCCGAGATCGACCAAGTGGTGTCGGACTTCGCCGCCGCGGCCACTCGGGCCGTCCGCGCCGGCGTCGACGTGATCGCGGTGCACGGCGCGCACGGCTACCTCATCGCCCAGTTCCTTTCCCCGCGCTCCAACTACCGCAGCGACGCGTACCGACAACCCACCGCCTTCCTCAACCGGGTCGTGACCGCGGTGCGGGAGGCGATCGGCGAGTCGGTGCCGCTGTTCCTCCGACTGTCGGCCTTCGAAGGACTCGCCGATGGTCTGGATGAGGAGCAGTCCCTCTCCGTCGCCGGCACCATCGCGCTCGACACCGTCGACGTGCTCGACCTGTCAGCCGGGACCTACGGTGCCGGGCACTGGATCACTCCTTCGGGCGAGGTGGAGGAGGGGTACCTCGCCTCGGTCGCGCAGCGTTACCAGCGTTATGGACGACTGGTGAGTGTTGCCGGGCGGATCACCAAACCCGAGACCGCGCGTCGCATCGTCAGCGAAGGTCTAGCTGACCTCGTCGCCGTGGGACGCGCCTTGCACGCCGATCCCTCCTGGCCCCGGCACGCCCTCGCCGGCACCAACCCCCGACCCTGCATCTCCTGCAATCAAGGCTGCGCCGACGTCATCCACAGCGGCGCTCCGCTGTGGTGTGCGGTCAACCCTGACACCGGCTTCGAAGGACGACCGCCCGTACGCTCCGGCGTTACCACGGGACGGCTGCTGGTCGTCGGTGGTGGGCCGGCCGGCATGGAAGCCGCGGTCACGGCGGCCCAGCATGGGCTGCGGGTCCGGTTGGTGGAGCGGGGTGAGCGGGTGGGTGGGCAGTTGACGCTCGCGGCCGAACTGCGCGGCAAGCCACAGTTCCGCCGGTTGTTGGACTGGTACCACGAGCGACTGGCACAGCTTGGGGTGGACGTACGGACGGGAACGGCCGCGGTGAGCCAGGTGCTTCACGACGACGTCGACGCGATCCTCATCGCCACTGGAGGCGTCGGCTACGTGCCACCAGTCCCCGGCAGCGACCAGCCGAGGGTGGTCGACGTGCGTGACTGGCTGCGGACCGGAATGGGCACACTCGATAAGCGGGTCACCGTCTGGGGCGCCGACCGGGTCGGTGTGTTCGTCGCCGACGAGTTGGCCGGCCGCGGCTACGAGGTCCTCCTGGTGGGGCCGCAGGCGGACCTCGCACCCGACGCCGGCGCAAGGGAGAAGCTGCCCGCTGTCGAGCGGCTACGCGCGGCCCGCAACGTCGCTATCGAGCTTCGCGTCGGTGTCGAGGCCATCGGAGCTACGGACATGACCTGTAGCCGAGACGGTGAACGCTTCACACTGGAGAACCCCGGTCTCATTCTCGCCTCCCACGGGCTCACACCGGCACCATTGGCGATCGACCCGACAGCGTGGGGGTTGCCGCGGGAGCGCCTCCTCGTAGCGGGTGACGCGGAGAACGGAGCCTCGACGATCGATCACGCGACCGCGTCCGGACGCGCGGCCGCCTTGGCGGTGGTCACCGCGCTCTCCGGCAGCTCATGACAGGCAGAGGGGTGGTCGGGATGGCAGCGATAGCGGTATCCACGTACACCTACCTGTGGCGTACCGACATCAAGGCAGCGCTGGCCGATGTCGCGAGGGCCGGATTCAGCGACGTCGAGCTGCTGGCCGCACCGCCGCACGTCGACGCCGGGGAGCGTCCCTGGGCAGTTGCCGACCGCATCGCCAAGGCAGCCGGATGCGCCGGGGTACAGGTGAACAGCGTCGTACCGTCGGGTGTGGACGTGAATCTCGCCAGCCCTGACTCGAGCATGCGCCGCTGGAGCGTCCGCTACTTCGGCACCATCGGCCGGCTCGCGGCCGACATCGGAGCGCGCTGGTTGATCATCCATCCCGGGCGGCGTCATCCGCTGCGCCCTGCGCCGTACGACCAGTACCGTCAGTGGGTTCTCGACGGGATCCGGGTCCTCCTCGATGATTTGTCCGGAGTGGACATCGGCGTGCTGTTCGAGAACACCCCTACCGGGATCCTCGACGCAGGAACCGAATGCGCTGGGCTTGTGGGGGAGATCGGACCGGACAGGATTGGTGTCTGCTATGACATAGCCAACGGACACATGGTGGAGGACGTCCACGCCGGGCTGGCCGCGGTTGGGCGCTACCTTCGCCTCGTCCATCTTTCGGACACGACACGGGCCTCGTGGGCGCACGATCCGATCGGCTCCGGGGAGATCGACTTTCAGATGGTGGCTGCCACCGTGGCGGCACTCGGGTACACCGGCGACGTCGTCATCGAAACCCTGCACGACGGTGACGCGGCCGAAGGCTTCACCGCCGACGTCGCCGCTCTCCGCAGCGCCGGCTGGCCGCTTCCGCGGCCAGTGGTGCGCTGACCGACGTCCCACCAAAGGGTCCGCGGCGGCCACGAGGCCTTGTGGGCTTCGTGGCCGCCGCGGATTGCGAGGAACGCTGTGGGTTGGATCAGCGTCAGCTCACTGGACGGTAAGGCGGCAGGATGGATGGTGGCATGGGTCCCTTGATCCGGCGACCGCCCTGCAGCTCCTCCCACGCGTGCGCGAGCACGCCCACCGCCCGGCTCAGAACGAACAGCCCGCGGGCCAGGGGAGGGGGGAACCCGAGCTCGCCGTAGATCATCGCGGTAAGACAGTCGACATTCATGGGTATCGGCTTGCCTGCCCGTGCCTTCAGCTCAGCCTCTACCGCCAGCCCGGCGCGCGTGTAGGCTCCGGACACGTCACCGTTTTCTCGTGCCTGCTCGAGGAGAGCGAGTAGCGGCTCGCGACGGGGATCGAGCGGGTGGAAGCGGTGCCCGAAGCCGGGTAGGTACCGCACCCGTTCCCGCCAGGCTTGTACCGTGGCGCGCGCCGCGGCGGCTGTCTCCTCCCCGGCGTGCTCGCGTCGGACGATCTCGTCGAGCATCTCCAAGCACTGTTCGCCGGCACCGCCGTGCACGTCGCCGAGCAGGTTGATCCCCGTCGCCACCGCGTTGTTGAGCCCAACGCCACAGGTCGCGGCCATCCGTGCGACGGCGATCGACGGGGCTTGCGGACCGTGGTCGACTGAGGCGACCATGGCCGCCTCGAGCAGTCGCGCCTGCATCGGCGTCGGACTGTCATGGCGCAGCAACAGCCAGATGACCTCGACGAGACTCCGGTGGGCGATCAGGTCGGCGATCGGCTCGCCACGTAGCTCGATCACGCCCGGTTCGATCTTCGTGATCGCGGTGGCCCACCAATCGGCGACCTCGCGACGCTCCGGGGTAGCAGGGGTGTTCATGACGTCTCCCGAGGGGCAGCCGATGCACCGTCCGATGCATCAGACAGGATTTCCGCGTTGTGTTCACCAAGAAGCGGTGGTGGTAGCGTCGGTGCGACAGGCTCACCGTCGAAGAGCGCGCCGTTGCCGACGACGCCCAGCGTGCGCGGCAGCCCGCCTGGCATCTGCAGCTCCGTAATGAACCCCCGCTCGGCCAACTGCTCTAGTGCGAGCGCTTTGTCGACGGTGAGGATCCGGGCAGCGGGCACTCCAGCAGCCGACAAGAGCTCTTCCCACTCCAGCGCCGTTCGGGCACGCAGAGCTTCGTTGAGTTCCCGGTTGAGCTCCTCGCGGTTGGCTTTGCGGGATTCGCGGTCCCGGAATCGTTCATCCTCGATGAGATCCTCCCGCCCGATGATTCGACAGAGCGTGACGTACTGCTCCTGTCGGTTCGCGGCGATGTTGAGTGGCCCGTCGGCGGCTCGGAACGTCCCCGATGGTGCCGCGGTGAAGTTCTGGTCGCCCATGGGCTCGGTGAGGCGGCCGCCGATGAGGTAGTTGGAGACGACCCATCCCATGGCGGATAGCGACGCTTCGAGCATGGAGACGTCGATGAAGTGTCCGCGACCGGTGCGTGCCCGGCCGACCAGGGCGGCGTTGATGGCCATCGCGGCGGCCAAACCGCCGATGGTGTCGCAGACCGGGAAACCGACCCGAAGCGGCGCCGTCTCGGGCGTCCCGGTGATGCTCATCATGCCGGAAAGCCCTTGGATGATTTGGTCGTAGGCGGGGCGCTGGCTCATCGGACCGGTCTGTCCAAAGCCGGAGATCGCACAGTAGACCAAGCGTGGATTGAGCTGCTGGAGGTGGGACCAGGGAAAGCCCAGCCGAGCCAGTACTCCGGGCCGGAAGTTCTCGACGAGCACGTCCGCGCCCTGGACGAGCGTGGTGAAGTCGGCCTTGCCCTGCTCGCTCTTGAGATCGACGGTCACAGACTTCTTGCCGGCGTTCTGGGCCAAGAAGGACGTGCCGAGGCCAATGGCGTTCAACTCCGGATCGGCGCCGAGTTGGCGAGCCAGGTCACCGGTCTTTGGTGCCTCCACCTTGATGACCTCGGCGCCGAGTAGGGCGAGTTGATAACTGCAGTACGGCCCCGCCAGGACGTTGGTCAGATCGAGGACTCTGATCCCGGCCAGTGGGCGATCCTTCATCGAGCAGTCTCCTCTCGGCAGCTCGGCGTCACGTAGCGGTGAGGACGGTCGTCTCAGCTCCGTCGCCGCCGCGTCCCTCGTCCTCGACGTAGCTTTACGGTAGCATCAGGTCCGCGATGCGGTCTACAGGGACCGCTAGACGGTCTGGAGTGCGAGACATGTCCGGCAATACGGCGGAAAACAGCCCATCACACGGGAATGACGTAACCGAAGTTCGATGCCTGGTAGCGGGCGAGTGGCGCACCAGTGGTGAGCGGGCCGAGCGGCAAGGCCCCTACGTGCGCCGACCGGTCAGCGTCGCCCATCTCGCCGACGAGGCGATGGTGGATGAAGCCCTGGCCTATGCACACCGGTCCCGGGCAGCGGTGGAGCAGGTATCGCCGGCCGCGCGCGCTTCCGTCCTCGAGCGCGCCGCCGAGCTGGTCGACGCCCGGCGTGACGAGTTCGCACGCCTACTGGCACTGGAACTGGGAAAGCCGCTCAAGGACGGCCGTGGGGAGATGGTCCGTGTCGCGGACACCCTCCGGGTCTCCGCTGCGGAGGCGCGCCGGATCGGCGGCGAGGTGCTGCCGACCGCGGGTTGGCCGCGCGGGGTCGGATCGACGGCGATGACGTACCGGGCGCCGGTGGGCGTGGTGGTGGCGATCACACCCTTCAACGCGCCGGCCAACCTCCTCGCCCACAAACTCGCGGCGTCCTTCGCCGCTGGCAACACCACCATCGTGAAACCACCACCACAGGCCCCGGCGGTGTCCGTACGCCTGGTCGAGGTGCTCCTCGAAGCCGGGATGCCGGTGGAAGCGGTGCAGGTGGTGCACGGCGGGGCCGAGATCGGCAGCCGGCTGTGTGCCTCGCCCATCGTCTCGGCGATCAGCTTCACCGGCAGTGCACAGGCCGGCGCCGCAGTCGCCCGTACCGCTGGCCCCAAGCGGCTCGTGCTGGAGCTCGGTGGCAACGCGGCGACCATCGTGTGCGAAGACGCTGACATCGACACGGCCGCGGCGATGTGCGCTGCTACGGGTTTCAGTAACTCCGGGCAGAGCTGCGTCTCCGTTCAGCGGATCTATGTCCACACATCCGTATGTGACCGTTTCCTTGACGCCTTGACCACTGCGGTCGGCAGGCTCAAGGTGGGCGACCCGCTCGACGAGGACACGGACGTCGGCAGCATGGTCGACGACCAGGCTGCTGCTCGGGTCGAGCAGTGGATTCAGGCGGCCAAGGCGGAGGGGGCCACCGTCACCTGCGGCGGTGTACGTGACGGCGCCACGCTGTCACCCACGGTGGTCGCTGAACCGCCTCCCACCGCTACCCTGGTCGTCGAAGAGGCGTTCGGAGCGGTCGTCGTCGTCCTTCGGTACGACGACTTCGACCAAGTCCTCGAGGTGTGCAACCAGAGTCGTTACGGTTTGCAGGCTGGCCTGTTCACCCAGCGTATCGATCGCATCATGCGAGCGTGGCGGCATCTTGAGGTGGGAGGGTTGGTGGTCAACGGTACCTCCAACTTCCGGCTCGACCACGTCCCCTTCGGCGGTGTGAAGGATTCAGGGATCGGTAGGGAGTCACCGCGCTGGATGATCGATGACTACACCGTGACGAAAACCCTGATCCTGCGAGGCGCGTCCCTGTGGGGAGAGTCGGCGGTGTCGCAGGGGTGAACACCGGATATGTCGCTGTTGCCCCACAGGCAATATCACATCTGCGTCGTGACGTGTGATGGGGGTGTCGACAGAGCTCAGCAAGCCTTGATTGTAGTCCACAAAGGATTTTAGAACCCCGCAACGCTCCGCCATCAAAAAACACTTAGGACAGTGTTGTTCTCCCTGGTGGGGAGCCAACTTGTGCCTGCGCGTTTGCGATCGAGTCGCATGCGTGGCAGCATTGCAGACCATGTGCGGGCTGGCCGGAGAAGTACGCCTCGACGGATGCCGTGCCGACGTCGCCGCGGTGGAACGTATGGCCGCGGCGATGGCCCGCCGTGGACCTGACGACGAAGGTCTGTGGTCACATGGCTCAGTGGCCTTGGGCCACCGGCGCATGAAGATCATCGACCTATCGGCTGCTAGTGCCCAGCCGATCGTCGATCCGGCAGCCGGCTTGACCGCTGTCTTCAACGGCTGCATCTACAACTACCGCGAACTGCGGGCGGAGCTGCAACACCGGGGCCACCGGTTCTTCTCGCGCGGCGACGGCGAGGTGGTGGTCAAGGCGTACGCTGAGTGGGGCACCGACTTCGTCGATCACCTCAACGGCATGTTCGCGGTCGTGATCGTCGAACGCGACACCGGCCGTGTGGTCTTGGCGCGGGACCGACTGGGAATCAAGCCACTCTATCTCGCGCAGACACCAGGTGCCCTCCGATTCGCCAGCACCTTGCCCGCGTTGCTGGCCGGTGGTGGTGTCGACACCACGATCGACGATGTGGCACTCGCCTACTACCTCACATTCCACAGCGTGGTGCCAGCTCCTCGCACCATCTTGCGCGGGGTGAGCAAGCTCCCACCCGCGACGGTCCGTTGTTACGAGTCAGACGGCAGGGTAAGTGACCGGGTTTACTGGGACCCGCCGTTCACGCGGCATCCAGAAAGAGCTAAGTGGACGGAGCAGGACTGGCAGGAGGCGCTCCTGGAGTCACTGACCACCGCGGTCCGGCGACACATGGTGGCGGATGTTCCGGTCGGTGTGCTGCTCTCCGGCGGCCTCGACTCCAGCCTGCTGGTAGCCCTGCTCGCCGAAGCCGGCCAGCGGGACCTGGCGACCTTTTCTATCGGTTTCGACGCGGTCGGTGGGCGTGATGGTGATGAGTTCGCGTACTCCGATTTGATCGCGAAGACCTTCGGCACCAACCATCACAAGCTCAAGGTGGCCAGCGCCGACTTGGTCGAGCCGCTCCAGGAGGCGGTCGCCGCCATGTCCGAACCCATGGTCAGTCACGACTGTGTCGCGTTCTACCTGCTCAGCCAGATGGTGTCGCGACACCTGAAGGTGGTCCAGTCCGGCCAGGGGGCGGACGAGATTCTCGGCGGCTACCACTGGTATCCGCCGTTGAGCCAGGTCCAGCGGGGGGAGGCGTTGGACACCTACTCGCGGGCGTTCTTCGACCGGGACGCTGACGGGCTGGCCGAGGTGCTCCAGCCCGCCTACCTAGCCGCGGGTGACCAGCCGCGACAGTTCGTTGCCGCGCACCTGGCCCGAGCCGGCGCGGAGACTGCAGTCGACGCGGGACTGCGCATCGACACACAGGTCATGCTGGTAGACGACCCAGTCAAGCGGGTCGACAACATGACCATGGCTCACGGTCTGGAGGCGCGAGTACCGTTCCTGGACCACGAATTCGTAGAACTGGCAGCGACCTGTCCACCAGCGCTCAAACTTGGTCAGGGCGGCAAGGGCGTCCTCAAGGACATTGGCCGTCGGTGGCTGCCGTGGGAGGTCATCGATCGGCCTAAGGGATACTTCCCGGTGCCAGGGCTGACGCATCTCGAAGGTGACGTACTGACTCGGATCCGGGAGGCGCTGCACGCCCCCGAGGCGCGCCGGCGCGGCTTGTTCCGTCACGACTACGTCGAACGACTGCTGCGCAACCCGAACTCCCAGCTGACACCGTTGCGCGGCAACACGTTGTGGCAGCTCGGTTTGTTGGAGATGTGGTTGCAGACTCATGGAATCGCATGACACGACGACGGACGCCCTTCCAGTGTCCCGGCCGACCGTTGTCCGCCGAGAACTGATCGGACCAGGTGGCGATCCAGCGATGCCGGTGGAGCCATCCGAACGTCCGGCTGAGGGTATCCAGGGCAAGGACGTGGTCCTCGACTGCGGCTGGGGGCGGCTGGTCTTCGGACAGACCTTCGCCAATCCGGACGACGTGGCTGACGCACTGCGTTCTGAGGCTGAGGGGACCCGCGACATCTGCATCTACCTCGCCGACCCTCACGTGCTTGTCTCCCGCCTCCCCGACGAGCTCTTCATCGATCCGTCGCTGACCTACCGCCTGTGGCTCGCCGACGCGCCGACCAGACCGCCGACACCAGGGGTGCGGGTCCGCCCGTTGCGCGACGCTGCGGACGCCGAGGCGGTCAACCGGATCTACGCCCGCAATGGCATGGTGACCGCACCGGTCGAGGTGATGGTCGAAAACGCGGCGACGAGACAGTTCATCCACTTGATAGCCGAGTCCAGCACGGGCGATGTCGTGGGGACCATCACGGGGGTCGACCACGTCGAAGCCTTCGACGACCCTGAGCGCGGCGCCAGCCTGTGGTGTCTCACCGCCGACCCGTACCACGCGCCGCCCGGGACGGGGCAGGCGTTGTTGTCGGAGCTCACCGCGCGCCTGGTGGCGCGCGGCCGCGCGTACGTCGACCTGTCGGTTCTGGCGGACAACGAGGGTGCGATCCGCCTGTACGAGCGGCTCGGGTTCACGCGTATCCCTACCCTGTGCGTGAAACGTAAGAATCCGATCAACGAGCGACTCTTCCGCGCCAGCCCGCCCGACGGTTACGAGGAGCTCAACCCATACGCCCGGATCATCGCGGACGAGGCGCTACGGCGCGGTATCCGAGTCGACATCACCGATCCGGTCTGGGGGGAGTTGCGACTCACTCACGGCGGGCGCACTGTCATGACCCGGGAGTCGTTGTCCGAGCTGACAACCGCGGTTGCGATGAGCAGGTGCGACGACAAGCGGGTCACCCGTCGGGTACTGGCCCGGGCCGGTCTGCGGGTGCCACGCGGCCGCAGTGCCACGTTCGACCACCGCGACGAGGAGTTCCTCACCGAAGTCGGTGCGGTGGTGGTCAAGCCAGCGCGAGGTGAGCAGGGTACGGGTATCACCGTTGGTGTGCGTACACCGGAAGCGTTGCGGGAGGCGCTGTCGCTAGCCCAGCACTACTGCCCGGATGTCTTGCTGGAGGAACAGTGCGAGGGTGAAGACCTACGGGTCGTGGTGATCGACTACGAGGTGGTCGCGGCGGCAGTACGGCGCCCGGCCTCAGTGGTCGGAGACGGAGTGCACACCATCGCTGAGCTGATCGAACGGCAGAGCCGTCGCCGTGCTGCGGCGACCGGTGGTGAATCCCGTATCCCCATGGATGAGATGACCCGCGCGGTGGTGCGCGAAGCTGGGCACGAGATGACGGACGTGCTGCCCGAAGGGCAGGTGCTGGTGGTGCGGCGGACCGCCAACCTGCACACCGGCGGCACCATCCACGACGTCACCAGCGAACTGCATCCGGAGTTGGCGGAAGCATGCGTCACTGCTAGTCGGGCGCTGTCGATCCCCGTGACCGGTCTGGACCTCCTTGTCGCTGCGCCGAATCGGCCCGAACACGTGTTCATCGAGGCGAACGAGCGGCCTGGGCTAGCCAACCACGAGCCGCAGCCGGTGGCAGAGCGATTCGTCGACCTCCTGTTCCCGGGCACCAGCGCGCCTCAGCCCAAGTGGCGACCGGCGGGGGCGCCCGCCAGCCGGTGAGTCGCCACACGGGCCGCCAGCTTGCTCAATTCTTGAGCGCGGTCTTACGACTCCAGCGGTGCCGCAAATGGCGACGATGAGCGGTTACCACCGGACCCAAGAGTCCGAACCGCAGCACGTACCGTCCTACCTCCCCGTCGACCCAGCGGCGTGCGCGGTTCCTGATTAGAGGACGTGGGCGGCGATCAGCTGGCCGATCTGTTGGATGTTGGTGTTGCCGCGGAACTCCAGTCGCACCTTACCGAGGCCGCTGAACCACAGCTCCAGCTCGGCATCGAGGTCGAACGTGCCGGCCGTCTCGATGGAGAACGCCTGGACCCGACTGTAGGGAAGAGTCGTGAAGTCCCGCTTCTTGCCTGTGATCCCTTGGACGTTGATGGTAATCAGTCGCTTATTGGTGAAGACGACCGAATCGCGTACCGTCTTGAAGCACGAAACGATCTGTTCGTTGGGCACCAGTAATGGAGCCACGGAAGGAGCGACATTGGCGACGTTGGCGGGACTCAACTTGAAAACCGAACCGTTGGCGAAGTCAATCATGGCCCGATGCTATCGCCCACCTTCTACCTGCACCGTCGGGAAAATCCCGGCTGATCAGCGACATGTACCACCAGCATCGAGCAGTGGAATCCGCATATGAGATGAGACATCGGATACACCCCTTAGCCGACGGCGCGCAGATCGACGTGACGTTGTTGGCCAGGTCTTCGGGTGCCACTCACCGGGACGCTTTCCGCGCACGGTCGGTGGTCAGCTCGGTCGTGATCATGTTGGTCAGGTCTTCGACCAGTTGTTGCCCGAGATCGTGGACTGCCCGTAGATGACGGCGGTAGTCGGACAGGCGACGGAACGCCTGGCCGTACGCCCGCTGCACGTCAATCGGTGGCAGCGGTAGCCGTAGCCGGCGCAGGTCGACCCGCGTATGAACGCCGAGGCTACTGCCGACTCCTTCTGCGCGGCGGCCTCCCTCGGTGCTCGACAGGAAGCCGGCGAGGTACCAGGGGTCGCGCACGTGCGGGTCGGTGCGGACCACGACGACATTGCGGGCAGGGTAGGCGCCGGCATCGTCCTCGGTGGCCACCCGCGCGACCACGGTACGCGTGATAGCGGGCACGAGCACGTCGCCGACCCGGATCGGGGGATTGCGAACTTCGTCGGCGTCGACGTCGTCTACCTCGGAAGGTGGGCGTCCATGGGCGAGGTCAGCCGTGGTCAATACCCGCGCGTTCACCGTCACGGTTGGGTCGCGGTCCGACGTGCCCATGCCGCGATCCTGTGCTGCCGATCTGCGCAGGAACACCGCTCCCGCCTTGACCAAGTCCTGCAGCGCTACCTCGCGGGTCGTGCCTGGGTCCAGAGGGGGGAGCGGGCCGACCTCCGGCACATGTTCTTTCAGGTTGGCGAGCAGCTTGGCCAGCCGACGCCGTGTCCGTGTCGGGTCGGTTGACGGCTGGTGAGTGGGGGTTGGGAGGTGCCGGCGGGGTGCGAGGTCGATCTCCTCGCCGAGAAGGTCAATCACGGGCACCGCGCGGGCGACGCCGGGACGTTCGGCGAAGGCGGACAGGGCGGAGGTGAACGTGACCCAGGCGTCGGTGACGAGGCCGCACACGCGCTGCCAGACCGCCCTCGGCTCTTCTCGGCGGCTGCCTTCGGCCGCGGCGTCGCCGGTGTCGACCAGGAGCACGTGCGCTGGGGGTGCACTAGGCCGTGTTTCATAAGTGGGCCTGGGTGATCAAGTTCATGGTGTGTCGC
>CAYTMR010000047.1:0-13001 GCA_964438855.1 uncultured Micromonosporaceae bacterium
GCTTCGACCCGCTGCATCGCGGGCTCGAAGATGTTCTCCCAGGTCTGCTGGTGCAGACCACCCAGGTGAATGGGCTCCAGACCCCGGACCGAGTCAGCCATGATCTGGCCCACCGGGGCGTCACGGAAGTACGCGTTGGTGGAGTCGGCGAACCGCGGGTCCTCCAGCGCCTCGAGGCTCGACGGCATCGCGCCGACCTCCTCGTAGGCGAGCAGGTGGCCCTCCGGGCTGGTCAGGAACTTGGCCAGCTGGTAGGCCTCCTCCGGGTGGTCGGTCTGGGCCGGCACGCCCAGGTAGGAACCGCCCCAGTTGCCAGCGCCACCGGGGATGGTGGTGACGTCCCACTTGCCGGCGTGCTCCTCACCGGCCCAGTCCTCGATCAGCCCGATCATCCAGGACGGGCAGGGACGGGTAGCGAACGCCGACTGCTGGAAGCCAGCGGTCCAGTCGTCGCTCCAGGTCTGAAGACCGGCGCTCATGCCTTCGTCGGCCATCTTCAGGCCGAAGTCCCAGGCCTCGCGGAAGACCGGGTTCTTGTCACCGATGAACTCGCCGTCGGTGTTGTAGAAGAAGACGTCGGAGTTCTGCATCACGTACGGCTGGACGATGCCGTTGGAGGCGTCGATCCACGCCGCGTCCACGTCCTCGTTCTCGACAAACTGCTTACCGACCTCGTAGTAGTCCTCCCAGGTCGGCCACAGCTTCGCGACCTCCTCCCGCTCGGAAGGCAGGCCAGCCTGCTCGAACAGGTCAGCGCGGTAGCACATCGCCAGACCGCCCACGTCGGTACCCAGGGCGATCAGCCGGCCGTCCTCGGTGATCCCGCGCTCCCACTTCCAGTCGAGGTAGACGCCTTCCAGCTCCTGCGCCCCGTAGTCGAACAGGTTGAGGAAGCCGTCCGGGTTCTCGATGTACTGGAGCAGGATGCCCTCTTCCAGGCCGACCACGTCGCCCGCGCCGTCGCCAGCGGCGAGCCACTGCGCCAGCTGGGGAGCGAAGTCACGCAGCTCACCCATCCGCTGGTGGTCCACCTTGATGTTGGGGTTCTGCCGCTCGAACTCCTTGATCGCGGCCTCGTAACCGAAGTCACCGAAGGTCTGCAGAACCAGGGTGATCTGCCCGTTCTCCCCGCTGCCCTCGTCCTCGCTGCACGCCGCGGCACCGAACAGCGCGACGGCCGCGAGGCCGGCCGCGACGGCCCGGACGCGACCCGTCATAACTTTCATCCTGACCCCTCTCAGGTCCGATTTCGGAGGGTGTTTTGCGCGGTCCACGGGGGAATGTGGCCTACGCCATGCCCACGGGAGCGCTCCCATGAGACTGCCGCGCAGCCGTCGGGATGTCAATAGTCCTTTGGGAGCGTTCCCAAGTTGTTACGAAGGGATGACGGCCCCAACACTCCAGGTCCACACAGAATAGATATCTGACTATATATTTTCTAGGCCCACCGCCGAAAAGTCACCGCCTCCCGCAGACGGGCGTGGTTCGCCGAGAAGATGTGGTCGCGACAGCCGGACTTTTCCGCCCAAGCCACCATGCCTGCTTCGCCCGAGGTACGGCCGCAAGGCCCTCGGGCGGCATATGGTCGAACCATGATCTGCCGCGCCTGCCGCGAGCAGCGGCACGACAAGTGTCGGGGTGGCTCCTGGTGCGACTGTCAGCACCGCACCTCCGAGCCGACGCCGCCGGTGACCGGCCCGGCGGGTGACTGAGCCCGCCGGGTAGCGTGGCGCCGTGCGTCGGCTGTTGCCCGGGCCGGTGGAAGAGGTGGACCCGTACGACGCGTACGGCGACACACCGGCGGACTGGTTGCGGATCGGCATGGTGATGAGCCTCGACGGCTCGGTCACCGACGAGGACGGTTGGACCGACCGCCTCGGCAGCCCAGCCGACCTGCGGGTGTTTCGTACCCTGCGCGCACTCGCCGACGGGATCATGGTGGGAGCCGCCACTGTCCGCACTGGCCGGATGGGTCCGCACCGCCCGCCACCGCATCTGCGCGAGCGACGACAGCGGGACGGCAAACCCCCGACCGCGCCGATCATCGTGGTAAGCAGATCCCTGCGACTGGACTGGTCCCACCGGCTCTTCACCGAAGCAGCCGCCCCCACCATCGTGGTCACCTGCTCCGCAGCGGTACGCCGACCACCCGCCGCTCCGGTGCGTCTGGTCGTCGCCGGCACCGACCGAGTGGACCTGGTCGCCGCCGTCGCACAGTTGCGCAGCGAGTACGGGCTACGCCACCTGATCTGCGAAGGGGGCCCCACGCTCGCCACCGACCTGGTCAACGCCGGACTGGTGGACGAACTGTGTCTGACCATCGCCCCGACCCTGCTCGGCGCCGCGCACCACACTCAGCTACTCGGTGACGTGCCGCAGCGGCGAGAGGTCCGCCTCGCCGCACTGTACGAAGACGGCGGCACGCTGCTCACCCGGTACCAGGGACTGCGCCCCGGCACCGGCGCCTCCTAGCGCGGGCCGCCCGACCACCGGCGCACCGTCCATGCTTGGGTGGGGGTATGAGTCAGGAGCCGATCGTCGCCCGGCTGGCGGGGGTGGGACCCGACGACGACACCCTCGCCGAGTACTACCGACTGCCCGAGCCCACCACACCGTGGCTGAGAACCAATTCGGTGACCAGCCTCGACGGCGCCGCCGAGGCGGGTGGGGTGTCGGGTCCGCTGTCGAGTCCACTGGACCAACGGCTCATGGGGGTGTTGCGCAGCCAGTGCCACGCACTGCTGCTGGGCGCCGGCACGCTGCGCATCGAAGGCTACGGACCGCTGCTGCTCGACGATCGGCAGCGACGGTGGCGGGTGGCTCACCGCCTGCCCGAGCATCCGACCCTGGTCGTCGTCTCCGATGCCCTGGGTGTGGAGCCGACCCACCCGTCCTTGGCGCAAGCGCCGACCAGACCGGTCATCCTCACCCACGAGCAGGCCCCGGAGGCCAAGCGCGCAGCGCTCGCGACCGTCGCCGACGTCGTCACCGCCGGTACCGACCGGGTCGACCTCGCCGAGGCGCTGCGGCACCTCCACCAGCGAGGGCTACGCCACGTGCTCTGCGAAGGAGGACCTCAACTGCTCGGAACGCTCGCCGCCGCCGACCTCATCGACGAGGTGTGCCTCACCGTCTCCCCCCACGTCGCCGGCGGCAACGCCAGCCGGATCGTCTCCGGCCCACCAACGCCGCTGCGTCGGTTGACGCTGACGCACGTCCTCACCGCGGACGGCTTCCTCTTCCTTCGCTATCGCCGCATGTCGGGCCACGCCTCGCCCGTTCAGCCAGCCGTAGCGGGGCCGGCCGGAGAAAACTGAGGTGATCCGGTCCGCCGAAGGCGTGCCGGGTGCCCGCCAGTCGCACCCGTACGGCACCATGCCAGGGTGGCCCATGACGATCTGACTGGAGTCGCCCCGACGGGAGAGCCGGTGGGGCGCGTGCTCGGCACGGCCGACGCCACCCCCCTGCAGTTCTGGACCGCCGTGGCGCCGGGCAGCTACCTACAGCTCGACGACGTGGTGGTGACCCAACGCACGCTTCCCGGAGGCGAGTCGGTGACGATCTCCGGGGTGGTGACCACGGTGCGGGCCCGCCACGAGGGCGCCCAGTTCGAGTCGGACGTGTTCGCGATCGCCGATGGCATGCTGCCCGCCCAGATCCAGGAGGCCGCGGAGATCACCACGACTCGGGTCGACCCGGAGGTCTACGTGCCACCGACCCCGGGAGCGGTGGTGCATCGGGCCGCTGGTGAGCAACGAGCCGCCGCGCTGAGCTTCGACCGGATGCAGCGGCGGGTGCCGATCGGCACCGGGCGCGACGGTGCACCGGTCTACCTCAACGCCGACTTCCTCGACGGCACCCGTGGTGCCCACGTCTCCATCTCCGGTGTCTCCGGGGTGGCGACCAAGACCAGCTTCGCCACCTTCCTGCTGTACTCGGTGTTCCACTCCGGAGCATTGGGAGAGGACGGGGTCAACGCCAAGGCTCTCATCTTCAACGTCAAGGGCGAGGATCTGCTCTTCCTCGACCACCCCAACACCCGGCTGGACCCATCCACCCCCTCGGCGTACGAGGGGTTGGGATTGCCGGCCGGCCCGTTCGCCGACGTCCTGGTCCACGCCCCACCTCGGGCAGGCGATCCCTCGGGCACACCGGACGTCGCCAGCCGCACCACCGGAGTGGACGCCTTCTACTGGACCCTGGCGCAGTTCTGCGCCGACCGACTGTTGCCCTACGTCTTCGCCGACGCCGACGACGAGCGCCAGCAGTACACCATGGTGGTGCACTCGGTGACCGCCCACCTGGCCCGGGTCGCGCAGCCGTTGGAGGGTGGTGGCGTCGCGATCGACGGAGTCCGCCTGACCTCGTACCCGGATCTGGTCGACCACCTGGTGGCGCTGCTCGCCGACGACGAGACCCGCAGCGAGTGGGCGGGGTCGGCGGTGGGCCTCGGTACGGTCAACGCGTTCTCCCGGCGGTTGCTGTCCAGCAAGAAGGACCTGGCCCGGCTGATTCGTGGCGACCTCACCACCCGCCGACCACACGAGATCAACACCGCGGAGAGCGCCACGGTCACCGTGGTGGACCTGCACAACCTGCCGGACCGGGCGCAGCGGTTCGTGGTCGGGGTGACGCTGCGCACCGAGTTCGAGCGCAAGGAGCGCTCGGGCACGGCCAGGCCGCTGCTGTTCGTGGTACTCGACGAGCTCAACAAGTACGCCCCGCGGGAGGGTACGAGCCCGATCAAGGAGGTGCTGCTCGACATCGCGGAGCGCGGCCGTTCACTCGGGGTGATCCTGGTCGGCGCCCAGCAGACCGCCAGCGAGGTGGAGCGGCGGATCGTCGCCAACTCGGCGGTGCGCGTGGTGGGTCGCCTGGACCCGGCAGAGGCGTCCCGCCCCGAGTACGGTTTCCTGCCACCGGCTCAGCGCCAGCGTGTGCTCTTGGCCAAGCCCGGCACGATGTTCGTCAACCAGCCGGAGATTCCGGTGCCGCTGTGCGTGGAGTTCCCGTTCCCGGCCTGGGCTACTCGTTCGAGCGAAGCCGGACGACCGCCGGCGGCGGCGCTGCGCTCGATCACCCAGGCGGCCGACCCGTTCACGGTGGTGGGCGCGGGAGTCGACCCGGAGGAGGAGTTCCCCTTCTGATGCGAATCCTGCACACGTCGGACTGGCACGTCGGCAAAGTCCTCAAGGGACAGTCTCGGTTGGAGGAGCACACGGCGGTCTTGGGCGAGTTGGTGGAGGTGGCCCGCGCCGAGCAGCCTGATCTGATTCTGGTCGCCGGTGACCTGTTCGACACCGCGGCGCCGGCCCCAGCCGCGACCCGCCTGGTCACCCGCGCGCTGACCGCGCTGCGTGACACGGGAGCCGAGGTGGTGGCGATCGCCGGCAACCACGACAACGGCGCTGCCCTGGACGCTCTGCGCCCGTGGGCCGAGGCGGCCGGTATCACCCTGCGCGGCCGGGTTCGCACCGCCGCCGACCACCTCATCACCGGCACTACCGCCGACGGCGAGGCGTGGCGGCTGGTGGCGCTGCCTTTCCTGTCCCAGCGGTACGCGGTCCGCGCGGTCGAGATGTTCGAGCTGTCGGCGGCCGAGGCTCAGCAGACCTACGCCGACCACCTCGCCCGGCTCATCGCCGCTCTCACCGCCGACTTCACCGCCGACGGCACGGTCAACCTGGTGATGACCCATCTGACCGTGGTGGGAGCCAAGACCGGCGGCGGCGAACGGGACGCCCACACGGTCCAGGCGTACGCCGTGCCGGCGACCATCTTCCCGGCCAGCGCGCACTACGTGGCGCTCGGCCACCTGCACCGCGCCCAGACCGTGCCCGGTCCCTGCCCGGTGCGTTACAGCGGCAGCCCACTGGCGGTCGACTTCGGCGAGGGCGCCAACCAGCCCGGAGTGACCATCGTGGAGGTGTCGGCCCACGGCACCGCAAAGGCTCGAGACGTGCCGCTGACCTCGGCGATACCGCTACGGACGGTCCACGGCACCGTGGAGGAGCTGGCACGGCTCGACCCCGGTGACGCGTGGTTGCGGGTGTTCGTGCGGGAACAGCCTCGGGCGGGGCTGCGGGAGCAGGTGCAGGAATTGCTGCCGCGGGCCTTGGAGGTGCGGATCGACCCTGCCGTGCTGCCCGATACGGCCAGCGGCGTACGCCCCGCCGCCCGCGCCGGGCGTACGCCTCCGGAGCTGTTCGCCGAGTACCTCAGCGCCCGAGGGCACGACGACGAACAGGTCCAGGCTCTGTTCGAAGAGCTCTACCAGGAACTGCACGAACTGCAGCCGGAGGAGAGCGTGACATGAGACCGCTGCGGCTGGACATGGCCGGTTTCGGCGTCTTCCGCGACGAGACCACCGTCGACTTCACCGACGCCGACTTCTTCGCCCTGGTGGGTCCGACCGGCTCCGGCAAGTCCACCGTGCTGGACGCGATGTGCTTCGCCCTCTACGGCCGGGTGCCGCGGTGGGGTGATGCCCGCTCCGTCGCCGCGGCGCTCGCCCCGTCCAGCAACGAGGCCCGGGTTCGACTCACGTTCGAAACCGCCGGGGAACGGTTCGTCGCTACCCGCGTGGTGCGTCGTGACGGCAAAGGTCGGGTGAAGACCGGCGCTGCCGGGCTGCAACGCATGCCGCCTGGGTTCGACCCACGTCGGTTCGACACCGGCCTCACCCCGGACGACCTGGGAGAGGTCCTCGCCGGCACACCGTCTGAAATGGACGCCGCGGTGCCGGAGGTGCTGGGACTGCCGTACGACCAGTTCGTCACCTGCGTGGTGCTTCCCCAGGGAGAGTTCGCGGAGTTTCTTCACGCCAAGCCCGCCACGCGACAGCAGATCCTCGTCAACCTGCTGAACCTGTCCGTCTACGGGAGCATCCGGGAACGGGCGGTGGCACGCGCTTCCAAGGCCGAGGCAGAGCTGACCGCCGCCCAGCGGCTCCTGACCGACCTCGCCGACGCCGACGAGGCCGCGCTAGCCCGCGCCGAGAGCCGGCTGAGCGCGGTCACCACGCTCGCCGAGGCGGTGGAAGAGGCACTGCCACAGCTCGCCGCCGCCCAAGCCGACCGGGACCGGGCGGCTGGCCGGCTCCAGGAGCACGACGCGCAGATCGCCGCGCTCGCCGCCGTCCAGCCACCGAAGTCGGTGGCCGCGCTGGCCGAAGCCGCCGCCACCGCCCGCGCCGCGCTGGCCGCCGCCACCGAGGCGGTCACGCAGGCCGAGGAGCAGGAGGAGAAGCACCGGGCTGCGCTCGCCAACGCCGGGGACGCCGCGGCGCTCCGAGTCCTGCTCAAAGCCCACGAGGAGCGCCAACGACTCGCCACGCAGGCCGCCACGGTCAACGAAGCGGTCGCGGCGGCCCAGCAGGAACACACCGCAGCATCCGAGGCGCTCGCCGCCGCCCGCGCCGACGCTGAGAAAACCGCCGCCGAACTGGAGGCCGCCCGCGAGGCGTACACACGAGCGCAGACAGCCGACCTCGCGGCTGCGGTGCGCACCCACCTGGTCGCCGGCCAACCCTGTCCCGTCTGTGAACAGCCGGTCTCCACCACCCCCCCAGTGCCGGCGGACTCCGCGGTGGCTCGCGCCGAAGAGGCGGGCAAGGCCGCCCGAGCGAGGGCGGACGCCGCTGCCCGACGGCTGCAGGAGCGGGACGCGGCGCTGCGCGCACTCGACCGCACACTCGCCGCCGCCCGGGCCCAGGCCGACACGCTCGCCGATCGCCTGGCTGAGCTCGACGCCCAACTCGCCGACGCGCCCGGGCCGGAGTCACTGCGCCGGGACCTGGCCCGGATCACCGAGGCGAAGCAGCGGTTGGACGAGGCCACCGGGGCGGTACGAGCGGCCCGGGAGTCGCACCGGCGCGCCCAGTCCGAGGTGGAGTCGGCCGAGCACCAGCTACGCGCCGGTTGGCGGGAGTTCGACCAGGTCCGGGACGCGCTCGCACCCCACGGCCCGCCCTCGGTCGACCGGGACGACCTCGCCGCGGCCTGGGCGTCACTCGCGACGTGGGCGAGCGAGCGCGCCGAGGCGCTGCGGAAAGAGCGCCCACAGGTGGCCGCGACCGTGACAGCGGCCGAGCAGACGGTGGCCGAGGCGCGCGCCGCGATCGCCGAGCGGTTCGCGGAGGCGGAGGTCCCGGCGCCAGACGACGAGGCCGGGTACGCCCGCGCTGTCGCGGTGGCGGTCGAGCGGGCGCGGGCGGAGCGTGACCGGTTGGTGGAGCGACGGGCCCAGGCGGACGAGCTACGCCGCCGCTGCGGCGAGTACGAACGCGACATGCAAGTGGCGCGCACCCTGGCCCAGCACCTACGCGCCAACAACTTCGAGGCCTGGGTGCTGGAGGAGGCGCTGGACCGACTGGTGGAGGGCGCGTCGCGGATCCTGCGGGAGCTCTCGGGTGGCCAGTACGACCTCGCCCACGACGAGCGTGAATTCTGGGTGGTGGATCACCACGACGCAGGTTTACGGCGCAGCGTACGCACTCTCTCCGGGGGCGAGACCTTCCAGGCGTCCCTGGCGTTGGCGCTCGCGCTCTCCGAACAGCTCGCCGGCCTGGCCACCACCTCGGCGAGTCTGGAGTCCATCCTGCTGGACGAAGGCTTCGGCACCCTGGACGCGGCCACCCTCGACGCGGTGGCGGCCACTCTGGAGAACCTGGCGGCCCGGGGCGACCGGATGGTCGGGGTCGTCACCCACGTGGCAGGGCTCGCCGAACGTGTGCCGGTCCGGTTCGAGGTGTCCAAGGACACCCGCTCGGCACGGATCAAGCGGGTGGGTTGGTAGATGCGGTATTGGGTGGACTCGTGGGACCCGTCGTACGCCCCGGCCGCCGACGGCGACGGTGGACTGCCGGAGAGCACCGCCCAACTTGATCTCGACGTGGAGGTGCCCGCGTCGGCGTGGGCACCGGTGCCGTACCCAGCGGACCTGCGGCCGCCGGACACGGTGCTGCTGGTCGACGGGGTGCGGCGGGTCGACGCGCGGGTCTGGACCAGCGAACCGGACGGGCACTCCCATCTGGGTGTGGCCGCGTCGTACGCGGCGGGCGTGGTGCGGTGCGACCTGAGCCGGGGTGCGGCGCAGGTGGTGAAGACGAAGGTGGAGCGTGGACTGTTCACCGCCAGCCCCCACGCCACCGCCCTCAGCGCCGGCCAGATCCGCTACGAACTACACCGGCTCGCCCGCGGTGAGCCACAGGATCTGCTGCACGCGGTCCAGAAACCACTGACCAAGCTAGAAATACAGCTGGCGGTGGCCGCCCGAGGCGATACCGACGACGGCGGTGACCTGCTCGTGGTCGACGGGCCGTTGCGGGACCGGACGCACCTGCCACGGACGATCGGCTACATCAAGTCGCACCAACGCCAGTACCTACCGCCGGAGCTGACCGCCGTGGTGGCATCGACCCGTCCGGGCCAACGCTCACCCGTGTTCCGACTGGGCACCAACTGGCACCGGTTCACGTGGTATCTGAGGTTGCCGGGAGCCGGTGGCGCTCCCTGGTCGGGTCTGGTGCGTGCCGAGTGCTCCCCAGAGTTGCCGGTATCGGCCGCGGTGGCGCTCGCCGACCTGTCGGTGGTGACCCTGCCACGATTCGCGTCCCACGCCTACAAGGATCCCCGCGCCCCTCAGAACCTCATCCCCATCGCGGGACTGGAACGGCGTCTGCGGTCGCTGTTGGGTGATGCGGCGTTGCTGCACCGGGCGCTGGTCCGCGCGACCAGCGCCGCTGCGGATTCGGCGCCAGCGCCGCTTCGTTGATCCGTATCGGCGTCGCGTCCGTACCACTCGATGTGGCCGGGTGTGCTCTCCACCCGGGTCGCCATGACGATGGAACGGAGATGGGGCGATGGTGGTGCCCGTGCTGGAACAGCCGACGGTGCCGACGCGGCGGCGCCCACTCGACGTGCCGGGATCCACCGGCCATGATGGTGCAGTGGTGCGACGATCCACACGCAGCCGGCGCCAGACGGGGTCCGTCGCCGGTCCCGAGGACGACCTCATCCGGATGTTGTACGAACAGCACGCGACGCCGTTACTCATGTTCGTCCTGCGACTGACCGGTGGTGACCGTCAACGAGCAGAGGACATCGTCCAGGAGACCTTGCTGCGGGCGTGGCGCAATGCCCACAAGCTGAGCAGCTCCGGCGTGGCGTCGGTGCGACCGTGGTTGGTCACGGTGGCCCGGCGCATCGCCATCGACCAGCACCGCAGCGAACGTGCCCGGCCTTCTGAAAGCTACGACCAGCAGCTGGACGCCATGGCGGTCCCGGACGACACCGAGCAGGTATTGCGATCCATGACCGTCGCCGACGCATTGCGCAGTCTCAACCATGCCCACCGAGAGATCTTGGTGGAGACCTACTTTCGTGGGCGGACGGTGCCTGAGGCTGCCTCCAAGTTGGGCGTACCGGTGGGCACCGCCAAGTCCCGGGTCTTCTATGCGCTACGTGCTCTGCGTGCCGCACTGGTGCAGCGGGGGGTGACGACGCGATGACTCCGGAAGAGACTGTCCACTGGGACGTCGCCAGTTACGCGCTGGGCGTGCTCGACGCCCATGACACTGCGGTCTTCGAAGAGCACCTCGCGTCCTGCCAACGCTGCGCCGACGAATTGGAGGCACTGCTACCAACCGTAGCGCTCTTATCTGACGTGGACGTCGACGCGCTGCTTGCGGCAGAGCAGTCGCAGTTGGAGGAGCGGCTGTGGCGGTCGGTGGCCGCGGAGCGGACGCGGGTCTCGCGACGGCGCGCGCTCACGCTGGCTGCGGGGGTGATGGTCAGTGCGCTGACCGCCACTGGGGCGCTGATGGTCGGTGCGTCCTTGGCCGGCGGCGACCCACCAGCGGTGAGCCAGGGCCCATCGTCCGTCTCCCCTGCCCCGAGTCCCACCCAGAGTGACAGCGGTTCCGGTGTCATCCCGACGCCGCTCGGCGAGCGGTACTCCGCCGCCGACACCACCACCGGTGTCCGCGCGGAGCTCGTGTTGATCGAACGGGCGTGGGGTACCCAGCTGTCGTTCACCCTGACCGCGGTGAGCGGTCCACGCATCTGCCGCCTCCTGGTCGTCCACGCCGACGGCACCGCGGAGGTCACCGGCACCTGGCGGGTACCGGAGGCCGGATACGGCACGGATGCCCAGCCGGAGCCGTTGGTGCTGCAGGCGTCCACCGCGGCGCAGGTGACCGAGATCGACCGTGTCCAAGTGCAGTCGTTGGACGACGACACCGGTGACATCACCACCCTGGTGACGATCCCCATCTCCTCCTAGCCCGTCTGAACCGCAGCCACGCCCGGGTCCAACGACAAAGGACCGCTGGGTGGGGGCAGACCACCTTGCCCCCACCCAGCGGCCGGATCGTGCCCCGGAGCGGGCGGTTATCCGGGGCACCTGTGCGGTGAAGTCACTCGACGATGATCCGGACGACGTCGACCGCTACGAAGTGCCGAGCGAACTGCATCATCGGCACCCGGTGGCTGGGATCGCCGGCCCATGCCATGCAGCGGTACAACCCTGGCTCGGGCAGACCCGGAACTTCGACGTCGACGAAGTCGGGCTCCACACCACCTCCGAAGTCCTCGATCGCGACGAAGAACGCGGGTTCGGCGTTGGGCACCTCAGCGACGTTCGGGTCGGCCAGCAGCCGGCATCCAAGGTGGAAGTGACCACGGGTAATGCCCTCCTCGGTGAGGAAGGAGCTCTCCCGGTAGTAGCCTCCCCGGGCCGCGGGCAGGAACCGGTCCCGCACCAGGTTGCGGGTGCTGACCTGGATGGTGAAGGGCTCGTTCGGCGCCACCGTGGTGGGCGCGGCGGTGATCAACAGCGATGGGTTGAGCGCCGCTTCGCTCACCTCACCCATCGCGATCGGCACGCACCGTGGGCCGTCCTGGAAGCCGTCGTGTGTCGGCAGGTTGCTCTGCTCGCAGCTGGTGCCGAGGACGTCCTCGTCCGTGATGTTCGGTGGTTCCTCGGACGGTGGTTCGTCCAACGGCGGCTCCTCCGTCGGCTCGTCGGTCGGGGTGAGCTCCGTCGTCGGCTCGTCGGTCGGATCGGTGCCTGGCTCGTTGGTGGGGCCGGTCCCCGGCCCACCCGTGGGATCGATGCCTGGGTCGTCGGTCGGCTCCGGGCCGATCGGTTCGGTGCACTCGTCGGCCGGGTCCGGCGTCGGGCTGGGCTCAGCCGTGGGCTTCGGTTTGTGGTGCTTGTGACCGCCGTGGCGGTGATGGTGGACCTTGTGCCACCACCACTTCGGCTTGCCGGGGCCGCGGTAGTGGTAGTGCATGACGCCCGCGGTCTCCTCCTCGACGTGGAGCTCGAGGTCGTCGGTGCTGATCGCGCATTCGTTGCCGACCCCGATGAACTGAGCCGCCGGGTCGGGTTCCGCAGAAGCTACCTGGGTCACGGTGGCGAACGCTCCGACCATCACCACGGCTACGAGGACAGCGATGGTCCGCTTCGTGACACGGATGGTGGCGTAGACCCGCCGCTGCCTGGCATCGCGTCGTACCCGACCCTCGGTCACGCGTCGGCGCAGGGGTTCACGCCGGTGTGGCGGCCTGTGCACTATTGATCACCTCTCGGCTCGTCAACAGGGTGCGGACGACGTATCACATTGTCAGCTGGTCGCGCTTCACTCGATTTCGGTAAACCGCACCGTTTCGACATTCTTGACGCTATGAGGGGGCGCCGACGAAGTCAAGGCATTACGAAAGGAATTAAGGTTTCCTAGAAGTTATAAGCATGTCCCAAGAATTGCTTAAGAAAGATTTATGGTAACGCTGTCGATTACAGTGGACAACAGACTGTCGACGCTACATACGTCACCACGGAACGCACCATTCTCGTCGTCGCAACAACGACCCACCACGTCGACGAACGCTGGAAAGAAAAGCGCGGTGGGCGGGCCCAAGACCCGCCCCCGCGTGGGGGGTGGGGGGGGGGGTTTAAGGCGGGTGGGTGTCCGCCACAACGGGGGGTTAACCCCACCC
>CAYTMR010000047.1:13011-23309 GCA_964438855.1 uncultured Micromonosporaceae bacterium
CCGCCCCCCCCCTCCCCGGGGGCCCCCCCCCCCCCCCCACCCCGGCGCCCCCCCGACAAACCACCGCGGCGGGGGCGGCCCCCCCCCCCGCCCCCCGCGTCGGGGGTGGGAGGGGTCGTTACTGGCGAGTGGGTGACCGCGACAGCGGGGCGTTCACCCCACCGCCGCGAGGTGGCGGGGTGCCGTCGGCACCGCCGTCCACCCCGTGGTCCCGTCGACGTCCACTAGTTGCGTGGGGGCCGCCAGCATCATCCGCGCGCTGGTGGTGAATGCGCGCATCGCGTTGACCGCGACCAAGCCGATGGGGACGCCGTCCCGGTAGTAGCCGACCATCACCCCAGAGCGGGCGACGTCCTTGCGGCTGGGACGCATCCGGGTCACCGTGGTCTCGACCGTGCCATCGGTGGGAACCTGTCCACAGACCTGGATCCGCAGTCCGAACTGCTCCGACCAGAACCGGGGCACGAGCGCCACCGGCCGCAACGGGTAGTCCCCGGCGAGCAGCTGCGCTGCGGCGGCGCGCCCCATCTCCAACGCCATGATCCACTGTCCGGGGCGGGTCGGCGTCGCGCTGTAGCGCAGGTTGGGCCACCGCGCCACGTCACCGGCGGCCACCACGTCCGGAGCGCCGACCACTCGGAGGTACTCGTCGCAGAGCACCCCGTCGGAGGAGTCGATGGTGCGAGCAGAGGCCAGCCACGTGGTGTCCGGCTTGGCGCCCAGCGTGCCGACCACCACGTCCGCGATCTCCTCCGAGCCGTCGTCGAGCTCCAGTGCCCACCCGCGACGGCGCCGGTTGATGCTCCGCACCCGGCGACCGAGCCTCAGATGGACACCGTCGCGAGCGACCTCCTCGGTGACGTACCTACCGACCACCTCGCCGATCGCGCGCGTCATGACCTGCGGCTTCGAGTCGATCAGCACGCATTCGCGGGCCAGCGAGCGTACCGTGCAGGCCACCTCGCAGCCGGTCAGTCCACCACCGACCACGGCCACGCGCCTCGCCCGCCGCAGATCGTGGCGCAGTGCCCAGGCGTCGGTGATGCCGTGCAGGATGTGGATGCCGGGCTCGCCCAGTGGCCAGTCACGCGGGCGGTTCGGTTTGGATCCGGTCGCGATGATCAGGCCATCGTACTCGTAGGCCTCTTCGGTGTCCGCCACGACGTAGCGGTTGTCCGGGTCGAGGTGCACCGCGGTACGCCCGAGTTGCCAGTTGATGTTCAAGCCCTTCTGGTAGGGCATCTTGGCATCCGCCGGTCGTTTCTTTCCGCTCAGCAGGCCCTTGGAGCACGCGGGGCGGTCGTACGGGGCGTCGGGCTCGTCGCTGAGGATCACGATCTCGTGCTCGTAGCCTTGGCGACGGAGCTCCTCAGCGGCCGCCACCCCGGCCCGACCACCGCCGACGATCACGATCCGACGTAGTTCTCGATTGATGCGGTGCACCGCGCGCAGTCGCCGAGTACTCCTCACCGTCCACCTCCACGCCGCTCGCTACGCCGCTGGAAGCGGGAGACAGTCGAGCCATTGACCGGCATCCCGATCGGGCTGCCGCCGACCGGACCGCTGACCGGTATTCCCACCGGGCTGCCCGGTGGTGGCCCATCCAGCCCGTAGTCGGAGCCGCCTCCGCCGGGGTACGGGCCGTCACCGGGGTAGCCGCCACCACGAGGCGGCGTCGGCGGCTCGGGCGGGTGATCCAACGGCTCCTCCGGCCGGGCGGTCATCACCGACGTCGGTACCCGGTTGAGCAGGATGGCCCGAGCGGGGCACACCTCGGCGGCGCGGATCACCGCGGACGCCTCCTCGGTGGACACCGTCGCGCGGTAGGCCAGCCGACCGTCACTGCGAAGCTGGAATACGTCCGGCGCCTCGTGTTCGCAGAAGCCGAACTGCACACAGCGCTGAGAGTTGACGTTCACCGTGATGTCGTGCATGGCGCGCTGGCGGTTGGCCGCCTCGTCGCCACGGCGCCGACGCAGGCGCACCATCATGGGGGTGGTGATGAACCACACCAGTACCACCGACACCCACGCCGCGAGCACCAGTCCCCACCGCAAGGGTTCCTCCATGTCTGTGCCAGAGATCAGGATGTGCGCGGCCACCAGGGTGAACGCGACATACGTCAGGGAGTGCAGTGCGCGCCACCGGCTGTACCCCAGCACCCGCTGAATGGCGATCGACAGGGCGGCGGCGATCATGATTTCGAGGCCAATGACCCCCACCCCGATGCCGATGGGGTCGTAAAGGTTGGTGAAGGGCACCCACACGTCGATCATTCGGACTCTGCCCGCCGGTACCGCCAGCTGCGCTACCGCGTGGATGGTGCCCAGCGTCAAGCCGAGCAGCGCCACCGTGGTGTGGATCGCCTGCAATGTCGAGTGACGCACCCAGGTCAATGCCCAACCGTTACGCAGAATCAGGCCCCATATCACGGTCAGCCAGAGCAGAAAATACGAGGTGAAACCATTGGTGGCGGCGATGATATGGATGTTTTCTTCCGCACTGTTCACCCCGTCGCCTCCTTTCCCCGCAGCCGCTTGCCATTATGGCCGGTCACGAGTGCGTGTCAAGCAGGACGGAGACTGTCGACAGACACCGAAAACGCAGGTCAGAGCCCTTCCCAAGGCACCCGAAACGGTGCCTGAAGCTGGCTCTAAGTTGCATTTAAGGTGCACTTAAGAATTGCCCATCTACTGGGCTTTCGAGTTGACGGTGAAGCGGATTCACTCTAACTTTTCGGCAGATCGCTCGGATGACACTCGAGTCGGAGGTGCTAATCCGATGACCGTCCGCCCCGCTTCGTCACGCCGTTGGCTGGCGCTGCTCCCGATCGTCGGAGCGGTGGCGCTGGCGGCGTGGTGGTCGGCGACCGCCGCCGCAGCCCAGGAGCTGCCACCGGCCCCCGAAGTGACCGCGCCACCGAAGGGGGTGCTCCTCACCGAGTACGGCCCACTGGCCGAGACCGACCGCGAGTTCCTGGTCCGGGTCCGCCTGGCTGGGCTGTGGGAGGTCCCCGCCGGTCAGATGGCGGCGGAGAAGGGCTCGACCGAACAGATCCGGCAGATCGGCGAATGGATCCGGGACGAGCACATCGAACTGGACGAGGCCTGCCGCGAGACGGCTGCCGCGTTGGGTGTCCAGCTACCCAACGAGCCGTCGGCCGAGCATCAGCTGCTCCTCAACGAGATGGCCGCCGCCGAGGGCGAGGAGTTCGACCGGCTGTTCATCCAGTACCTCCGCGAGGCCCACGGCATCATCTACCCGATCATCGCGTACGTGCGCGCTGGCACCCAGAACGACCTGATGCGGGAGTTCGCAGAGGTCGGCGAGGGGTACGTCCGTAACCACCTGACCTACCTGGAAAGCTCAGGACTGGTCGACTGGAACCACATCAAGCCCGCTCCCGAGCCACTGGGCACCCAGAGCCGCTTCCTCGCCGCGGAACCCGCCGGTGTGCACCCGGTCGTCATCTACGGCCTGCTGGCGGTCGCCGCGGTCAGCGGCGGCGTCCAGATGATCCGCACCCTCCGACCGCAGTGACCGGGCCTCGTGCGACAGTGGCCGGGTGCCCACCCCGCCCGCCCGCACCCGCACCCTGCGGCTGACCGGCCCCTACCACTTCGCCGGCAGCGTGGGGCTGCTGCCGCTGGGCCGGTACGACCCGTGCGCGCGGTTCGTCGGCGGCACGTTCTGGTGGGCTACCCGAACCCCCTCGGGCCCGGCCACGCTGGCCCTCACCCGCCAGGGCGGGATGCTGACGGCCGCAGGCTACGGGCCGGGTGCCGACTGGGTGATCGCGCGGGCCGACGCGGTCGCCGGCCTGCGCGACGACGTCAGCGGCTTCGCCGAGCTGGCCGCCGCCCATCCCGTCGTCACCCGGCTGGCCCGCCAGCACCGGGGGTTGCGATTGCCGGCGACCGGCTCGCTCTTCCCACGGTTGCTCCGTGCCGTGTGCGAACAGAAAGTGACCGGCCCCGAAGCATTCCGCGCCTACGCGGGGATCGTGCGCCGGTTCGGTGAGCCCGCGCCCGGACCGGTCGCCGGGCTGTGGGTGCCTCCCGCCCCGGAGGTGATCGCCGAGACCCCGTACTGGGCTTTCCATCCGCTGGGGTTGGAGCAGCGCCGAGCCGACACCCTGTGCCGGGCGGCGATCGCCGCCGAGCGATGGGAGCGCTGCGCCGACGCCGCCGAGGCGACCGCCCGAATGGTGGCGATCCCGGGGATCGGACCATGGACCGCCGCCGAGGTGGTCCGCACCGTCTACGGCGATCCGGACGCGGTCAGCATAGGTGACTACCACATTCCCCACACGGTGGCGTGGGCGCTGGCGGGCGAGCCACGCGGTGACGACGCCCGCATGCTGGAACTGCTGGAACCCTTCCGCGGCCACCGAGGCCGAGTGTGCGTCCTCCTCGCGGCTGCGGGGATTGCGGCTCCCCGGTTCGGTTCCCGGATGCCGTTGCGCTCCTTCGCCAGGTACTAGGCACCCCGCTGGGGTCGCAGAGTCGATAGTGGACGGAACCTGGGTGCTCGGGCTCCACACTTCGGCGCCACGCCCGGCCACGCACCCCGAAGCCGTCCGCCGTGGTTGACTTGCAGGATGAACCTGCCCGTCTCCCCGCCGGTGGAACCGATGCTGGCCAAGAGCGTGCCCGCGCTCCCCACGGGGGAAGGCATGATCTACGAGCCGAAGTGGGACGGGTTCCGGTGCCTGGTGTTCCGCGACGGCGACGAGGTGGAGCTGGCCAGCCGCGGCGGCAAGACGCTCACCCGCTACTTCCCGGAGATGGTGGCGCAGGCCCGAACCCAACTTCCGCCCCGGTGTGTGATCGACGGTGAACTGGTGGTGATCCGCCGTGGCCCAGGTGGCTCCCGGCTCGACTTCGAGCAACTGCAGCAGCGCATCCACCCGGCTGCCTCCCGCGTCACGCTGCTCGCCGACACCACCCCCGCCAGCTTCGTCGCCTTCGACCTGGTGGCGTTCGGTGACGAGACACTGATCGACCAGCCCTTCTCGCGGCGGCGGACCCGACTGGTGGAGGCCCTCTCGGGAGTGGCGCCGCCCATCCACGTCACCCCAGCCACGACCGATCCGGAGACTGCACGGCATTGGTTCGAGATCTTCGAAGGGGCAGGGCTGGACGGCGTGATCGCCAAGCCGGCGGACATTCCCTACGCCCCCGGCAAGCGCATCATGTTCAAGGTCAAACACGCCCGCACCGCCGACTGCGTCGTGGCCGGTTTCCGCTGGCACAAGACCGGGCCGGTGGTCGGCTCGCTGCTGCTCGGCCTCTACGACGAAACCGGCGAGCTTCGCCACGTCGGGGTGTCGGCGAGCTTCACCGCCAAGCGGCGGGCCGAGTTGGTGACCGAGCTAGAGCCCTACCGGGCCGAGGCCCTCGCCGGTCACCCGTGGGCCTCCTGGGCCACCCCACCGGAGGGCAGTCGGATGCCCGGGGCCGTCAGCCGGTGGAGCGCCGGCAAGACCCTGGAGTGGGAGCCGCTGCGGCCCGAGTTGGTGGCCGAGGTCGCTTACGACGCCATGGAGGGTGACCGGTTCCGCCACACCGCACGGTTCGTGCGGTGGCGCCCCGACCGAGACCCACGCTCGTGTGACTACGGGCAGCTGGAGCGACCCGTCCGCTTCGATGTCGATCAGGTATTGGCAGGCAGGCAGTAACGTCTGGGTGTGCACCGCATCCTGGCGATCGTGCTGTCCACGATCCTCCTCGCCGCGTCCCTGCTGGTCTCCGGTTGTTCCCTGCTCGACCGGGGCCCCGATGGTGAGGTGACCTGGCGGGCCTGTCCAGAGGTACCCCAGGAGCTGGTCGGCGCCGCTGCCCCTCACATGAGTTACGAGTGCGCCACCCTCTCCGTTCCACAGGACTGGTCCGACCCGAAGGGCTCCGACACGTTCGACATCGCGCTCATCCGGATCCGCAGCAACCAGCAGCAGGATCGGATTGGGTCGCTGGTGCTCAACCCCGGCGGCCCCGGCGCCTCCGGCGTCGACGCCGCCGTCTACCTGTCCTTCGGTCCCCTCTTCGGCGGGCTGCCCGACGAGGTGACCCGACGCTTCGACATCGTCGGCTTCGACCCGCGCGGGGTGTCCCGATCCAGCCCGATCCGCTGCTCCACCGACGAGGAGATGGACGCCAGCTTCGGCGCCGACCCCGACCCGGCCGACGAACAGCAGTTCGCGGAGGCGTTGGCGGATAGCCGGCGGATCGCCGAGCGTTGCCAGCAACGGTACGGCGAGGCGTTGCGCTACTTGTCCACCGAGCAGACCGCCCGAGACCTGGAGGCGATCCGGGAGGCGATCGGCGACGACAAGCTCACCTACCTCGGCTACTCGTACGGCACCCTGCTCGGCGCGGTCTACGCGCACCTCTACCCCACCCGGGTGCGGGCGATGGTGCTCGACGGCGCCCTCGACCCGGCCGAAGATGTCCTCGCCTCGTCAGAGGGGCAGGCGGCCGGTTTCGAGCGGGCGTTCGACAACTTCGCCGACTGGTGCGCGGACACGCCGGCGGACTGCCCGCTGGCGCCCGACGCCCGGGCGGCGGTCGAGGAGGCGCTGGACCGGGCCCGGACCGCGCCGGTGCGCGGTGACGACGGGCGGGAAGCCGGCGCCGGATGGGTGTTCTATGCCGTCGTCTCCACCCTCTACACCCGCGACCGATGGCCGGAGCTGGCCGCCGCCATCGACCGGTTCAACGGTGGCGACGCCGCCGGGGTGTTCGCGCTCGCCGACGCCTACACCCAGCGCAGCCCTGACGGGTCCTATCCGAACTTGTTCGACGCCCACACCGCGATCAACTGCACCGACACCGAGTCCGACGTCACCATCGACCAGGTGCGCGACCTGCAAGCGCGGTGGCGCAAGGAGTATCCGCTGTTCGGCGGTCCCCTGGCGGCAGGGCTGCTGGGATGCAGCGCGTGGCCAGCGCCGGCCGATCCGTACCCGAGCGGCCCAGCGACGGGGGCGCCACCGATCCTGGTGATCGGCACCACCGGCGATCCGGCGACCCCGTACGAGCAGGCGGAGCGGCTGGCGCAGCTGCTCGGCGTGGGCGTGTTGGTCACCCACCACGGGGAAGGACACACCGTCTACCCCACGAACACCTGCGTCACCGAGGCGGTCGACGCCTATCTGATCGATCTCACGGTGCCACCCGCCGGCACCGAGTGTCGCTGACCTGGGCTGTCGACCGTCGCGACTGCCCGCCAATGTCCGCCCCGCGGGCTAGGTTCGACGTGTGATCGACACTCGGTGGGTGAGGCACTTCCGCATCCAGGCGCAGCAGCTCGACCGCGCCCATGGCGCCCTGGACGACACTGCTGTGCTCGACCTCGGGGTACAGGACACCGGTCCTGACGGCGGGCGATGGGCGTTGGCGCTGCGCGGCGTCGACGTCTCCGCCTTGCCCGCCGATGCTCTGATCCTGCTGTGGACGCTCCGTGGGGCGCCGCACCTCTACCGCCGTACCGACACCGCTCAGATCGCCGGTGCGGTAGCGCCGTTCTCAGAGGCCGACGCGGCCAAGCGTGTCTTCGACGCCGCCAAGCCCTTGCGAGAGGCGGGCATCAGCATCCTCGCCGCGCTCGACGAGGTGGCCGCTCAGATGCGAGCCATCGTCACCCGACCCGCCGTCAAAGGTGACGTCTCGGCCCGGTTGGCGTCCGTGATGCCGCAGCCCTACCTGCGTTCCTGCCGCCCGTGCCGCGCCGTTCACCTCTACGAGCAGCCGTTCCGGCTCGCCGCGCTGCGCGCCGGCTTGGAACTGGAACCCGACACCTCCCCACCCGTTCTTCGCCGCATCCCCGGCTTCCGCCGGCCGACGGCACCCGGTCAACGGTTCGACGTCATCCGGGCCTACCTGCGGCTGCTGGGCCCGGCCACGCCCTCGCACGTCGCCGGTTTCCTGGACGCCCCGGTCAAGGAGGTCAAGGCACGCTGGCCGTCGGACACGGTCACGGTCACCGTGGACGGTGAGAAGCGGTGGCTCATCGCCGACGATCTGCCGCGACTGGAATCCGCCGACACCACCGGCGTCCGCCTGCTCGGCCCGTACGATCTCTTCCTCCAAGCCCGGGACCGCTCCACCCTGGTGTCCGACCCTGCCCTGGCCAAGCAGCTGTGGCCGGTGCTGGGTCGCCCCGGCGCCGTGCTGGTCGATGGTGACCTCGTCGGCACCTGGCGCCCGCGCCAGAGGGGGAGCCTTCTGACGGTGATGGTCCAACCGTGGCGCGGCCTCTCCCCCACGACCCGGCGCGCCGTGGGCGAGCAGGCCGAACGACTCGCCGCGTACCGGGGTGTCACACTCGGCGAGGTCGAGTACTCCACCGATGATTAGGTGACTGTGGACGGATCCTGGCCAGCGACAGGGCGCCGCGCCCGGCTGGGCTGCACCCGCATCGGCTCGCCCGGCATCTTCGGGTGGTCCGGTGGGTAGGGCATGTCGCCGTGACCGTCGCGGTCGTCCCGGTCGGCCCACTCCAGCAACGGTGTGATGTCGTACAGGTGGTCGTCGATCCCGGCGTGGGGATCGCCCCGCTCGGCGAGCCTAGGCGGGACGGTGGCGAGGTCGAAGTCGTCCGGCTCGCAGTCGGGCAGCTCCTCCCAGGTCACCGGAGTGGAGACGGTGGCCCGCCGGTTGGCGCGCAGCGAGTAGGCGCAGGCGATCGTGCGGTCACGAGCCATCTGGTTGTAGTCGATGAAGACCCGCTCGCCCCGTTCCTCCTTCCACCAGGAGGTGGTCACCAGGTCCGGTCGACGCCGCTCCACCTCCCGCGCGAACGCGATCAATGCGCGGCGTACCTCGGTGAAGGTCCAGCGGGGAAAGACGCGCACGTAGACGTGCACCCCTCGGCCGCCGGAGGTCTTCGGCCAGCCCACCGCGCCTACCTCCTCGAGCAGGGCCTTGACCTCCCTGGCCGCCGCTACCGCGTCGGCGAAGTCGGTGCCCGGCTGCGGGTCCAGGTCGATACGCAGCTCGTCGGGTCGGTCGACGTCGGTCTTCCGCACTGGCCACGGGTGGAACACGATCGTGCCGAGCTGGGCAGCCCAGGCCACATGGGCCAGGTCGGCGGGGCACAGCTCGTCGGCGGTGCGCCCGCTGGGAAAGGTGATCGTGGCTCGTTGCAGCCAATCGGGCGCAGTCTTCGGCACCCGCTTCTGATAGAAGGCATCGCCTCGGTTGTCCTGCCGTGTGGCCATCTTGGTGCCTGGGAGCACACCCTGCGGCCACCGTTCCAGAGTGGTGGGGCGGTCCCGCAGCGCCCGCATGATGCCGTCGGCCACCGACAGGTAGTAGCGGAAGACATCCCGCTTGGTGAATCCGCGCTCCGGGTAGTAGACGCGGTCCGGGCTGCTCAGCCGCATCATGCGGCCGGCGACCTCGATCTCCTCAGCGCTGCCTGCGCTCATTCGCCGACCCTACCGCGCGAGACCACGGTTGCGGGCTGATGCTCCCGAGGGCGTCGGTCGATCCACGCGGGGCGTACCGTGGGTGGTATGAACGAGGAGACACTTCCACGCACCGAGGAGGAGTGGCGGGCGCGCCTGTCGCCGGAGGAGTTCCGTGTGCTCCGTCAAGCCGGCACCGAGCCGCCTTGGACCGGTGAGTACCTGTCCACCACCACGCCCGGGACCTACCGGTGCCGCGCCTGCGGTGCGGCGCTGTTCGACAGCGAGACGAAGTTCGACTCCCACTGCGGCTGGCCGAGCTTCGACGAGGCGCTGCCCGGTGCGGTCCGCTACCTGGAGGACCGCTCCCACGGCATGATCCGCACCGAGGTGCGCTGCGCCCGCTGCGACTCTCACCTCGGGCACCGGTTCGACGGTGAGGGTTTCACGCCGAAGAACGCTCGCTACTGCATCAACTCGATCAGCATGCGCCTCGACCCCGCCACCGAGTGACCTCGCGTGCGGCGCCGCCGGGCACGCGTCAGGCGACGAAGCGGCCCTGCAGGAACGTGACGATCATGATGCCTTGAAGGCCCAGGGCGACGGCGAGATACACGCGATCGAACCGGTGGTCGCGGCCCATCTTGGCCAGGACGAGGAAGACCGGCACACACTCGAGCGCGAACCGCCAGGTGGAACTCAGCGGCCACAAGTGCCGGATCGGGTTCAGCAGCGGCAGCATGATCACCATAGCGGCGAAGAGCACGAGATAGGCGTACTCCCAGCCGAGCCGCCACGGACCCACCAGGGCGAGCCCGAGGATCACCAACACCGCCAGCGCCGTCGTCAGATTGATGACGTTGCGTACGGTGTCGGGGCCGAGCAACGG
>CAYTMR010000048.1:0-16849 GCA_964438855.1 uncultured Micromonosporaceae bacterium
CGCCGACCTTCCGCTTTTCAGGCGGACGCTCGTACCAACTGAGCTACCTGGCCGCATGCCCCGGCACCGCGGACGGCGCCAGCGCGGTGCGGTCCTGACGGGACTTGAACCCGCGACCTCCGCCTTGACAGGGCGGCGAGCACTCCGACTGCTCCACAGGACCTCGCGCCAAACCGGCACGCATGACTTTACCTGGCGCCGGTCCGTGCCCCCAACGGGATTCGAACCCGTGTTACCGCCTTGAAAGGGCGGCGTCCTGGGCCGCTAGACGATGGGGGCGGCGTTGTCATCATTGCACATCCGCAACGGACAAGCACACCCTCCCGTCCGGCCCCCGCCGGTGGCGTGGAAAGCATACGCGATTCCGGGTGGTCTGGCCAACCAACAAGTGGTCGGATCACTAGCGTGATGGGACTTGTGGGGATGCCGGGACGGTCTGGGAAACTGAAGCGGCGAGACATGTGACCACCAGACACCCGCCGCGCGGCGACCTCGACCCGAGGTCCGGGACGCGGTACCGGCAACGCCGCCGGAGACCCCGGTAGGCGTGGACGTAGACAGGGAGACACGATGGCGAAGGGCGCTACCGCGACCCGGACCCGCACCGCACGCGGCGACGCGGCGGGCGAGCCGGAGATGGTGCAGCTACTGACCGCGGACGGGGAACGGATCGAACGGGCCCGCGACCGGCACGGCAACGAGTACACCGTCGACTTCACCGACGAGGAGTACCGCCGCCTCTACCGGGACATGGTGGTGGTGCGGCGGCTCGACACGGAGGCTGAAGCCCTGCAGCGACAGGGTGAGCTGGGCATCTGGGCCAGCCTGCGGGGGCAGGAGGCGGCCCAGGTGGGTTCTGGCCGGGCGCTACGCGCCCAGGACACGGTCTTCCCCACCTACCGCGAACACGGCATCCTCTACTGCCGCGGCCTGGACCCGATCCTGCCGCTGCGCCTGTTCCGGGGCATCGACCACGGCGCCTGGGACCCGAGCGCTTCCCGCTTCGGCCTCTACACGATCGTGATCGGCGCTCAGACGCTCCACGCGACCGGGTACGCGATGGGGGTGACCAAGGACGGCAAGGTCGGCTCCGACGACGGCGAAGCCGTGATCGCGTACTTCGGTGACGGTGCCTCCAGCCAGGGTGACGTCAACGAGGCGTTCGTATGGGCCAGCGTCTACCAGGCCCCACTCGTCTTCTTCTGCCAGAACAACCAGTACGCGATCTCGGAACCGATCGAGCGGCAGACCCGGGTCCCCCTCTACCAGCGCTCCAGCGGTTTCGGCTTCCCCGGCGTACGCGTCGACGGCAACGACGTGCTCGCGACATACGCCGTGACCCGGACGGCACTGGACCGGGCACGGCGCGGGGAGGGCCCGACTCTGATCGAGGCCTACACCTATCGGATGGGCGCCCACACCACGTCCGACGACCCCACCCGCTACCGCCTCGCCGGCGAGGTCGAAGCGTGGCAGGCCAAGGACCCCATCACCCGGATGCGCACCTTCCTGAACACCAGCGGCCTCGCCGACGACGACTTCTTCGCCCAGGTCGCGGAGGAGGCCGACCGGGAAGCGCTCGCGCTGCGCGAACGCGTACTGGCGCTGCCGGACCCGCAGCCGCTGTCCATGTTCGACCACGTCTACGCCGACCCGCCGGCGGAGCTGGCACGGCAGCGGGACTTCTTCGCGCGCTACCTCGCCTCGTTCGAAGGCGGTGAACAGCCGTGACGGTCGAGACCCTGGCCCTCGGCAAGGCGCTCAACGCCGGGCTCCGGCGGGCGTTGGAGGAGGACCCCAAAGTCCTGATCATGGGTGAGGACGTCGGCAAGCTCGGGGGTGTCTTCCGCATCACCGACGGACTCCAGAAGGACTTCGGAGAAGAGCGAGTGATCGACACACCGCTCGCCGAATCGGGAATCGTCGGCACGGCGATCGGACTCGCGATCCGCGGCTACCGGCCCGTGTGTGAGATCCAATTCGACGGTTTCGTCTACCCCGCGTACGACCAGCTCGTCTCCCAGGTCGCAAAGTTGCGCTACCGCTCGCAGGGCGCGGTCGCGCTGCCGATCGTGCTCCGGATCCCCTTCGGGGGCGGCATCGGCGCGGTCGAGCACCACTCCGAGTCCCCGGAGGCGTACTTCGCGCACACCGCCGGGCTGAAGGTCGTTACGTGCGCCACACCCCAGGACGCCTACTGGATGATCCGGCAGGCGATCGCCTCGGACGACCCGATCATCTTCCTCGAGCCCAAGCGGCGCTACTGGGAGAAGGGGGAGGTGGACCTGGACGCCCCGTTGTCAGAAGCCCACCCCCTGCACTCCGCTCGGGTCGCCCGGCCCGGCACCGACTGCACGGTGTTGGCCTACGGCCCCACGGTACGCGTCGCGTTGGACGCGGCCACCGCGGCCGAAGCCGAAGGGCGCTCACTCGAGGTGATCGACCTGCGCAGCCTCTCGCCGCTGGACCTGGCCCCCGTCTTCGCCTCGGTACGACGCACCGGACGGTGCGTCGTCGTCCACGAAGCTCCGATCACTCTCGGCCTCGGCGCAGAGATCGCCGCCCGGGTGACCGAAGAGTGTTTCTACTCATTGGAGTCCCCGGTGCTCCGGGTAGGCGGGTTCGACATTCCCTACCCACCGGCCCGGTTGGAGGAGCAGTACCTTCCGGACCTGGACCGGGTGCTCGACGCCGTCGACCGGTCCTTCGGGTGGTGACGACGATGACCGTCAACGAATTTCCGCTCCCCGACCTCGGAGAGGGCCTACTCGAGGCGGAGATCATCAAGTGGCTGGTCGACGAGGGCGACACGGTCACCCAGAACCAGCCGATCGTGGAGGTGGAGACCGCCAAAGCTGCGGTCGAGATTCCCGCGAAGTGGCCAGGCCGGATCGTCCGCATCTTCCACCCCGAAGGGGCCACGGTGCAGGTCGGTTCGCCGATCGTCGCCATCGACACCGCCCCGACGGCCGGCGCCGGCTCGGATGGTGCACAGACCACACCCGCCGTTGGTGCCCCGCCGCAGGCACCGAAGGCCAGTTCGGACGCCGAACGGACGCCCGTGTTGGTCGGGTACGGCCCGCGTACCGCCGCCGTCACCCGCCGTCCTCGTAAGACGACTCCTCCGGCCCAGCCCGCGCCGCCTCCTCCCGCCCCGGCTCCCAGCACGCCCGCCGCGGCGACAGCGCCGGTGCTCGCCAAGCCACCGGTGCGTAAACTCGCCCGTGACCTGGGGGTGGACCTGCGCACCATCGTGGGTACGGGCCCCTCCGGCTCGATCACTCGCCAAGACGTGGAAGCGGCGGTGGCCTCCGCCACGACGCCGGCGGCTCGAGAGCGGCGGATACCGATCAAGGGCGTCCGCCGGACGACCGCCGAGAACGTCACTGCCTCGGCCTTCACCGCACCGCACGTCACCGAGTTCCTGACTGTGGACGCCACTCGCACGATGCGTGCGCTGCGTCGGCTCGGCCGCCACCCAGAGTGGCGCGACGTGCGCATATCGCCCCTGCTCTTGGTCGCCAAGGCGGTCCTGCTCGCCATCAAACGCCATCCGATGGTCAACTCCACCTGGGACGAGGCGGCCGGTGAGATCGTGGTGAAGGACTATGTGAACCTCGGCATCGCGGCGGCGACCCCACGGGGCCTCATCGTGCCCAACATCAAGGACGCCGACCGACTGTCCCTCCGTGAGCTCGCCGACGCGCTGACGACCCTGGTCACCAACGCCAAGGCAGGACGGACCACGCCTGCCGAGATGACCGGCGGTACCTTCACCATCACCAACGTCGGCGTCTTCGGGGTGGACACCGGCACGCCGATCCTGCCGCCCGGCGAGGCCGCGATCCTGGCGCTGGGAGCGATTCAGGAACGGCCATGGGTCTACAAGAGTAAGATCCGCATTCGGCAGGTGACGACGCTTGGGCTGAGCTTCGATCACCGCATCATCGATGGCGAACTCGGCTCCCGCTTCCTCAGTGATGTGGGAGCGTTCCTCACTGATCCGGAAACGGCGCTACTGGCTTGGACCTGAGTGGCTAGACCGTCGTGGCGCCACCCTATCGACGCTCCGGTGGGGTGGCGTCACGACGGCCCTCCCCGCGGTTTCCCTCGCTAGCGATGAACCGGTACGGTGGGCAACTGCGGAGCTGGGAAGCCTCGGTTGGGGCGTACGCAGAGGTACAGGAGGCGCGATGACGTCCGAGGACCAGCCAAGCTACGAATTCCAGGCCGCTGCTCCACCGGACGCTCCGGCCCTCGACGGCGCCTTGCCCCATGGGCCTGCGCCGTCGGCACCCCCCGGGTCGCCTGCCGACACTCCCCCTGAGACACCGGCGTCACCTCCGCCGGCGCCGCCGCAGGAGGCGTTCGCCGCGCCGCCACCCCCCGCTCCCGCCCCGGACTGGCCAGCCGGGTCACCGGGCAACGACCAGATGCCCGCCGTGCCCTCGACCACGGCGCACCCGACGCCTCCACCGTCGCCGAGCTCGCCACCGAGCGACGGGACAGCGCCGCCATCCACCTTCGGGATCGGTCTGTCGCCTGACCAAGGCGGAGCACCCGCGGCGGACACGGTGCGTGCCCGTGCCTCGGTACGCCCGCCAGAGACGTCCTTCACCCCCGCGGCGCCGGTTGGCACCAACCCGCCACTGTCCGGGTTCCGACCGCCCGCGGAGGGTGCCTTCCACTCCGTCGGAGCCGTTCCGGCCGCGAACGGACCCACCCACGATCCAGCGCCGCCCGCGGTACCCCCGCCAGACGTGGCGAGCCGGCCACCGGCCCCCGCCGGCCCATGGGCGCCCCCGCCGGCGGCCGGGTCCGGGGCCCCACCACAGCCCCCCGATCCGTATCTGCCCCCGCCCCCGCTGCCGAGCCGTACGCCCAGCAGCACACCTGGCCTCGAGCCGCCCACCGGTCGGCGGCCCTCCCTGTTCGACCCGCCGTCGAAGCCGGAGACGACCCCGGACAACCACGCGCCCGTGGTTCCCGCGCCGGCCACGGTGCCGGTGCCCGAACCGGCGACCAAGCCGGTACCCGCCCCCACTCCGGCGCCGGCCGCCCCACCGCCGCCCGTGCCCGAGCCCACCCCGGCCAGCCCGCCACGCAGCGGCACGCCACCACCCGGATATCGCATCGCGCACGCCCCACCCGAGTCTTCGCCACCCCCGAACAACGAGAACGCGCATCGCGGATCGCCGATGGATGCGCCCCCACCACCGGAGCGGACGGTCACCGCGGTCGCCAGCGTCCCCGCGACCAACCGACTCAGCCCCGGCGCCGTCGACGTACCCAAGCTCATCCCCCAGCCACGCGTCTACGGTGGCTCACCGGCACCGGCGGCTTCACCAACGGTCCATGCGGCGCCGGCGACTGTCCCGGCTCCGGCGCCCGCGGCCCCACCTCCCCCGCCACCAGCCCCCGCGCCGGTTCCGCCCGCGCCACCGACAGCTGAGGAGCAGCCCTCACCTCGCCCAGAGGAGCGCCGCGGCCGCCCGTTGCCGGTCTTCAGTGACCTCATCGGCCCGGCACCAGACCCCGCCGCGCCGGCGGGAGCCGAGAGATCACAGCCTCCCGCCGGCGGTGACGCCGCGATCCCCCATCCGCGCGGTCCGCTGTCCGACCCACACTCCTCCACTCCCACTCCTCAGGCATCGCCGCCACCGGACCCCGCCCCGACAAGCGGTGAACCGGATCCGGTGGAGGACTTCGATCCCAAAGCCGGCCCGCCGGTGGGAGTCATCGTCGGCGTGGTGATCGTGGGTGCTGCGCTGTTGGTACTGGCCGCGCTCGGCATGCCCTTCCTGCTGTCCAAACTGCGCGCGCCGGCGGAGGGCCCGACCTACGCCGTCGGGGACTGCGTGGTCCAGCAGGGCGAGAACGCCGTGATCGCCGAGTGCACCGCGGCTGGCGCTTACGAAATCGTGTCGCGAGTCGCCGTCGCCACCGACTGTCCCGATCCGACGCTTCCCACCGTGGCCGCCGGCGACGACGTGTTCTGTCTCGAACCTGTAGGGCCCAGCGACAGTGGCGGCGCTACCGCCGACGATGGCGACGGCACCGGTGACGACGCGGACTCCGCACGCGACGAAGAGGAGACGTCGAACGAACCGGACCAACGCTAGCCACGGGATCGGTAGGCTCGCGACGTGACCGACCGACCGACACCATGGGAAGCCGCGGTCGGGGCGGCGTGGGAGGCCGGTCGCGCAGCGGCGCCGCCGGCGACCACGGTGGAGCTGCCCCACGCCGACGGCTTGGTGCTCGCCGACGGACTCGTCGCGCAGACCGATCTTCCGGCCTTCCCCACCTCCAGCGTCGACGGTTGGGCGGTGCGGGGCGCTGGCCCGTGGACGATCGTCGGTCACGTACTCGCTGGCGAGGTCCCGCCACCACTGATCGCCGACGGCACCGCGATGGAGATCGCGACCGGAGCGATGGTGCCGACAGGCACCACGGCGATCGTGCGAGTGGAAAACTCCACCCGCACCCCGGAGGGTCGAGTGACCGGCGAGCCACGGGGCCGGCCAGAGTGGCGTGAGCCGGGCGAGGAGGCACGCGCCGGTGACCTGATCCTGTCGGCCGGCACCGCCGTGACACCGGGTGTGATCGGTCTCGCCGCCGCCTGCGGATACGACACGCTGCCGGTCCGCCGTCGACCTCGAGCCGCTGTCCTGGTGTTCGGTGACGAGCTACGCACCCGCGGCCACAGCGGCCAGGGGAAGGTCCGGGACGCACTCGGCCCTTCGGTCCCGGGATGGTTGCGGAGGCTGGGAGCAGACCCGCACGTACCTCCCCGCGAGCCGGTGGCGGACACCCTACCGGCGCACGTCGAGGCGATCTCCCTGGCCATGGCGCAGGGCGTCGATCTCATCTGCACCACCGGCGGCACCATGCGCGGCCCGGTGGACCACCTGCATCCCGCGTTGGCGAAGCTGGGCGGCGAGTACGTGGTGAACACGGTCGCGGTGCGCCCCGGTTTTCCCATGCTCCTGGCCGTCCTACCCGGCCCGGACAGCCGTAGGGTGCTCTTGGCAGGGCTCCCCGGCAACCCGCAGTCAGCGGTGATCGCTCTCCTCACCCTGGTCGCCCCGGCAGTCGCCGGCTGGACCGGCCGGCCGAAGCCTCAGCTGGCGACGCTGCCGCGGGCGCGACTGGCGACGCCGGTGCGTGGTCGCGGGGCCGACACCCACCTGGCACTGGTGAGCCGCGACGCCCAGGGGATGCTCCACGCCGTGCCCCACGCCGGCTCAGCGATGCTGCGCGGCCTCGCCGGCGCGATCGGTTTCGCGGTCATCCCACCCGGCCGCACCGGCGCTCCCGGCGACGAGGTCCCGGTGGTGCCGCTGCCGCTCCTGCCTGGAGAGCTTCCGTGATCGTCGCCGTCACCAGCGAACCACTGGACATGCTCGCGCATGTACGAGCGGTCCGCGACACCGGATCCGGTGCGGTGGCCACCTTCGCCGGTGTGGTCCGCGACCACGACCGTGGACGGGCCGTCGCTCGCCTCGAGTACGAAGCCCATCCCAGCGCCGAAAGTGTCCTCAAAGAGATCGCCGCCGAGATCGCCGCCGATCCGCAGATCCGTGGCGTCGCGGTTTCACACCGGGTGGGCACGCTCGAGATCGGAGACGCCGCGCTGGTCGTCGCGGTGGCCTCCGCCCACCGGGCGGCGGCCTTCACCGCCTGCGCCCGCCTCGTCGACGAGGTGAAGGCCCGGCTACCGATCTGGAAGCACCAGATCTTCGCCGACGGGACGTCCGAATGGGTCAACTGCCCGTGATCAGAAGGCCTCCTCCGGCAGCTCCATCACATCCAGCGTGGTGGCGTCGATCGCCTTGCGGTCGGCGGCGAGCCGTGGCAAGACCTCCCGCGCGAAGAAGCGCGCAGACGCCACCTTGCCTTGGTAGAAGGCGCGGTCAGCGGCGGAGATCCCGTCCCGGTCCAGTGCCGCCAGTGCGATCTCAGCGTGCCGAGCCAACAGCCACCCGATGATCAGGTCGCCACTGGCCAACAGGAGTCGCCGGCTCGCCAACCCGACCCGGTAGATCGCCTCCGGCTCGCCGGCCTGGGACTGAGCCGCCCACCCTGTCATGGTGCCGATCATGCCCTGGACTTCCTCGAGCGCCTCGGCCAGAGCGCGACGCTCCTCCTTGAGCCGCCCGTTGCCGGAGTCGGTCGAGAGGAATTCCTGGATCTCACCGGCCACGGTCATGAGCGCCCGACCCTGATCCCGCACGATCTTGCGGAAGAAGAAGTCCAGCGCCTGGATGGCGGTCGTCCCCTCGTACAGAGTGTCGATCTTGGCGTCTCGGACGTACTGCTCCAGCGGGTAGTCCTGCAGGAAACCCGAGCCGCCGAAGGTCTGCAGTGACTCGTGGCCGAGCAACTCGTACGCCCGCTCCGAGCCGCAGCCCTTCACGATCGGCAGCAGAAGGTCGTTGACCCGGTCCGCCGCCTCCGCACCCTCACGGTCACCAGCGGCCTCGGCCATCCGGGTCCGGTCCTGCCAGGCGGCCGTGTAGAAGACCAGCGCCCGTAGACCCTCCGCGTAGGCCTTCTGCAGCATCAGCGACCGCCGCACGTCCGGATGGTGGATGATCGTGACCCGCGGTGCGCTCTTGTCGGCCATACGGGTCAGGTCCGCACCTTGAACCCGGTTACGGGCGTACTCCAACGCGTTGAGGTAACCCGTGGACAGAGTGGCGATGGCCTTGGTACCGACCATCATCCGGGCGTACTCGATGATCAAGAACATCTGCCGGATGCCGTCGTGGACGTCGCCCATGAGCCAGCCCTTGGCAGGCACCCCGTGCTGGCCGAAGGCGAGCTCGCAGGTGGCCGAGACCTTGAGGCCCATCTTCTGTTCCACGTTGGTGGCGAACACGCCGTTGCGCTCGCGCAACTGCCCAGTCTCGGGGTCGAACAGCCACTTGGGAACGATGAACAGTGACAGACCCTTCGTGCCAGGCCCCGCTCCCTCCGGGCGAGCGAGTACGTAGTGGATGATGTTCTCCGCCAGGTCGTGCTCACCCGAGGTGATGAAGCGCTTCACACCCTCCAGATGCCAGGAGCCGTCTGGTTGCTGCACCGCCCGGGTGCGACCGGCACCCACGTCGGAGCCGGCGTCCGGCTCGGTGAGCACCATCGTGGCGCCCCACCGCTTGGCGACGAACAGCTCGGCCCACCGCTTCTGCTCCGGCGTGCCCTCGCGGTAGAGCGTGTGCGCAAAGGACGGACCCGACGCGTACATCCACACCGGCGCGTTGGCGCCCAGAATCAGCTCCGCGAGCGCCCACCACAGGGTCCGAGGGGCGTAGGTGCCGCCGAGGCCCTCCGGCAGATCCAGTCGCCAGTACTCGGCGCCCATCAGCGCCTGGTAGGAGCGACGGAAGTCGTCCGGTACCCGGACCGTGTGGGTGGCCGGATCGAAGGTGGGCGGGTTGCGGTCGCCGGTGGTGTAACTGGCCGCCAGCTCCTCGCGGGCCAGCCGGTCGACCTCGGTCAGGATGCCACGGGAGGTCTCGACGTCCAGGTCGGCGTAAGGCCCGCGGCCGAACACCGGGTGCCCACCGTCCTCCGCCGTCCCTGGCGCCTCGAACAGGTTGAACTCAAGGTCTCGAAGGTTGCTCCGGTAGTGGCTCACGGTCGCCCCCGTCCAGTAGTTACCGGCAAGTAGCTTCCATCATATTACTCGCCAGTAACGTACGCCAGGGGTCGCGCGCAGACCGCCACCGGCCCGTCACCCACCCGGTGGATCAGCCGCCGCACCCAACTCCCAACTCGGCACCGGAGGGCCAGCCGGCGACGTGGCACCCGTGTACTCCATCAACACCAACGCGATGTCGTCGTCGAGCCGCCCCCGCACCCACTCCACGAGGGCGCTCTCCAACGACGCCAAACCGTCAGCTACCTTGCCGTGGCCGAGGAGACCCCACGCCCGCTGGGTGATGGGGAAGAAGGCACCATCCCGCCGAGCCTCCCCCAGCCCGTCGGTGAACAACAGAAGCCGGTCGGTCGGCTCCAGCCGCTCCACCCGTGGCTTGACCGCCGGCATGAACCCCAACGGCGGCGCCGTACCCGGTGGATCCAACGGGATCACATGCCCGCGCCTGATCAGCAGCGGCGCCGGATGCCCGCAGTTGACGATGGTCAGCGTGCCACCGCGCTCCTCCATGAGCACCACGGTGACGAAATCCTCTTCACCGACCGAGCGGGCCACCGCCCGGTCCAGGTCCGCCACGATCTCCCGAAGGTCCGCCCGCTCGAATGCGACGTGCCGATAGGCCCCCAGCACGATGCTCGCCGTGCGGACCGCGTCCAAGCCCTTCCCACGGACGTCGCCGATGATCACGCGGACCCCGTACGGTGTGTCCAACGCTTCGTAGAGGTCACCACCGATGTCCGCGGCGGCGGTGGCGGAGATGTAGCGGCCGGCGACCGCCAACGAACCGACCCGAGGCCCAAGGGGGCGAAGCACCGCCTGCTGCGCGATCGTGGCTAACCGAGCCAGCTCTGCGATGCGAGCCGCCTGGCGCTCCCGCGCGGTGGCCACCGCCGACGCGATCCCCGTGGCCGCCGCGGTCGCGGCCACGTTGACTAGCACCACCAGCGTCGCGGCCGGCGCCGTCACCGCGAACAGCAGCCCCATCAACGTGGCGGCGGCACCCACACCGAGCACCACCCGCCAGCTGGCGAACACGGCGGCGAGGAACGGCGCCGCGGCGCAGAGCCCGATGTAGTGCGGAGTGGGACCGTCGGCAATCTCCAACGTGGCCACGAACGCGAGCAGCACGGCGGCCGCGCCGATCCCGGCGCGGCTAGCTGGGCTCAGCGGACGACGACCCGCGAGGAAGGCTGGCATCTTCATGGTTACGCCGACAGCATGCCTGACCTTGGACGCCTACCGCCGCCACTTGACCCCATGACCGATGAGGAAATGTCCGGCCGGATGGTGCTCGGAGACCATGCGGCGACGCACCGAGCCCGGTCGATTAAGCAGGAGTCCGCGGTGTGCACGTCATCCACGCGACGCGCCATCGTCAATGGGTCGTCCCGCCATCACCGCTAGACCATCGACGCTGGGTCGGACGGCCATGGTCGCCTTTGGGCAAGCAAGTCCGGGAACTCGGTTTGCAGGACGCAGAACTCGTTACCCCAGGGGTCACGGAGTACCCAATAGTCGTAGCCGCGCTCCTGCTGGTGGTCCCAGCGGACCGCACCAAGCTCCTCTAGGCGGCGCACCTCGGCCTCCACGTCGTCGGTTTCGATGTCGAGGTGCATGCGCTCCTTGGAGATCTTTCGATCATCTGTCCGCTGGAGAAGTATCCGCACCTCCGAGTCGGGCAATCGCAGCCGCCGGTACACGGCGCGGCTCTCCTCGTTCACCGGCTCCTCGATGGCGTCGAGCGCGGCTGACCAGAAACGCGTGGCACGATCGAGATCATCACAGTCGATCACGAAGTGACACAAGCGGCTGCGGTGACTCATGACTGCTCCCGCAGACAAGTGAGACGGAGATGATACGGCTGACCAGTACCACCCTATGAGCGTCTTGTCTCCCGGCCTGCCCGCCTTGCGCATGGCATCAGAAAAGCCCAGGTCCGGCGTCGTGTCTGACCTGGGCTTCTGCGTGGAGCGGGTGACGGGAATCGAACCCGCATTGTCAGCTTGGGAAGCTGATGTTCTGCCATTGAACTACACCCGCGAGCGCACCTACTGTACCTTATCCGACCCCGCGGACGGGACGGAGGAACCGAGTCTCCAGCCGCCCTCCCGCCTTGTCACGCCACACCTCGTAGACCGGGCCGGCGCGACCAATCATCGCCACCTCGACGGTGAACTCGAACAACCGCCAGTTGACCTCTGGGACTGCCCGGAACTGTCGAGCCAGAGCGGCGATCCGTGCCGGATCGGAGACCGGGTGGGCCGAGCCTGCCAGGTACGCCTCGTCGTCGGTCTCCTCCGCCGGGAAGGCGTGCAACGCGTAGCGTCCGTCGCGTTCCAGGTCGCGCCGCTTGGGCGACGGGATGATGAAGCAGAACAGTCCATCGTCCGTGATGACCGGAGAGACCGGGTGGATGCGTGGGCCACCGTCGGCGCGCACGGTCGCCAGGTAGCCAAGGCCCTGCCCGTACTGCAGGAAGAGATCACGGACCTGTCTGGCTAGCGCGGGCGCAGCGGCATTGAACTCGGACCAGGTCGCCATGACGTCATGCTATGGCACATACGTTCGAAAACGCAACCGGCAAACTGGAGATATAGGTCGATACAGCAGGATCTTCCACGCACGGCGGTCGAGAAAGTACGCCATGGTCAATCACGTAGGCTGCGAACGTGCTGCTCTCGGACCGTGACCTGCTCGTAGAGATCAAGGCCGGGCGGCTACAGCTCGATCCGTTCGAGCCGGAGCTGGTCCAGCCGTCGAGCATCGACGTGCGACTCGACCGGCTGTTCCGGGTCTTCAACAACCACCTGTACACCCACATCGACCCCTCCCAGCGGCAGGACGACCTGACCACCGTGGTCGAGGTGGCCGAGGGGGTAGCGTTCGGGCTCCACCCCGGCGTGTTCGTGCTCGCCTCCACGCTCGAGGTGATCACCCTCGGGACGCCCCTGGCCGGCCGGCTGGAGGGCAAGAGCTCGCTCGGCCGACTGGGGCTGCTGGCCCACTCCACGGCCGGATTCATCGACCCAGGCTTCTCCGGCCACGTGACCCTCGAGCTGTCGAACGTGGCGACCCTGCCGATCCGGCTGTGGCCTGGCATGCGGATCGGCCAGCTGTGCATCTTCCGACTGTCCTCGCCCTCCGAACACCCATACGGTTCCGAGGTGTACGGGTCGCGCTACCAGGGTCAACGGGGGCCGACTCCCAGCCGCGCCTGGCACAACTGGCGCACCTGGCCGACCCGCTGACGCCTGCGCCACGACCGACCCGACAACGAACGGGGACTGCGCCGGTGGCGCAGTCCCCGTGACGATACGAGGCGATCAGCCCGGACGACCGAAGCTGTGGATCGTCCCCACGTTCAGCGAGCGCATCTGGACCGGCTCGCCGGCCCGCGGTGCGTGCACGATCCAACCACCGCCGACGTACATTCCGACGTGGCTGAGACCGCTGTAGAAGACCAAGTCACCCGGGCGCAGTTCACTGCGCTGGATGTACCTGGTGACGTTGCGCTGAGCAGCCGCGTTGTGAGGCAGGTAGACGCCCGCCTGCCGCCACGCCATCATCGTCAGCCCCGAGCAGTCGTAGGCGCCCGGTCCGGCGGCACCCCACTGGTAGGGCTTGCCGATCTGGTCGCACGCGAACTTGAGCACCCGGCCCAGGTCTCCGCCGAGGTAGGTCTCCGGACAGGGGGCCGGACGCAGGTTGGTCTGCTGACCGCCCTCGCCGTAGGCCTGTCGCCGCAGCTCTTGCAGGCGGTCGACCTCTTGGTCGATCTCCTTGGCGCGCTTGCTGAGCCGCTCCTCCAGCTCGGTCAGCTCTTCGATCGCCGCGTCCAGCGGAGCCTTCTCCTCCTCGTACTCCTGCTTCAGCTCGAGCACGGACTCCAGCTGTTCCTGCTGGACGCGGCTGAACTGGTCGAGCAGCATTAGCTGCTCGGCGAACGCGGAGGGCGAGCCGGTGCTCAACAGGGCGTTGAACGCCGAGGCGTGTCCGCCCTTGTACGTGTACGCGGCGATGTCACCGATCTCGGCCATCGCGCGGTCCACCTTCAGCTGCAGCGGCGCGATCTTCTCGGCCAGCTTGTCAGCCCGCTCCTGCTTCTCTTCCAGCTCGATGCGGGCGGCGTTGTGCTCCTCGATCATCGGCTCGAGCTCCGCCCACAGTTCGTCGATCTGCGCCTCGATCTCGGCGACGGTCGGCTGGGCGTGGGCGGGAGCCGCGGGAAGCAAGGCCGCGACGAGTGAGGCGGCGAGACAGAGCGTCGCCGCGAAGCTGGATCGAACACGCACATGCGGCCGCACGAAGGACCGGGAGAACCGGATTCCGCGCGCCCGCCTGGCATGTGATGCCACCGGGTCGATACTCCTTCTTCCCAGACCGCCTACCGGGTTAGCTGACGGGTTCGGGCGGGGAGTCGCGCCCTACCGCGATCGCTCGCGGATTCACCCCGGGTTGGTATGGGTCCCCGGCTCGCCGATGCGACTCGGCGGTGTCGGCCGGGGCCGCCCAGGTTGGACGACCTCCATCCGGCTCAACGCCTGCCGAGCGTAGACCGCACGGTTTGACTGGTCAAGTACGACAATGGACCGATTTCAGTAGCGAGTCCATCAGCAGAGAGTAATGACGGCATGCCAACCGCATCACGGCACCGTGGTGTGGTTGCCGGGATCACAGCGTGGCTACTGACCGTCAGCCTGGCCGGCGGAAGCCGGCGATCGGCATCGTGTCGATGCTCCGCATGGTGACCGTGGTGCCGGTCCGAGGAGCGTCGACCATCAGTCCGTTGCCGACATAAATGCCCACATGAGACAGGCTTCCGTAGAAAAAGACCAGATCGCCAGGGATTGCCTCACTGCGGCTCACCGGCGTGCCCTGGTTCCACTGCGCACCGGTGTAGTGCGTCAAGGACACCCCCGCAGCCGCCCATGCCGCCTGGGTGAGGCCCGAACAGTCGTAGGCGTTGGGGCCACTGGCCCCGTACTGGTACGGCTTGCCGATCTGGGAACAGGCGAACTGCGCCGCCACGTATCCGGGCCCGCTACCGGTGACCGCCGGGCAACTACCGGTCACTTCACCACTGACGGTGCCCGTGCCCGTACCTGAGTTCGTGGTGGCCTGGCGACGGTAGGCGGCTTCGAGCAGCTCCTCCAGCTCCGCCAGCTCGTCCTCGATCTCCTCCTTGCGGCGGGCCAGCTCGGCGACCTGCTCCTCTTGCTCCTCGATCAGCGCGTCGATCTCGGCCTTCTGCTCCTCGTACTCGTCCTTGGTGCGACGCGCCTCTTCGATGACCCCCTGCTGGTCACGCGCCAACAGATTGAGCACCGCGAGCTGATCCATGAACGTCGTGGGCGAACCGCTCATGAGCAGCGAGTTGAAAGCGGAGAAGTTGCCGCCCTTGTAGTAGTGCGCCGCGACGTCGTTGAGCGCCTCCATCGCCAGGTTCATCTTCAGTTCGAGCGGCGCCAGCTTTTCGGCTAGCTTCTCGGACTTCTCCTGATTCTCTTCCAACTCACTACGCAACCGGTTGTGGTCCTCGATCACCGGTTCCAGTTCCCGCCACATCCGGTCGATCTGAGCTTCCAGCTCCGCAGGCGACTGTGCGGTCGCGACAGTAGGAGGCGCGAGCAAGGCAAGGACAACAGCGGCCGGAATGGCCAACCGGCGGAGGAGTGTTACCACAGGCGCTCCTCAGTAGGATTTCGTGAAGAGCCACTGACGCACAGTGGTTGGCGATGCGACACTAGGCCGCGCTACAGGTTAGGTAGGCGCGATCGAATAGGCAACCCCACCCCCGATTCAACGTCGGAGGGTGAGTGCCTTGGTGAGATGACCTGACGATCCCCCCAACGGATTAACGAGCCCTTGCTGGACCAGCGCGGGTTCCGACATGATAGGTCATTGTGCGGAGCGCGCTGGTCATCGGCGCTGGCCTGGCCCTGTGCTTCGGGATCTTCGTGGGCCGGGCGACCGCCCGCGCCAGTCGCTCGTGGTCGGACTGGAAGAGCGCCAAGGCCGCGGTGCCTGTGGCCAAGAAGGCGGCCTACGACAACCTCAAGACCGCCGCGGTCAACTGGCTGCTCGTCGCCCTCATCGTGGTGGTCATCGCCGCGACCGCGCTCATCTGGCGGTCCGACTGAAACCTCCTCACTGTCGTAACGACGTCAGTCCTCAGCGCCCGCCGCCGCGTCGACGGTCGTGGCTCGCAGCAGGACAGTCGCCACGTCGACCACCTCCACGTCGTCGCCGGAGCCGGCCGCGGCAACGCCGTCGTTGAGCATGGTGGAGCAGAACGGGCAGCCGACCGCCACCGTCCGAGCGCCGGTGGCCAGGGCCTCCTCCGACCGCTCGACGTTGATCCGCTTGCCGATCCGCTCCTCCATCCACATCCGGGCCCCGCCGGCACCGCAGCAGAACGAGCGTTCCCGGTTGCGCGGCATCTCGGTGACACCGGCGCTGCCCGCCAGTGAGCCCAGGAGATCCCGCGGAGGCTGGTAGACGCGGTTGTGCCGGCCCAGATAGCACGGGTCGTGGTACGTCACGCCGCCGTCGACCGGCCGGACCGGGGTGAGTTTGCCGGTGGCGACCAGGTGAGCCAGCAACTGCGTGTGGTGCAGGACCTCGTACTCCCCGCCGAGCTGGGGGTACTCGTTGGCGAGGGTGTTGAAGCAGTGGGGGCAGGTGGCCAAGATCTTGCGTCGCTCCCGCGGCCGGTCGCCGAAGGTCTCGTTGAGCGTCTCCACGTTCTGCTGGGCAAGCATCTGGAAGACGAACTCGTTACCGATCCGGCGGGCCGGGTCTCCGGTGCAGGTCTCACCCTCACCCAGGATCGCGAAGGACACCCCTGCCTGGTGGAGCAGAGTGGCCACCGCCCGGGTGGTCCGCTTCGCGCGGTCGTCGAACGCGCCCGCACACCCCACCCAGAACAGGTACTCGAAGTCGCCGCCGTCGGTGGCCCGTGGCACCTCGAAGTCGAGTCCCTTGGTCCAGTCCTCCCGGCTGCGCGGCGACGCACCCCACGGGTTGCCCTTGTTCTCCAAGTTCCGCAGCATCGCCCCGGCCTCGGGCGGGAAGCTGGACTCGATCAGCACCTGGTGGCGCCGCATGTCCACGATGTGGTCGACGTGCTCGATGTCGACCGGGCACTGCTCGACGCAGGCGCCGCAGGTGGTGCACGACCACAGC
>CAYTMR010000048.1:16859-23264 GCA_964438855.1 uncultured Micromonosporaceae bacterium
CGGCGGGTTACTCCAGATCTGACTGAACGTCAATTCAGGTGGTGCACGACCACAGCACGTCTGGGTCGATCACACCACCGTCACTGGCGCCTCCGATCAACGGCCGTTCCGCCTCGGCAAGAGCGGCCGCTGGCACCCGCGCCAGCTGCTCGGCAGTCCCCTTCTCCTCCCCGGTCAGCGTCGTGCCGCCGCCGGCGAGCAGGTACGGCGCCTTGGCGTACGCGTGGTCACGCAGGCTCAGGACCAGGAGCTTGGGTGACAGTGGCTTACCGGTGTTCCATGCCGGGCACTGGGACTGGCAGCGCCCGCACTCGGTGCAGGTGGTGAAGTCGAGCAGTCCTTTCCAGGTGAACTGCTCCACCGCCGCCACTCCGAACTGGTCCTTCTCCGGATCGGCGTCCTCGAAGTCCAGCGGCTTGCCGTTGCTGATCATCGGCGGCAGGGCGCCGAGCGCTGGACGTTCGTCGCCGGTGCGCTTGAAGAAGATGTTGGGGAAGGCGGTGAACCGGTGCCAGGCCACCCCCATGGTCAGGTTGAGCGAGATGACGATCACCCACGCCATGGAGACGGCGATCTTGAGCAGCGCTACCACGCTGGCCAGGTCAGGGCTGGCGGGCAGGACTCCGCCGAGGGCGTGGCTGACCGGCGCGGCCCACGTCGGGTACGGCAGCGCGTCCTCGGCGGCCTTGATGCCGCGTAGAAGCAGCCCGAGAGTGAGCACCGCCAGGATGGTGTACTCCACGTAGTACGCCTGCCACGCGGTGGAGCCGGCGAAGCGCGACCAGGAGCGGCGCCGCGGCAGGTTGCTCAGCCGAATGCCGATCAATGTGACGATGGCCACGACCCCGACCACACTGAGGGCCTCGGTGACCAGTCCGTAGACGGTCCACTCCCCCACCAACGGCAGGGCCAGGTGCGGGTCGACGACCTCGAAGTAGGCCGATATGACCAGCACAGACAGGAAGATGAAGCCGATCATCACGAACCAGTGCGCGGCCCCGACCACGGACCATTTGAGCATCCGTGTATGTCCAAGGGTCTCGCGCAGCATGGTTCGCGTTCGGGTACGCTTATTGGCGAACCGGTCACTCGGGACGGGTTGCCCGAGTCGGACGACGGCTGCCATCTGTCGCACTGCTCGGATCGCGAGCACGACCGCAACCAGAGTGATCGCAGCCGCCAGTGAGGCGGTCACGATCTGGACGGCACCCATACGCCTCCCCCGCCGTCTGCCGTTACGAGGGGCTGCTGCCCCTTATCCACAGTGTGGATAAGCCTGTGGATAACTACAGTGGCGTAACTCCACCAACCGGGTGATCAGCGCCAACGCGACAAAACGATCAGCGAGCTGACCATGGCGCCGAACCCGACCGCCAGGTTGACGTAGCCCCAGGACTGGACGGGACCTCCGCCACCGGTGAGGTAGAACACGACCAGCCAGATGATACCGGCCACGATCAGCGCCACGGCACTGGCCGGCACCCAAGGTGAACTGGGCTTCTTTCGGGCAGCCTCCGCAACCGGGCGCACCTCCGCCGGCGGCGTGTACACCTTCTTCTTACGAACCTGCGACTTCGGCACTGCGCTCTCCCAGAGAGGCCAGAGGTGACGTTTCATCGTTAGCCTAGTCGGAGAGATCGGCGAACGCGAACGAAGGGGCAGTATGGGGGAGTACGCCACCGGGCCCTCCAGCTGGCGGAAGGCCCTCCAGCGGGTGGTGCGGGTGCTGCTGCCTCGCCGACTCGCCGACCGCCGGCCCGGATGGTCGGTGGCGGTGCCCGTCATCGCGCTTCTCGCCGGGCTCCTGTTCACCACCAGCGCCACCACCGCAGACGGCACCCCGCTGCGTGAAGACCGCCGGCTCGAGTTGGCCCAGCTGATCGAGGAGCGACAGGAGCGAGTCACCGAACTGGAGCAGCAGATCGGTCCCTTAGAGGACTCGATCGAAGCGTTGACCAGCGCACTGGCCGGTACGGACACACCGATCGTGGATGAGCGGGCCCGCGCCGACTCCTACCGCGTCGCCGCCGGTTTCGAGGCGCTACGCGGGCGTGGCCTGACGGTGACCCTGGACGACGCGGTACGCCCCGACGGCACCCGCCCCGCCGGTGCCACAAACAACGACTTACTCGTTCACCAACAGGACGTACAAGCTGTGGTGAACGCCTTGTGGGCCGGTGGCGCCGAGGCGATGAGCATCATGGGGGTGCGAGTGATCTCCACCAGCGCGGTCATCTGCGTCGGACCGGTGCTGCTGCTCCACGGTCGCCCTTACTCTCCGCCGTACAAGATCACGGCGATCGGGGACCCGGACGACCTGCGTCGCGCCCTCGCCGCGTCGCCTGGCGTGCAACTATTCCGCGATGCCGCCGCAGCGTACGGGCTAGGCTACCGGGAAACCGTGGAGGAGGATGTGATCGTGCCGGCGTACGACGGGACGAGCACGCTACGGGTTGGGCGGGTGCCGTAGTGACGGCGCCAGTGGGGTCCGGCTCCCGCCGCGGTCGCCATCGTGCCCCGGACCCGGACGAGACCACACTGCTTCCGCGGATCGCCGACTCGCCGACGTCGACTGACACGCCGTCACCCTTCCCGCCACCCGCGGACACCAGTGCCGCGCCGCCGTCCCCGATCCCGGTCAGCCCGACCGTGCCGGCGATGCCGTTACGCCGGCCGTCACCACGGCCGACTCCTGCCACACCGCCGGAAGCGGACGCCACCACGGTCCTGCCGAGAGTGAGCGCCGACCAGACAAGTCTGCTCGGGGTGGTGCCACCCGCACCGCCTCCAGATTCGGAGCCGGAGAAGCCGCCGGAACCACCACGCCCGGGTGAACTCGTGGTCCCGCTACGCCCGGTACGTACCCGCACCGGGCGGTACGCCAGCGTCCACTCCGCCCTGACCCGCACCACCGTCGGCACCGTCCTACGCGCTACCGCCCGGGGCATCGGAGAGCTGCTCATCACCTTCGGTGTGGTGGTGCTGCTGTTCGCCGGCTACCAGGTGTGGGGCAAGGCCGCCATCGTCGCCGCTCACCAAGAGGACCTCGACCGGCAGCTGGAAGAGGCGTGGGCGGCGCCGCTACCCACGGCCGACGACGACGAGCCAGAGGAGCCGCAGCTGCTCGCGCCGCCTCCCGGCCACGCCGTCGCCCGCCTGTACATCCCGAAGCTCAACAAGCATTGGGTGGTGGTGGAGGGCGTCGAGCCTGACGACATCCGGTACGCGCCGGGCCGTTACCCAACCGGTGCGATGCCGGGCGAGATCGGCAACTTCTCGGTGGCTGGCCACCGGAACCCGGCGACGTTCTGGGATCTGGACCTGGTCCACGAGGGCGACCTGATCATCGTCGAAACCCGCGACACCTGGTACACGTATCGGGTCACCCGCAACCACATCGTGCTGCCCACCGCGGTCGAGGTGGTCGCCCCGGTCCCAGGAGAGCCGGGTGCCGAGCCCACCAAGGCGATGCTCACCCTGACCACCTGCAACCCGAAGTGGGACAACTACGAACGGTTGGTCGTGCACGCCGAACTCACCGAGCAACGGTCACGCGACGATGGCCCGCCCGAGGCAGTCGAGACCATGAACCTGTGAGGACGACATGTACGCGTGGATCTGGCGACACCTTCCGTTCGGGCTCCCGGGCAAGATCGGCGGCGCGGTGCTGCTCGCCGTCAGCGTCGGAGCGCTGTTGTGGTACGTGGTCTTCCCGCTGATCGACCCGTGGGTCGAGACGCACCTACTGCCGTGGGACCAGAGTCAGATCACCGGCGATCTGACCCCCGGCGCCGACATCGTCGACGTGGACGAGCAGGTGGTGGGCCCCGACGGCCACATCCTCAACCCCCACGACATTCCCTACGACACCGAGGGATGATGTGATGCGCATCCTCGTCATCGACAACTACGACTCCTTCGTCTACAACCTCGTCCAGTACCTCTGTCAGCTCGGGGCAGAGTGCGACGTCCGACGCAACGACGAGCTGACAGTGGACGAGGTGGGGGCACTCCGGCCGGCGGGCATCCTGCTCTCACCCGGGCCCGGCAACCCGTCGCGCAGCGGCGTGTGCCTGGAGGTGGTCCGCCAGTACGCGGGCGAGTTCCCGATCTTCGGCGTCTGTCTCGGTCACCAAGTGATCGCCGAGGCGATGGGGGCCACCATCGCGCGTGCGCCAGAACTGTTCCACGGCAAGACGTCCGAGATCACCCACTCCGGTGTCGGTGTGCTCGCCGGTCTGCCCGAGCCATTCACGGCTACGCGGTACCACTCGCTGGCGGTCGTCGAAGACACCCTGCCCGAGGAGTTGGAGGTCACCGCCCGCACCACCGGGCAGGGAGTCGTCATGGCGCTACGGCACCGCGCGCTGCCGCTGGAAGGGGTGCAGTTCCACCCCGAGTCGGTGCTCACCCAGGGTGGACACCTGATGCTCGCCAACTGGCTCGCCCAGTGCGGGCTGCCGACGGCGTTGGACCGAGCCCCGGCGCTCGCTGCCGAGGTGGAGGCCCGTCGGCTCGCCGCGTTCGCGCACGCCTGACGCGCCCGGCGCCCGCCCACCGGTACCGGTGTGGGGGCGCCGGGTCTTCCGCCCTACGAATCCTCGGCAGGCGCGACCGTCACCGACTTGGTCACGGTCCGGTTCGTCCCCTCCGACGAGGTGATCCGGATCTCGAAGACCGCTTCCTCCACCCCCGGCGGCACGTCGTAGATGTGGCTGGTGCTACCGCGGGACGCTCTATCCTCCGGCGGTGTCCCGTCACCCCAGTCGATGGTCACCGGGCCGAAGTCGCCGTTGTCCCACTCGATCGTCACGGTCACGCCGTCGACCCGCGGCTCCGACACCCTCAGCTCGGGCGGCTCCTGGTAGACGTAGATGGTCACCGTCGATCCGCGCTCCACCGCGCGGCCAGGCTCCGGATCCTGGGCCGCCACCCGGCCGACATCGTCCGGTCGCGGTGGTGCGCTCTGCGCCTCCAGAACCCGCGCGGTGAGTCCTTCCCGCTCGATCCGGTCTCTGGCCACCGCCTCCGACTCACCGACGACGTCCGGAACCGAGCGGAGGTTGCCCTGCGACACCTGTAGGGTCACCGTGCTGCCCTGGCGCACCGTCTCCCCCTCGGCCGGATCGCTGCTGATCACCTGACCTTCGGGGCGTTCGCTCGCGACGAGCTCCACCTCGACCTCGAGATTCTCCCGCCGCAACGCCTGTTCAGCCCGCTCACGGTCCAACCCCACCACGTTCGGAACGGTCGTCTCCGCCGGGCCGGCACAGACCTGGTAGGTGATGGTCGACCCCACCGGTATCGGGTCCCCGCCCGCAGCCGGCCGCTGCTCCACCACCTCACCCTCGGTGCACTCGAGGCTGTACAGGGGATCGTCCTCCTCCGGCACGAAGCCGTGCTCCTCGATCAGCGCCACCGCCTGGTCGGGGCCCAGCCCCACTATCGTCGGCACCTCGGCGAGCTCCTCACCGTCGGACCGGTTGCTCATCAGCAGACCCACGATGAGAGCGACCGCCGCCAGCACACCGAGCGCCGCCAACGAGGCGAGCACCCAGGTCGACGCCTTGCGCCGCTCCGGGTCGCCCACCCGCGCCGGCGCGCCGAGCGAAGCCCCAGCCGAGTCGAGCATCGCCGTCTCGGCGTCACGCAGCACCGGCGTGGCGAGTACTGGCCGACCAGCCGCGGCGCGCAGCAGGTCCGCCCGCATCTCCGCGGCGGATTGGTAGCGGTTGGCCGGGTTCTTGGCCAGCGCCTTGAGCACCACCGCGTCGATGTCCGTGCCGACCTCCGGGTTGACCGACGACGGCGCCGGGGCGTCCTCTCGCACGTGCTGGTAGGCGACCGACACCGGGCTGTCGCCGACGAAGGGCGGGTGACCGCAGAGCAGCTCGAACAGCACGCACCCGACCGCGTAGACGTCCGAACGCGCGTCGACCGCCTCGCCGCGTGCCTGCTCCGGCGAAAGGTACTGCGCGGTACCGATCACCGCCGAGGTCTGGGTCATGGTGGTGGCCCCACTGGCCAGGGCTCGGGCGATCCCGAAGTCCATGACCTTCACCTGGCCGTTGTGGGTCACCATCACGTTCCCGGGCTTGACGTCCCGGTGGATGATCCCGTGCCGGTGGCTGAACTCCAGGGCCGCGCAGATGTCCGCGGTGATCTCCAGCGCCCGCCGCGTCGGCAGGCGCTGCTCGACGGCGAGGATCTCCTTGAGGTTCCGGCCGTTGACGAACTCCATGATGATGTACGGCAGGTTTTCGCCGTTCGGGCCGATCTCCTCGCCGGTGTCGTAGACCGCAGCGATCGCCGGGTGGTTCAGCGAGGCTGCGTTCTGCGCCTCGCGACGAAAGCGCATCTGGAAGGTGTTGTCCCGCGCCAGATCGGTACGCAGCATCTTGATCG
>CAYTMR010000049.1:0-23262 GCA_964438855.1 uncultured Micromonosporaceae bacterium
GTGCCCAGTACCTGTACGCGCGCCAACTCGAACGGCATCACCATCTCGGTCCTAGCAGCCGGGACGGTAACCAGGTGCTGAGCGTTCTCCAAGTCTTCGATGACCAGGCGAAGGCCGTCGCTCAGGTTGTCGATCCGCCAATGGTCATGGTATGCGGTGACCCTGGCGGTGACGGGCGCCCTTAGATTTGATGACAGGGGTAAGTCGAAGCCACATTTTTCGCAGAGACAGGTACCTATGGTAGCGCTGTGGCCCGGCAACAAGTGGCGCACGGATGGCCCCTGGCCGCTATTGGCGATCGTCTGCACACTGACAACTGGCCTCATCGAGACACCACCATCTATTGAAGGGTCTATGGCTCCGGGACGAGAGGCGTGCTGATCGTCAGAGGAACCGAAAGCGGCGAAGGTGCTGAAGCACGTCAGCAACGGCCACCGAGCTAGTCGTCGAGGTGGTGGCGGCTAGCCAGCATTCGGACATGGTCTTGCTGATGGATGCCGAAGCACGCTTCTTTTCCTCCGCCACTCTCCCTCCTAACTAGACGACGATAGCCTTCGATAGCTTACAGCATACATAGGACTACTTGGAGCTGTCAGGAGATTTCGCGGCAGCACTTCTCGAAGGTAAGGCGCCAATGATCCGATATGGAGGAATTTGCACCATGAGCTAGCGCCGCACGTCTCGGTGACCTTGAGCGGGGACGCGAATGGTGAGCTGACCGGCTGGTACGTGGCCATCGGACGTCAGCTGATCATCGATACCACCGATGTTCAAAAAAGACGGACGTATGCGCGGTGTCGCCGTCGGAGTGCCAGACGACCCGACGGTTCTGACGCGCGTGCGCGATCGATTCTCCATCGGAGGTGTATAGGGAGACATCGTCCATACAGAAGTCGTCACGGGCCCAGACCGTCGATGACACCGCTAGGTACCACCCGTCTCGGCTCACTGGTGGCTTGGGCCGGAGGTAGAGCGAAAAGTCGATGGTGGGGACGAACGCTGGCACACGTTGGCTGAGAAAGAGACCGGGTGGCACCGCGTCAATGAGCGCCGCGGTGCGGCCAAGAGCATCGAGCTCGACCGCTGCCTGAGCACGCTCATCCAACCTCATCCAGATCAGAGTCGGCGTACCGGGGCGTCTAGCGGGGACCAGCCGCAGGTCGAACAGCCGGCTCCATGGCTGGTCGCGGTACGGGGGGTCGTACGGGGGTAGGTCCTCGGGCGCAGGTACACCGGCAAGGTCGACTGACGTTCCGTGGATCTCGGCACCTCGCACGCGGGCCAGCTTCGCTACGGCACGAGCCCGGGGGTGGTCCTGCAGTAGTGAGACCTCGACGCACCCGGTCCGTCCGTCCCGGTGCCGAGGGGAGACGAGTAGGTCCGCATCGCCGAGGCGTACCGATCCGCTGAACTCGACCGCCAAAGACAGCACCTCGAAATCAGGGATGCACTGCGCAGCCTCACCGAGCGCAGCGATCACACGCCCACCGAAGACGCCGTCGAAGCCGCGCCAGTCCTCACCGAAGCGCACACGATCAGTCACGAGCTACCTTTCCACACCGCGGTCGGCTGGATGGGTGCGGGATCAGGTCCGGTAGACAGCGCGCAGACGCCGTAGATGCTCCCGCATCGCGTGCTCGGCGCCGGCCACGTCCCCCTTGGCGATCGACTCGGCGATATGTCGGTGGTCATCGTCGATCTCACGCCAGCTATCCTCCGTCAGGTCGTCACGGAGGAAGCGTCCTTGGAGGACGCGGAAGACCGGATCGGTCATGAGATCCAACAGGCGGTTGTGCGCTGCGGCGAGAACGACCTCGTGAAACTGCCGATGCTCGCGGCGGGTGTCACCACGGATCCGACTGCGCTCCTCCCGCTCCAGCACCTCCTCCAGCAGCCGTAGGTGTTCCTGGGTGCGCCGGGCGGCAGCGAGTCCCGCGGCCGGTACCTCTAGGAGCTCCCGGGCCTCGAGGATCTCCCCGACGGAGATGCCGTCTCCGGACATCAAGCCGAGGCTGGCCTCGAGGTAGTCACTGACGTGGCGTGGGTCGACCCGCGCCACGAACGTCCCACCAGTGGTGCCACGCGTGGTGACGAGGAGACCGCCTGAGGTCAACACCCGCAGGGCTTCCCGCACCGTGCTGCGACTGACGCCGAACAGGGAGGCCAACTCGCTCTCTGAAGGCAGTCGATCCCCCGGAGCGAGCTCACCTCGGGTCACCAGATCCCGCAGCTGATCGGCGACCTGCTGGTAGGCCGGTCGGACCCGCTGCACGGGCAGTGACCGCTCACGCCCGCCGGTCACGGTGGTCATCGCCGAGGTCTCCCTCCACCGAAACCCGTCGGCGCCACCCGCACGCGCCATGCACGCCTCCCACAACCGGTTTGATGCTCAGTCTGACACATGCAGATCACGGTGTTGACCACCGCACTAAGATGTGGAACGCTGTTCCGAAACAGCTGCACTCATACGTCAGACATATGGCCGCAGGGCGCGACCGGTGAGAGGCAGGGACATGGCCGTCAAAGAGGGATGGCAGGGAAGGTTCTTCGAAGACTTCCAGATCGGTGACGTGTATAAGCACCCGCTGGGACGCACCATCACCGAGGCGGACAACATCTGGTTCTCGCTGCTGACCATGAACACGAACCAGATGCACTTCAACGGTGAGTACGCCAAGAAGTCCGAGTTCGGCAAGCCACTGGTCGTCTCGACCCTGACCGTGGCCATCGCGGTGGGGCAGAGCGTCACCGACATCACGCAGAACGCCTTCGCCAACCTCGGCTGGGACGAGATCCGCTTGACCCACCCAGTCTTCGCTGGTGACACGCTGTACAGCGAGTCGATCGTCCTCGAGAAGCGGGAATCAGCCAGCCGCCCGCACGCGGGCATCGTCACCGTGCGTACCCGCACCCTCAACCAGGACGGCAAGGAGGTCTGTAGCTTCAAGCGGACCTTCTACGTGTACAAGCGCGGCGCCGAGCAGGTCGCCGACATCTTCCCCAACGCCGATCAACCGCTCAGTCTCGGCGACAAGTGACGACGATGCGGATCACGTACGCGCCGTGGGGCGAGACGCTCGAAGAGCTCATCGATGTGTCTCGACGGGCAGAGGCGGCGGGGGCCGAGGTCGTGTGGGTACCGGAGCTGCACCGCAGCGCGACGGTCGCCGCCGCCGCACTCGCGCAAGCCACCTCTCGAGCCCGGGTCGGCACGGCCATCGCTTTGGCCTTCACCCGCAGCCCCATGGTGACGGCGCTGGAGGCCATGGACATCGACGAGCTGTCCGGCGGGCGCTTCATCCTCGGTTTGGGCACCGGGGTCCAGCGTCTCAACGAGGACTGGCACAACGCCCGATTCGGCAAGCCGGTCCGGCACTTGCGCGAGACCGTGCGCAACATCCGCGAGTTCATCGCCGTCTGCACCACCGGGCAGGAGATCGCCCTCGACGGCGAGTACGAACCCATGCGTATCCGTGGTTACCAGCGGCCCTTCCCCGTGACCCGGCGCCGCATACCGATCTACCTCGCCGCGATGGGACCCGCGATGACCCGGCTGGCGGGTGAGATCGGCGACGGCTGGATCAGCCACGAATTGTGCTCACCGCGCTACTTGAACGAACGGATCCTGCCCGAGTTGGAAGTCGGGATCGCCCGCACCGAAGGCAAGACCCGCCAGGACATCGACGTCGTTGTGTCAGCCTGCTGCTCGGTCGACCCGGACCCGGCCGTGGCCCGGCGGCGAGTGGCGGGTCTGGTCGGCTTCTACGCCAGCGTCCGCACCTACGCCGACTTCTTCGCCTTCCACGGCCTGGCCGAGCAGCAACAGGCCGTCATCGACGCCTTCCGCTCCGGCCGCGGCGCGGACTACCTGGCCGATTCAGTCAGCAACGAGATGGTCGAGGCACTCACCCTTTGCGGCGACCGGGATCACGTGGCCGCGCAGATCGCTGCCTACGAAGGCAAGGCGGACACGGTGAAACTGAGTCCGCCTACCCACGGCATCGACGCCGCCGATACCCGGAAGGCCCAGAACGAGATCCTCGCCCTGATCGCAGAGCTCACCGGAGGCAAGACATGAGACCGCTGGAAGACGTGCGGATCATCGCGATCGAACAGTACGGCGCCGGGCCGTTCGGCAGCGTGCACCTCGCCGACCTCGGTGCTGAGGTGATCAAGATCGAGGACCCGCGGACCGGCGGCGACGTCGGTCGCTACGTGCCTCCGTACAGCGAGGGCGAAGACTCGCTGTTCTTCGAGACCTTCAACCGCAACAAGCGCAGTCTGTCGCTGGACCTCTCGACTCCCGCTGGTCGATCGGTCTTCGAGGAACTGGTCAAGGTCTCCCACGCGGTCTACTCGAACCTGCGCGGCGACGTACCTAAGAAGATCGGCATTACCTACGACGACCTCAAGCACCTCAACCCGAAGATCGTCTGCTGCTCGCTCACCGGCTTCGGGATGAGCGGGCCACGGCACAAGGAACCCGGCTACGACTACATCCTGCAAGGACTGGCCGGTTGGATGGACCTCACCGGTGAACCGGACGGCCCACCGACCAAGTCAGGACTCTCGCTGGTGGACTACTCCGGTGGGCTCGTCGCTGTGATTTCGCTGCTTGCAGGGCTGCACGCGGCTCAGCGGGACGGGATCGGCATGGACTGCGACGTCAGCCTCTACGACACCGCTGTCACGATGCTGACCTACCCCGCCACCTGGCATCTCAACAAGGGGTACCTCCCGGCCCGTACCCGGCACTCCGCACACCCCTCGCTGGTTCCCTTCCAGGCCTTCCAAGCCAAGGACGGCTGGTTCGTCGTCGGTTGCGCCAAGGAGAAGTTCTGGGCGCGGCTCGCCCAGGTCGTCGGCCATCCCGAGTGGGCCGAGCCGGACTCGCCGTACGCCACCTTCGCTGGCCGACAGCGCCACAGCGCCGAGCTCCTCGCCAAGCTCGAGGAGATCTTCAGGCAACGCACGGTGGACGAGTGGCTCTCCGTGCTCTATCCGGCGTCGATCCCCTGCGGCCCGATCAACGACGTACCCACAGCGCTACGCGAGGAGCACACCAAGGCCCGCGGGCTGATCGTGGAGACCGAGCATCCGCGCTTCGGTACGGTCCGCCAGCTCGCCTCCCCCGTCCGGGTGGGCAACGAGCGGCCCACGTACCGGCGGGCGCCGCTGCGTAACGAGGACTTCGACTACGTGGTCCGGGAAATCCTTCGTCTGGACGACGAGCGCATCGCCGCGCTCCAGCAGCAGGGCGCCTTCGGCGCGACCAGCGACCCCGCGGAGGTCTGACACGATGATCGCGCAGGAGCTGGCGGATTGGGCGCTCGGTGAGGTCGTCGTCCCGGCACCGGTCCGGACGGCCGCTGCCCGGCACCTGCTCGATGGGCTCGGCACCGCCTTGGCCGCGGTCCGTACCGGTGCCGGTACGCCCGCGGTTACCGTGGCCCGCGGCCTCGGCGGTCCGGCCGAGGCAACGATCCTGGGCAGCACCGACCGTGTGAGCGCGCCCGCGGCGGCGCTCGCGAACGGGACCCTGGTACACGCCCTCGACTTCGACGACACCCACGCCGGTGGCCTGGTGCACGCCACCGCAGTGGTGCTTCCGGCGGCGCTGGCGGTCGGTGAGGAGCGGGGTGCTACCGGGGAAGAGGTGCTCACCGCGGCCGTGATCGGTTACGAGACGGCGTGCCGCGTGGCAGCGGCAGCGCCGCACGGCTTTCACGCCCGCGGACTGCACGCGACCATGGTCGCCGGGGTGTTCTCCTCGGCCCTGGTCGCCGCACGTCTCATGGGGTTGGACGCCAGGCGCGGCGCCGACGCGCTCGGCATCGCCGGCAGTCAGGCCGGCGGCCTGCTCGCCTTCCTCGGGACCGATGCCTCGACCAAGCAGCTGCACCCCGGTTTCGCGTCCCAGGCGGGGATCATCGCGGCGCGCCTCGCCGAGGCCGGCGCCACTGGGCCGGCGACCGTGTTCGAGGGCCCGCACGGCATCTACGCCGCGATGGCCTCAGGGAGCGTCACACCAACCTCCATCGTGGACGGCCTCGGAACACGGTGGGAAACGACCCACATCGGAATCAAGCCGTGGCCGGCATGCCAGCTCTCGCACGCCACGATCGCCGCGGTCCGGCAGGCGATGGCGACCGGGTCCTTCCACGCTGACCAGGTCGCAGCCGTACACGCCGTCGTGCATCCCGACTCGGCCTCGGTCGTGTGCGACACCAGTCGTGACCTCACGCGACCGGTCACGCCGTACGCGGCGAAGTTCTCCCTGCCCTGGTGCGTGGCGGCGACGCTGATCGATGGGGAGCTCGGAGTCGACACCTTCGCCGAGGGGGCCCTGGCTCGTCCTGAGATCACGGCCCTGGCCGCCAAGGTGACCTGGGAGCTCATCCCATCCCCCACGACGGTGGCAGCCGACGCTCCCGGCGAGGTCACCATCACCCTGACCGACGGTCGCCGGGTCACCGGCAGTGTCACGCGCAGCCCGGGCGGCGGCTCTGCGCCGCTGTCGCAGGAGGCGCTGATCTCGAAGCTGGAGGCGAATCTGGGCCGGCCGGCCCCCGCGCTGGTGCGATCGGTCACCGAACTGGACTCCGCCCCCGATCTGGCGAATCTCATCCGCCTGGCAGCCGCGGCTGCGGGCCTCAACGAAGACGGAGATTGACGACAATGGCGTTGGAAGCGATCAAACCTGCGAAGTTTCCGTGGTTTCCGTACGAGGGCTTCACGTTCTGCCTAGGCTTGACCGAGGGTGAGCATGCCTGGACCTCCGGACACACCGCCGCCGCCCTCGACCCGGCCATCGGCAAGATGCGGGTCAAGGGGACCATGGAGGAGCAGGCACGCACCGCCTACGAGAAGGTCCTCACGATCGTCGAGGCTGCAGGGCTGTCCCGCTCCGACGTCGTCCAGGTCACCGAGAACGTGACCGTCGCCGGCCTGGCCGACTACGAGGCGGCCGCAGCGGTGCGCCGGGAGGTGTTCGGGGAGCACCAGCCCGCGGTGACCACCGTCGTCGTCGAGCGGCTGGTGCGCTCGACCGCCCTCCTCGAGGTGGAACTTCGGGCCAGCAAGGGTGGCGGTACCGAACTGCTCGCCGCCAGTGAGAAGCGCCACGCCGGCAACTGGATCTCCTCCCCGATCCGCGAGGGCCACGACGGCACGGTCTACCTCCCCACGATGGTTCCCATCGACGCCGACGGCCACATCGTGGCCCCGGGTGACTTCGCCGGCCAGTACCGCTACTGCCTCGAGCAGGCCGACGCGCTATTGCGCAGAGTCGGCTTGTCCCTCGACAACGCCGTCACCACGTACGACTACTCCACTCCCGCCACCCGCCAGGTGTACCGGCAGGTCCACAAGGTCCGCAAGGAGCTGCTGGGCGGCGGTGGCGTGTACCCCGGAGCGGGCGGCATCTTGATGAGCCGACTGCACCACCCCGAGCAACTGGTCGCGATCGACGTGACCGCCTCGCGGCACCCCCTTGAGCGAATCAACCCGGGGTGGTCACGCTACGACACCCTCACCTACTCGCCGGGTGTCAAGGCCGGTCGGACGTTGTTCATGTCCGGTTTCGCGTCCCTGGACATGGAGACCCAGGAGGTTCTGCACCCGGGTGACCTCGCTGCCCAGGCAGAGCAGACGTACGGCACGATCCTGCACCTGTTGCGCTACGCCGGGCTCGGGCCAGAGAACCTGCTGTCCACCATCGAGTTCTGCGTCGAGCGGGAACTGCCGAACTACCGGGTCGTCGCACCGGTGCGGGAGCGCCTCCTCAGCCCACCCTGGCCGGCGTCGACCGGTGCGATCTGCAAGGAGCTGTTGCGTCCGGAGTTCCTGCTGGAGGTCTTCCCGACCGCGCTCTACCCAGCGGAGGACGCCTGATGGGCCTACTCACCGATGAACTGCGCGCCCGGATCGGCGAACGGCGGACCTACACCGCGCCTGAGCCCTTGGGCGCGGCGGCCGGGCGCTACTTCGCGCTCGCGATCGGCGACGACAATCCACTGTACTCGGACCCGGAGTACGCACGAGCGCACGGCCTGGCCGGGGTGACCGCCCCGCTGACCCTGATCTGTGAGACCAACCAGTACGCCAACCTGAAGCCGGACGCCGAGGGGTACGCCGGGCACACCTGGGGAATCGAGATCCCCGGCACACGTACGGTGCGCGGAGGGAACTCCTACGAGTTCTTCCGCCGTATCCGGCCCGATGACGTGATCACCGCTACGTGGGAGATCACCGACATGACCGAGAAGAAGACCGGCAGCGGTCAGGACATGCTCATCGTGACCTCCCGCGCGACCTACCACAACCAGGAAGGCGAGCTCCTGGCCACCAATCAGGAGACGATGATCTTCGTCGCCTTGGGGGGTGACTGATGGAGCACAAGGTAGGCGACATCGTGCCGGCACTGACGCGCACCATCACGCTCACCGACATGGTCGCGTACGCCGGAGCGACGTGGGACTGGCATCGTGTCCACTACGACCCGGCCTTCGTCGAATCCAAGAAGCTCCCCGCGCCCATCGTCGATGGTCAGGTCTTCGGGGCGCTGCTGGTGGAGCAGTTGCAAGACTGGCTCGGCCCGTACTCCTTCGTCTCCACGCTCCACTTCACCTTCAACGCCTTGGTGTTCGCTGGGGAGACGGTCCGGTGTGAGGGCACCGTCACCGAGGTCGGCGAGGACCGGTTGGTGGTGGAGCAGAGGGTCGTCGTGGTCGGAGCGGACGGAGAGGTAGCGCGGGTCGCGGTAGGGAAAGCCGGAGCGACGGTGCTGCTCGGCCGTGCCGACGGGCCGGGAGCTACGGAAGGAGGGACGGCGTGAGCGGCGCTGTGTCCATCGTCGGTGCCGCTGAGTGCGATCTCGGCGTCACTAACCGGTCGATCCTGGGGTTGCAGGCCCAGGCGGTGACCCGGGCACTGGCGGACGCGGGGCTGACTCTGCGTGACGTCGACGGCATCGCCACCACCGGCGTCTCCCGGTTCTCCGCCACCCAGCTCGCCGACTACTTCGGAATCCAGCCGCGCTGGACCGACTCGACGTTCGCTGGCGGTTCGGCGTTCGAGATGTTCGTGGCCCGGGCGGCTCAGGCGATCAAGGCTGGGCAGGCGGAAGTCGTGGTGATCTCGTTCGCGTCCAATCAGCGGTCGGCGAGGTCACGCTCGCTGGCGGGAGTGCTGGAGAACCACACTCCTGAGGCGCAGTTCGAGACGCCGTACGCGCCACTGTATCCGCTGTCGTACTACGCCATGGCGGCTCAACGCTACCTTCACGTCTACGGCAAGACTCGGGCGCAGCTGGCCGAGATCGCCGTGGCGGCGCGGGAGTGGGCACTGTTGAACCCCAATGCGTACCGGTACGGTGCGGGACCGCTGACGGTCGACGACGTGCTCAACTCCCCCATGGTTTCCAGCCCGTTGACCGTCGCCGACAGTTGCCTGGTGACCGATGGTGGCGGGGCGGTCGTGCTGACCAGCACGGCACGCGCGCGTGACCTTCCCAAAAAGCCGGTGCGGGTGCTCGGGTACGGCGAACGGACGACCAACACCTCCATGACGGCCGTGCCGGACCTGACCGTCACCGGGGCCGCTGGCGCGGTCCGAGAGGCGTTGGGCCGTGCCGGTTTGAGCATCAACGACATCGACGTCTTGCAGCTGTACGACTCGTTCACAATCACCGTGGCTCTCACCCTGGAGGCTCTCGGGCTCTGCGCCCGCGGCGAGGTGCTGGATTTCATCGCCGACGGGCGGATTCGCCCCGGCGGTGCGCTGCCTCTGAACACCAGCGGCGGCGGTCTGTCCTACTGCCACCCTGGGCAGTTCGGGATCCTGCTCCTCGTCGAAGCAGTCCGCCAGTTGCGTGGTGAGGCCGGTGAACGGCAAGTTCCCGGTGCCAGGCACGCTCTTGCCCACGGCACCGGCGGCATCTTCTCGACCCACGCCACTGTCGTTCTCGGAGTTGACGAATGACCGGACGTATGGAGGCCCCTGAGGTTCCACAGCCGGACGAGGTGACCGCACCGTGGTGGGAGGCGACCAAGGAACACCGGTTGCTCGTCCAGTCCTGCGGCGCGTGCGGCGCGACCCAGCACCCGCCCCGGGCGCTGTGCACCGGATGCGGTGCCACCGAGCACCTCGCCTGGCGTAGTGCCGCCGGGACCGGGGTGGTGGACTCCTTCACCGTGGTTCACCGGGCGCCGCGTCCCGATCTTTCGGTGCCGTACGTGATCGCTCGGGTCCGGTTGGACGAGGACGTCGTGCTGCTCACCCGGCTCGAGGGTCGGGATCCGCAGGATTGGCGGGTCGACGACCGGGTCCGGGTGGACTGGGTCGACCTGGCCGATGGCCGGGCGCTGCCGGTCTTCGTTCCCGCCCGCTGAGGCACGACCGACGAGAGGTACGAAGGTGGACTTTCAGTTGAACGAGGAGCAACGCGAGTTCCGCGCGTTGCTCCGAAGCTTCGTCGACCGAGAGATCATCCCGGTGGCTCGGGAGTGGGAGCAGAGCGGCCGCTACCCGACCGAGATCGTCAAAGGGATGGCCGACATGGGCCTGTTCGGGATCACGGTCCCGGAGCAGTACGGCGGTCTGGATCTCGACCCAGTCTCGTTCGCCCTGGTCTTCGAGGAGATCTCGCGAGGCTGGATGGGCATCGCGGGGATCCTTGGCAGCCACTCGCTGGCCTGCCGGATGATCGCCATGCACGGTACCGACGAGCAGAAGCAGGCATACCTGCCCCAGCTCGCCACGGGCGAGCGCCGCACGGGTATCGGGTTGACCGAACCGGACGCGGGCACCGACCTTCAGGGAATCCGTACGACGGCCCGGCGCGACGGCGACCACTACGTGGTCAACGGCACCAAGATGTGGATCACCAACGCCCGCCACGCCAATCCCCTGCCGGTGCTGGTGAAGACCGACCCGTCCGCGTCGCCAGCGCACAAGGGGATGAGTGTCCTCCTCATCGACAGCGACCTCGAGGGTTTCACGGTGACGAGGGACATTCCCAAGCTGGGGTACAAGGGCACCGAGTCGTGTGAGATCGTCCTGGACAACGTGCGGGTACCCGCCGATCGGCTCCTGGGGGGCGTCGAGGGTGTCGGCATGAAGCAGGTTCTCTCCGCGTTGGAGTGGGGGCGGGTGAACATCGCCGCCCGCTCGGTGGGGATCGCGCAGCGGGCGCTCGACGAGGCTCTGGCCTATGCCCAGCAGCGCAAGGCGTTCGGACGGCCGATCGCCGAGTTCCAGGCGATTCAGCTGCAACTTGCCCAGGTGGCGACGCAGGTGCAGGCTGCGCGCTTGATGGCTTACTGGGCGGCCGACGCCGTCCGCAGAGGACGAGCTGACGGCCCCACCGGTATGGCGAAGATCTTCTGCTCAGAGGTCGCCTTGCAGGCTGCGATCGACTCGATGAAGGTCCACGGGGGCTACGGCTACTCGACCGAGTTCGAGGTGGAGCGGCTCTACCGCGACGCCATCCTCATGAGCATTGGTGAGGGTACGAACGACATCCTGCGGACCGTTGTGGCCAAGTCGCTTGTCCGTGGCGAGACGGTCGTGGGCTGAGCAGGTCCGCGTGGTGGCTGGGATGCTGGCGGCAAAGGCCGCTGGCTCACGGTGAGCCGTCGATGCTGAGTCGAGGCAGCGGCGGAGTGCCGATGGTCTGCTCACACGCGAGGGCGAACTCCAGGAGCGCTCTGTCGCTGCCGCGCCGGCCGATCGCTTGCAGTCCGACCGGTAGCCCTTCGCTGGTCAACCCGACGGGGATCGACACCGCCGGCAGGTAGGTGTAGGAGGCGATGGAGTTCCAGTCGCAGACCGAGTAGAAGTGGCGAGTCTCACCGTCCACCTGGATCGTTCGCTTCTGCGCCGGTTCCGAGTGGTCGTGGTGGCGGGCGGTCACGTTCACCGTCGGGACCAGGATGAGATCGGTGTCGCGGCGCAGCAGTTGTTCGAGTCGTTCCCCGGCGCGTACCCGCTGTTCGTTCAGCTGTAGCCACGACCGATGGTCGAGCGTCAGTCCGCGCAGGTTGACCCGCTGTAGTGGGTGGAGGCCGGACTCGGCGGCCAACTCGTCCCTGGCCGCGGCGACGCAAGCGTCGTCGACGGCGAGTCCACCGCTCGCGGCAAGGAGAAGGTAGAACGCGTGGAGCAGCGAATCCAGCTCCAGGACGGGCGCCGCAGTGGCCAGGCGCAGCCCTGCTGCCTGTAGACGCGTCAAGGCCTGGTCGAGCGCCTGTTCCACCCCGCTAGCGGTCGGGAAGCCTCCTTGCCCGATCCAGGACACGGCCCTGAACTCCGCCAGCGCCGCAGTGGGCGGAGGAAGTGGATGGTCCTGCTGCGTGAGTACGTCGAAAAGCAGGATGATGTCGCGCGCGGTACGCGCCATGGGGCCGGGGACGAGCATGTCCCTGACCGAGCGCTGACGTCCCGGCACCAATCCGGTGGTTGGTAGCAGGCCGAAGGTCGTCTTCAGTCCGTAGACGCCGCACCACGAGGAGGGAAGTCGGATGGAACCGGCGATGTCGCTGCCGAGTTCCAGCGATGTCAGGCCCGCTGCCAGAGCTGCCGCCGCCCCGCCGGACGAGCCGCCCGGGGAGCGGGTGAGGTCCCAGGGGTTACGCGTGACGCCGTACACCTCGTTGTAGGACTGGGCGTCATTGCAGTGGATGGGAACGTTCGACTTGCCGAAAGCACCGCGCCGGCGGCGCGTACGCGTGCGACCACGGGAGCGTCGGTAGGCGACCGGTGGTCGCGCCAACGTGGATCACCGTCGGTACCCACCAGCCCCGCTACTTCCCAGCAGTCTTTGATCGTCATCGGTAGGCCCGCGAGCGGTCCCACCACGTCACCTCGGGTCCGGGCGGTGTCGACCGCCTCGGCTGCCTGGAGTGCGGCCGCCTCGTCAACCGCGACGACGGCGTTGATCTCGGGAAGGGCTCGAATGCGGTCCAGATGAGCCGCCAGCAGTTCGCGGCTACTGATCTGGCGGCGGCGTAGCAAGTCCACCTGCTCCATCGCGGAGAGCGTGGTCAGGTCATCTACCAATGCCAGCACCTGTCATCAGTGGAGGGCGCGGGCACCCGGCTTTGATCCCACGCGGGCGGCACTGCCCGGCGTCCAGCGCCAGCTTTCGGCAACGGAGAGCGTTGCGCCACACGCTAGGCGTAGGTGGGGTACGGCGTCAACGGGTCCCCCGTCGATCGGCCGCTCAATCAGGATGGTCGGGCAGTTTTCCGGCGTCGGCCCGGGTCCGCTCGCTGACCTGACGACCGAGCCTTGACCGCGATCCGACACACCCCTACCCTCACCCGAAACGCTGTTTCATTTTTCTGCACTGGCGCTCGATCCATGAGCGGCCACGCGCGGGAGGAAGGACGTCATGGCGCGCTTGATCGCCACCCGAACGATCTTCGCTATCCCCGTGCTACTCCTGATCTCCGCGATCTCCTTCGGAATGCTGCGGGCCGCCCCGGGTGACCCGGCGGTCCTCCAAGCCGGGGCCGGCGCCAGCCAAGAGGCGATCGAGGCGACCAGAGAAAAGCTACGGCTCAACGACAGCATCTTCGAGCAGTACTTCGCCTGGCTCAGCCAGGTACTGCGCGGCGACCTGGGCAACTCGTACACCTCCGGGCTACCGGTCACCGAACTCATCGGCGCCCGCTTGCCGGCCACGCTTCAGTTGAGTCTGTTCGCGCTCCTACTCATCATCGGCGTCGGCGTACCGCTGGGCGTGACCTCGGCGCTACGCCGCAACCGCCCCTACGACCAGGTGGTCCGAGTCCTGTCGTTGGTCGGAATATCGATTCCGAACTTCGTCATCGGGGTCCTGCTCATTCTGGTGTTCGGCTGGTGGATGACGGGGGTGTTGCCGTTCCAGGGCTACGTCCCGTTCCAGGAGAACCCCTGGGAGAGTGTGCGTCACCTGCTCCTGCCGGCCATCGCGTTGGCTATTCCTGAGATGGGCTTGGTGGCCCGGCTGACCCGCTCGAGCATGCTGGAGGTGCTGAGTCAGGAGTACATCTCCTCGGCCCGGGCACTGGGCATCGCCGAACGGACAGTGATCTGGAAAGACGCGCTTCGCAACGCGCTCATGCCCGTCGTCACCATCGTCGGGGTCATCGCGGGCTTCCTGCTCGGCGGTTCGGTGGTGATCGAGAGCGTCTTCGGCATCCCTGGACTCGGACGGCTCCTGATCGAGTCCTTCTCCACGCGTGACTACGCGGTCACGATCGGCGTGATGATGTTCATCGCCGCTGTCTTCGTCATCACCAACTTGGTGGTGGACGTGCTCTACGGCGTCATCAATCCCCGTATCCGCCTCGCCAACCGGAGGGCCGGCAGATGAGCGAGACGAGCCCGCGCCTTTCGACCGAGGAGAGCCAGTCCGGCGAGGAAGACGTGGCCCTCGTCAGGCGCAGCGGCCTGGGTGACCTGTTCTCCCGTCTCACCAGCACGTGGGTGTCCCGCATCAGCCTCGCGGTGCTGCTGCTCTTCCTCCTCCTGGCCATAGTCGGGCCGTTCGTGGCCCCGCACGATCCAGCCGCCATGGGTCGGGAGGTACTGCAGGGACCCAGCGCACAGCATTGGATGGGCACCGACGACTTCGGTCGCGACGTCCTCAGCAGATTCCTGCAGGGCACTCGCGTCTCCATCTTCGTCGGGCTCGCGGCGGTCGCTATCGCCTGCCTCATCGGAACGGTCGCCGGCATGCTCGCTGGTTTCGCCGCCGGTCAGATCTGGGATGGCTTGATCATGCGGGCCATGGACATCATCCTCGCCTTCCCACTGCTCGTTCTGGTACCGGTCATCACGGGAGTGTTCGGCAAGTCCGGTATCACTCTCGGGCCGCTACGGCTGTCGACCATCCCCTTGATGACACTCGCCATCGCGCTCGTGTTCGTTCCCATCTTCGCGCGGGTGGCGCGCTCCAGCGTGCTGGCGGAGATGGAGGAGGAGTACATCGTCGCGGCTCGGACCTTTGGAGCTCGGCGCCGGCACATCCTGTTCCACAACCTTCTTCCCAACATCGCGGCTCCACTGGTGGTGCAGGCAGCGTTCGCCTTCGGCGGCGCCGTCGTCGTCGAGGCCGCCGTCTCCTTCCTCGGTCTGGGAGTACAGGCACCCAACGCCAGCTGGGGCACGCTCCTGGCCGACGGGCGCAGTTACCTCACCCTCGGATGCTGGTGGTTGGTGGTTTTCCCATCGCTGGCGCTTGCGCTGACCGTCCTCTCCTTCAATCTGCTCGGCGATGACCTGCGCGACCACCTCGATCCACGTGTGCGCTCCTCGGTACGGAAGTTCTCACGATCGGAGCTGACCAAGCGGTGAACGGACAGAAGGCAACACCGGCTCCCTCTTCCGGGCCGCTGGCCCTACGGGTGGAGAACCTGCGCACCGTCTACCGCAACGGTGGGCGTGAGACTTCGGTCGTGCGTGGCGTCTCCTTCCAGGTCCACGCAGGAGAGATCGTCGGCCTCGTCGGGGAGAGCGGCTCCGGCAAGAGCACTGTGCTGAAGTCCTTGCTGGATCTGATCGGTGATCAGGGTGAGGCGCGGACTGATGCGTTGGAGGTTGCGGGCCGGGACGTACGCTCCCTCCCCCGGGCGCAGTACCGCCGCATGCGGGGCATCGAGATGTCGTTCGTCTCGCAGGACCCCGTAAACGCCTTCAACCCGGCGTGGACGATCGGCAGTCAGCTTCGCCGCGCTCTCAGACGCCTCGCCCCGGGTAAGAGTCGCAGGGAGCTGGACGCCTGGGCACTGGAATTGCTCAAGAACGTGGGCATCGACGGCCGCGGCAAGCTCACGTCCTACCCGTTCCAGTTCAGCCAGGGCCAACTCCAGCGGATCATGATCGCGCTCGCCTGCGCGAGTGACCGACTCCAGGTGCTGTTGGCCGATGAGCCGACCACCAGCCTCGACGTGACCATTGAAGCGCAGGTGCTGCAGCTCATCCGCCGGCTCCGCGACGAACGTGGGATGGCGGTCCTCCTGGTCACCCACAACCTGTCGGTCGTCGCCGAGATCTGCGACCGGGTGATGGTCATGTACGCCGGTCGGCTGGTGGAAGAGGCCCCGGTGCGTGAGCTGTTCCGGAACCCGCAACACCCCTACACCCGCCAACTGCTCAAGGCCATCCCGTCCTTCCCGCGAGACGGAAGACGGCTTGAAACCATGCCTGGTCGGGTTCCAGACCTGTCAGTGGACGTACCGGGGTGCGCCTTCGCACCCCGATGCCGGGAGCGCATCGCTGGCCTGTGCGATCACACCAGGCCGGTCATGCCGCCCGTGACCGAGCCCGGAGCGGCCCGGGCCGCGTGCCATCTCGTCACCACTTCCGGTCCGTCCGGTGAACCCGAGAGGAGGCGGGCATGAGCGAGATGGACACCCTGCTTCGGATCGAAGGTCTGCGGGTCCACTTTCCGATTGGTCTGCAATGGAGGCAACGGCGGGTGGTCCACGCGGTCGACGGGGTCAGCCTCACCGTGGCCCGGGGTGAAACGGTGGGCCTGATCGGCGAGAGCGGCTCGGGAAAGAGCACGCTGTCACGGACGATCATGGGTGTCTACCGGCCCACCGCGGGTCGCGTGTTGTTCGACGGCATCGATGTCCATCGGGCGAAAGGCCACGCCGCGCGCCAGGTCCGCCGCCGGATGCAGATGGTGTTCCAGAACCCTTACTCGTCGGTGAACCGGCGCTACACCGTCAAGCAGATCATCCAAGAGCCGATGAAGGTCCAGCAGATCGGCACCCCAGCCGAGCGGCAGCGGCGGACCTTCGAGCTGTTGGAGCTGGTCGGCCTCTCCCGCCAGCTCGTCGAACGTTACCCCCACGAGCTCAGCGGTGGTCAGCTGCAGCGGGTCGGGATCGCCCGAGCGTTGAGCACCAACCCCGACTTCCTCATCGCCGATGAACCCACCGCCGCGCTCGACGTCAGCGTGCGGGCCCAGGTGATGAACCTGCTGATCGACTTGAAGCAGGAGCTCAACCTGTCGCTGCTGTTCATCAGCCACGACCTCGCCTCCGTCTCCTACATCGCTGACCGGGTCGCGGTGCTCTACCTAGGCCGGTTGGTCGAAACCGCCAACACCGACGAGTTGGAACGCAGTCCGCTGCACCCATACACACAGGCGCTGCTGGAGGCTGTGCCGCGACCTGACCCCGACACGCCTCGGCCCTATCGGGCACCGAGCGGTGAGATTCCCTCGCCAGTGAATCCCCCGTCCGGCTGTCACTACCATCCCCGCTGCCCTATGGCGCAGGAGCGCTGCCGCGTGGAGTACCCGGTGATCACGGCCCTGCCCGGCAACCGGTTGCTCGCTTGTCATGTCCGAACCGGAGAAAAGTTGGCGCAATGAGTAGGCTTCGACACGGCGTGATCGAGTACCACGGTGATCACGGCCTACGGGGCCAGGAGCGGTGGTCGATCAGCATCGACGAGGACGGGACGAGAACCCTGTCGGCGCACTGCCGCATGTTCGACACCCGCATCGAGCGGTGGGTCGTGCACAGCGTCGACCGGCGCATGCGACCGCTGCGCTCGTTCGTGAGCCACCGTCAGCAGGGTCGCTTCCTCGGAGAGGGGAGGTTCTGGTTCGAGCCCGGCCTGCTGTCGGGTCACAGCCACACTCGGGCCGGGGTGCTGTCGCAACAGGTACGCATCGACGGCGAGATCGACTACTTCGTTCCTCACGCGGTAGCCGGCGACTCGTGGATCACACCAGCGTGTCCACCGCATGGTGACTGGCGGGAGATTCCGCACGGTTACGCGTCGTCGCTGCTGGCCGACGGATCCACCGGTCCACTGATCGAGCATCACGCTGGTGTGCGCATCCGATTCGTGGCGCGGGAACGGGTACGCGTGCCCGCTGGCGATTTCGCGACGTCGCACTTCATCGTCAGCGTCCGTCCAGGCGTCGAGGAGCACCTATGGGTCACCGACGACGAGTTCGTCATGCTCGTCCAACTGCGCTCCGATCGCCTCGGCACCACTTACGTCCTCACCGAACTGGTGGAGGAGGCGTGGCTACTACCTCCATCACCACCAACCAGCAAGTGAAACCGAAACCTCACCGAAGGAGAACACCTTGCGCAGGATGTATGGCGCAGGCCGGGGCCTGCGACTAGCTGCGGCGGCGGTGGCCTTAGCCACCGCGATGGCCGCCTGCAGCTCCAACCAGAGCAGCACGGGTGGTGACGGCGCCGACGCGGGCACCCCACAGCGAGGCGGGGTCGTCACCATCGACTGGGTGGCCAACCCCACGAGCCTGGACCCGTTGAAGTACAACGTATTTGGCTCCTTCAACGTGTACTCGCTGGTCTACAGCACGCTCTACCGCTGGGATGAGGAAGGCAACCTCCATCCGGAGCTCGCCAGTGACCAGCCAGAGGTGAGCGACGACGGGCTCCACTACACCATTCCCCTGCGGGATGATGTCACCTGGCACGACGGATCCCGCTTCACCTCCGCGGACGTGGCGCACACCTTCAACGCCATCCTGACACCGGAGAACGGCGCGACGTGGTACGCGGCCCTGTCACCGATCAGCAAGGTGAGCACGCCCGACGAGACCACCGTCGAGCTCGAACTCTCCCGGCCGCACTGGGTGCTGCAGGGCATGTTGGCGCAAGTCCCCATCGTCAGCTCCTCCAAGCCCTACGTCCCCGATGAGACCTGGGCCAACACCATGATGGGAACCGGACCGTTCAAGTTCGTCCGTTGGGACCAGGGTTCCCAGGTGGTGCTCGAGCGCAACGACGACTACTTCATCGAGGACCTGCCCTATCTCGACGGTGTGGTGATGCGGACGGTTTCCGAGGACGCCGCGAGGATCGCCAACATCTCCGGCGGCAACTCCGACGTCATGCCGATGGTGCCGTTCAATCAGATCGAGACGCTGAAGGCGCGAGGCGTCAACGTGGTCGTCACGCCGAAGTCCGCACTGCTGCCGACCCTGTTCCCGTCGCAGAACGAGGACCGAGCCACGTCGAACCCCCGCTTCCGCAAGGCGGTGGCTCTAGCCATCGACCGCGGCCAGATCATCGACGTCGTCTTCAAGGGAGCCGCCACGCCAGCGTCGACCCTCATGGCCAGCGGCACCATCTACTGGGACGAGGAACTGGGCACGATCTACGGCGACTCGCCGAACCTCGAGGAGGCCAAGGCGGAGCTGGCAGCCGCAGGGGTCGCCCCCGGCACCCAGATCGAGCTGGTGACCCGTAACGAGCCGACAGCCATCGCGGTCGGGACGATCATCCAGGCAAACCTCAAGGAGCTCGGTCTCGAGGTCCAGCTGTCCCCGGAGGAGGCGGCGAGCTACCTGCCCAAACTACTGGCGGGAGAGTTCGACCTCATGTTGTTGGACATCGAGGTGGGCATCACCTCCGGCTTCACGCCGATGTACATGTACGCGGCGATGCACTCCAGCTCGCACTCCAACTACATCAGCTTCAACGACCCCGAGCTGGACGAGCTGCTGGTCGAGGCGATGAGCGATCCCGAGGACCCGGCGGCAGCGTGGCGGGCAGTACAGGAGCACGAGCTGAAGGTGCTGCCCTACATCCCGACGGTCACCGCCCGGTACGTGGAGGCCTACTCCGACCGGCTGAAGGGGTACACGCCGTCGTCCTTGTTCAGCCTGCGTGGTCTGGACCGCGCCTGGATCGAGGAGTAGGCGCGTCGGACGTAGTCCTGTCGCACAGCCGGTCCTGCGGGCACACCTCCCGCAGGACCGGCCCACACCAAGGAGAGAGCGCGTGCAGCATGTGACCTTGCGGGGACGGATCAGCTATCTGGGTCCCAGCGGCGCTGAGCGGGGCCGGGAGTGGTTCCACGTCACCGTGGCCCCGGACGGAAGCCGGACGATGCGCACCGTCAGCGAGATCGACGACTCGAAGATCCTTCGCGACGTTACCCTGACCGTGGGTAGTGACTGGCGTCCGCACGACGCGTACGTCCGCGTCAGCGTGGCCGACCGGCTGGTCGGCTCCGGCTGGTTTGAGTTCACTGAGACCGAGGCACGGGCGGAAGTCTCCAGCGTCGAGCTGGGCAGGATCAGTCAGGTCGTCCCCACCCGTGGCCGAGCACCGATGTTCGGGGCGCACCAGGTCGCGGGGGACGGCTGGCAGGCCGGACTCCTGGCCGGCCACGGGGGCGACGGGCCGGTGCGGGTGGACGGCATCCTGCTGTCCTCCCGGCTCCCGAACGGTGCCTCGGGGCCGCTCATCGACACGACCTCGATGACGGCCGAGCGGATCGGTAAGGAACGGATCTCGGTTCGTGCCGGGACCTTCGACACCGTGCGGTACCGCTTCTCACCGGAAGGCCTAGAACCAGAGGAGGTGTGGGTGTTGCCGGACGACAACACCCTGGTCCGCGCCTCCTGGCCGCACTACGACACCACCTACGAGCTGGTTGCTTACGACGTGATGAGAACGGCGGCTGAATAGATCCCTTCGGAGTCGACGCCACAACGATCTCACGGACAGCCGTGAGCCACCTTCGACAGGATTGGAGAACGACATGATCGGGTCGACGACCCGGACCCCACTCGAGACCGCCTGCATGATGCTCGATTCAGTCAAGGAGCGCAACCTGGAGGGGGTGCTCGACTGCTTCGACAAGTCGCCGGACACGTACGTGTACCCGGAAGGCCCTCGTTGGACCAACCGCGATGGTGCACGCATCCACAAGGGCTGGCGGGACTACTTTGAGGCTCCCATCCGGTTGCACAGCTGGCGATGGACCGATGGTCCGGTGGTCTTCGAAGACAACGACCTGGCCTTGGTCTGCGGCGTCATCCAGTACGAGTTCGAGGGTGCGGGGCAGCCACGGCCACTGCTCATGCGGATGACATGGGGCCTGCGGCGCAGTGCCGATGGTGTCTGGCGGATCATCCACGAACACGGCTCGCAGCCGTTGAAGGATCCCTACGGCACGGGTGACTGGCTGCGCCCTGACAACGACACATCGGAGAACTGAGCAGCAGTGTGGGTCTCGCCTCCGCAGAGGTGAGACCCACATACGAACTGGCCGACCAGCGTGATGCCGGTCGGCCAGTTCTTCCCCTCCCCCCGGACTGGAGAAGTGGAATCTCAGGTGGTGGCCGCCGCCAGTCGCCGCCCCAGCAGCCGACCGAAGGTGAGCGCGGGCGTCACCAGCATGCCGGAGCAGAAGCTGTTGCCACAGGTGGCACCGGCTCCGATGACCTCACCGACGGCGTGCAACCCTTCGATACGCTCGCCCGCCTCGTTACGCACGGTGAACGTGTCGTCGATGTCCAGGCCGACGAAGGTGACCAGGGTGATGGCGTGGTTCCGCACCGCGTAGAACGGCGGTTGGGCGATGGGTGCCGGCAGGTGCTTGCGTCCGAAATCCTCGTCCACGCCGCGGGCGACCGCCTCGTTGTAGCGTGCGACCGTCGCCACCAGGTTCGCCGGGTTGATCCCGGCCAGCGTGGCCAGCTCTTCGATCGTGTCAGCGCTGTGCAGGCCGACCCGGTTGTTCATCATCGCCCGAACCTGCTCCGGCGAGCAGCCCACGATCATCTCCATCGGGCCGGTGGACTGGGACAGCGCGAAGTCGTCGAAGACCGTCCAGAAGGTCTGATTGGGGATCTTGGTGAGTGCCCGCTCCTTCTCGTCGATGGATGGTTCGTCCTCGGCGACCCAACGCCGGCCTTCGCAGTCGACGTAGATCTCGAAGGGCGGCCGTTCACTGGTCAGTCGTTGGCGATCAGACCAGTTGGCGCGGCCGGGTGTGCGCGGGTCGGGCAGACCACCGAAGGTGGGAAGGTAGGTCCCATGACCTTGGAGTGCCGCACCGACGGAGCGCCCCAGATGAATTCCGTCGCCCGTGGAGGTCTTGTAGGCGGCAGAGACCAGCGGTGACCCTTCAAGCTCCTCGAACAGCTCTGGATCCGATCCGAAGCCACCGGTCGCGAGGACCACCGACGGGGCGTCGACGGCGACGTCCCGACCGTTGCGGTACACCGTGACGCCGCAGATCCGCCCCTGCGAGTCCTGCCGGATCTCGGTCACCGGGGCACTCGTCCACAGTGTCAAATCGTGCGCGGCCTGGACTCGCTCCAGCTCGGTCCGCAGCACCTCGAGGACCGACATCCCTTCATCACGCCCGTAGTAGGTGCGGGGGGTCCGGTAGGGCTCGTGGCCGTAGATGATGCGGGGGGTCTCCGGCGCGAACGCGAAACCTCGGTCAGCCAACCAGTCGATGGTCTCGGCGCCGTGCCGCACCTGGATCTGGATCAGGTCTTCCCGCGCGGTGCCCTTGCTGATCCGCCGGATGTCGGCCAGATGCTCCTCCGGCGTGTCCTGGATGCCACGCTCCGCCTGGCGGCGGGTGCCGGCGGCCGCCATATGGCCGCCCGAGATGTGCAGCGTGCCACCGATCACACTGTCCTTCTCCACCAGCAGGACCCGTGCCCCGCCCTCCGCGGCGGTGATCGCACACGGGATGCCGGCCGTTCCCGCACCCACCACCACGACGTCGTACGTGGTCTCCGACGGTTGAGCCTCCTGGCTCTTCACCACAGTCTCCCCTTCGTCGTGCACCCCGTTCGGCGCCCGCCGCGGTCTGGTCGGACCGCGGCGGGCGGGTAACTACATGCCGTCGCCGTCCCAGCGGCCGCGCGAGCGCGAACGCACGGGGAGGGTCGACAGGATCGGCGCAGGAATCGGGTCGCCCGGCTTCCACACCCGGCCGGCGCCCCAGTTGTACGCGTGGGCGTCGGTCCGCTCCGCGGCGTGCTCCATGGCGCGGGGGTCGACGTCCCAGGAGAGTTCCACCGGTTCGTGCGTGTGGTCGTGTCCGTGGTCGTGGTCGTGGCCGTGGCCAGCCTGCAGCTGAGCCGCATCGAGTGCCTTGGCGATCGCGATCAACGACTTGTCGGTGCCTGTGCCGTGGAACTCGAACGGCACGTCTGGAGCGCCCTGTTCCTTCGCGTACTCCCACGACTTACGCAACATGGACAGGTCCGTGTCGCTCCGCCACGGCTGGGCAAGGTCGTGCGAGGACTGGGACCAGCGCAGGGGATGCTTCGCACCGACGGGCCCGTAATTGAGCGCCTCGCCACCCCAGCGCACCCACTCGTTCTGGGTGTACCAGTTGAACAGCTCCCCGTCGGAGCGGAGCAGCCACGTCGCGCCGCCTTCCATGGCGGTGAAGTGGCCGTGCTTGACCCGAGCAGGGCGGAAGAAGTAGGTGCCGAGGTCCAGGGTGCCGAAGTTGTAG
>CAYTMR010000050.1:0-22625 GCA_964438855.1 uncultured Micromonosporaceae bacterium
GACAGGGAACATGTTCTCCACCGCGAAGGTCAGCTCGGGAAACTGGCTCCGCAGGCTCGCCAACAGCGGTGAGAAGCCGCGAGCGTACTCACGCTGCCACGTGAAGGGAGGGTGCACCACCACGGTGGTGGCGGCGACCTCGCGGGCCAGCTCGGCGGCGCGGCGCAGCCGGACCGCCGGATTCGAGCTCCACACCCGCTGCGTGACAAGCAGGCACGGCGCGTGGATGGACCGGACGGGGACACCGTAGTGCCGGGCGAGCCCGCGCAGCGCCTCCGCGTCCTGGCTCACCGCGTCGGTCCAGACCATCACCTCCAGCCCGTCGTACCCCAGGTGCGCCGCGATCTCGAACGCGGCCGCGGTCGGCTCGGGGAACACCGACGAACTGGACAGCAGCACGGGGGGATTCACAACGCCCAGCCTAACCGTGGGTGGCGAGAAGGCCAGGCCACGAACTACCCGGGGGTGTGACATCGAGACGACGCAGGACCACCCCTTCGCGCAGCGCCCACGGGCACAGCCGGAGCAACTCGATCGCCAGGTGGCGCAGCACCGCGTCGGCCACGGCCGCGCCGGCGAGCAACTGCCGGGCACGGCCTGGGGTGACCCCCTTCATCTCGGCCAGCGCCGCCGACGGACGCTGGCGGGTGAACGCGAACACCCGATTCGCGCCAGCCGCCGACAAACCGCGCCGACGGTACACCTCCGCCCCATCGGGCACCGCCGCCACCAACCGGCCCAGCAACCGGAGGGTCTTCGAGGTACCGGCTACGCAATCCCAGTCGGTCTCCTGGAACGGGGCCACCGCCGGCGCCAGGACGCTGTCCACGTACCCCGCCAGGGCTCTCACCGCCGCCTCCGACGGCGGGTCGCCGTCGCCCAGGAACCGACGGGTGAGGCGCCCCGCCCCCAGCGGCAGCGAGCGGACGAGCTCCGGTCGCTCGTCGCCGCCGACGGCGAGCTCCAGCGAACCCCCACCGATGTCGACCACCAGCAACCGTCCCACCGACCACCCGAACCACCGGCGCACCGCCAGGAACGTGGTCTGTGCCTCCTCCTCACCGGAGAGCACCCGCAGCCGGACCCCGGTGGTCTCGACGACCCGTTCCACGATCGCCGGGCCGTTGGCAGCCTCGCGGATGGCGGACGTCGTGAAGGCGATGAGCTCGTCTGCACCACGGCGTTCGGCGGACCGACAGGCTCTGGCGACCGCGCGCACCAACGCCGCCACGCTCTCCGGCGGGATCGTGCCGTCGGCACGCTGCGCTTCGGCCAGCCGAAGCGGTGTCTTCTCCGCGTGGACACGCTGCGGGCGGGCACCACGCTCGGCGTCGACCACCACCAAGTGCACCTTGTTGGAGCCAACGTCGAGTACGGCCAGGCGCATGGCTCAACGGTAACGATCGGGCCTACGCGTACCCTGTGCGAATGGTCCGCGTTCAGGTGGCTGTGGAGACCCCTCGCGACCGCGAGGTCGACCTCGACTTCGCGCGGGAATGGATCGAATTCGCCGATCCGGCAGACGCCGAGCATGTCATCCGTGCCGATCTCACCTGGTTGCTCTCCCGCTGGTCCTGCATCTTCGGCAAGGGATGCCACGGGATCGTCGCCGGGCAGGCGCCAGTGGGGTGCTGCTCTCACGGCGCCTTCTTCACCGACGCCGACGACGAGAAGCGGGTCCGCGCGGCGGTCCGGCGGCTGAACCGGAGCACCTGGCAGCACTACCGTCGAGGCTTCCAGAACTGGACAGAGATGGACACCATCGACGGGGAGTCACCGGCCCGTCGTACCGCGGTGCGCGGTGAGGAAGGCCCGTGTGTCTTCCACAACGACCCTGACTTCCCGGGTGGCGGTGGGTGCGCGCTGCACGCGCAGGCGCTGCGCGACGGCGTCCATCCCCTGGAGTACAAGCCGGACGTGTGCTGGCAGCTACCGATCCGCCGGGAGCAGGAGTGGGTCACACGCCAGGATGGCACCAAGGTGCTCCTCACGGTGCTCACCGAGTTCGACCGTCGAGGCTGGGGTGCTGGCGGGCACGACCTGTACTGGTGGTGCACCTCCTCACCGGAAGCGCACGGCGGCGGCGAACCCATGTACCGCTCGTACGAGGCCGAGCTAGTGGCGTTGATCGGCCAACAGGCCTACGACGAGCTGGTGAAGCTGTGCGCTGCCCGGGAGGCGCAAGGACTAGTCGCGCCGCATCCGGCGACGGCGGCGGCGGTGCCGGTACGCCCGCGGCGCAGGGCTTCACGGCGAAGCAGCCGTCGCTAGCCGTCGCCAAGGGCCGCAAACGTTCGCCGCTACTCCCGGGGCGGCACGCCGCGGCGGCGCACACGAACTGCTCGCGGAGGGCCGGGACGGGCACCGGCACGTACTGTGCCTGGCCGCCGTCGATCACGTTGGCGGTCGCCGCGCCGTACTCCCGACGCAGCAGATGCAGGAAGACATCGATGTTGGCGGCGTTTCCCGCTCCGGTGACGATCCATGTAGAGCACTCCCGGATCGGGCTTGACCCTGGGGTAACGACGGGCCGCTCGTCAGCCCAGCGCCAGTGGGTCGTGCACCGCCGCCGTGCTGGTGCGGCGAGCGGATTCGGATCCGCACCGGACGCCACGCCCCACGCCCCGTCATCCTGGCCGCGTGAGGCGGATCAGGGCTCGAACTTGTAGCCGAGCCCTCTCACCGTGACGATGTGCCGTGGACTCGACGGCACCGGTTCGATCTTCGAGCGGAGCCGCTTCACGTGGACGTCCAGCGTCTTGGTGTCGCCGACGTAGTCCGCCCCCCAGATGCGGTCGATCAACTGCCCTCGGGTGAGCACCCGACCAGCGTTGCGGAGCAGCAACTCCAGCAACTCGAACTCCTTGAGCGGCAACTGCACCGGCGCGCCGTTGACCGTGACGACGTGTCGGTCCACGTCCATCCGAACGGGACCCACGGTGAGGGTGGGTGAATTGCTCTCCATCATCTCGCCGGACCGCCGCCGCAGCACCGCCCGCACCCGGGCCACCAGCTCGCGCGGCGAGTACGGCTTGGTCACGTAGTCGTCGGCGCCGATCTCCAGCCCGACCACTTTGTCGATCTCGCTGTCCCGAGCCGTGACCATGATGATCGGGACCTGCGAACGAGTCCGCAGTTGCCGGCAGACCTCGGTACCGGAGATCTCTGGCAACATCAGGTCGAGCAGCACGATGTCCGCGCCACCGCGGTCGAACTCGGTCAAGGCCTCCGAGCCGGTCTCCGCCACCGCCACCTCGAACCCCTCCTTGCGGAGCAGGTACGACAGAGCGTCAGAGAACGACTCCTCGTCCTCGACCACCAGTACCCGGGCCACCTGTTCCTCTCCTTGTCTCCAGGTCTATGGTGCATCGGCGCTGTTGCCGCCACCACCCGCGCCGGACCCTGCGCGACCTGCGCCACCGCCCGACGCGCGATCTGCGTCAATCTCAACTGACGGTGGTATCTGGGAATCGTCTGGCAGGGGTCTGGCCGGCAGCCGCAGGGTGAACGTCGACCCCTCCCCGAGGGCGCTGGTCACGTCCACCCGCCCGCCGTGGTTGGTAGCGATGTGCTTGACGATCGCCAATCCCAGCCCGGTCCCTCCGGTGGCCCGGGAGCGCGCCCGGTCGGAGCGGTAGAAGCGCTCGAAGATCCGGTCGAGGTCCTCCGGCGCGATCCCGATGCCTCGGTCCGCCACCGCGATCTCGATGTCGTCCGCGGCGCGACGGGCGCTCACCACGACCTGGCTGCCTTCCGGTGAGTACGCCACCGCGTTGTCGACCAGGTTGGAGACCGCGGTGGCCAGTTGGCTGTCGCTGCCGTACACGGTCAGCCCGGATTCGCCGGAGGCCACCAGCGTGATGCGTTTAGCGGTGGCGCTGGTACGCGCGCGGTCGAGCACCTCGGCGATCAGCCAGTCGACCGAGACGGGATTGGGCTCAGGCAGAGGGTCCGCTCCCTGGACCCGAGACAGTTCCAGAAGTTCCGCGACGAGGCGGTTGAGCCGGGTCGACTCGTGGTGGATCCGTTCGGCGAATCTTCTTGCCGCGGCCATGTCACCCGGCGTGGAGGGCTTCGACGGGTCGGCGGCCTCGGCGTCGCCGTCTGTGGTGGCCGGGTCGGTGGCGTCCAGCAAAGCCTCGGCCAGCAACTGCAGCGCGCCGATCGGGGTCTTCAGTTCGTGTCCCACGTTCGCGACGAAGTCTCGACGCACTCTGGCCACCCGGTGTGCCTCGGTGACGTCGGCCGCCTCCACCGCGACGAACCCGCTCCCCAACCCGACCGCCCGTAGCAACACCCCGAGCGGGTCCGCCGTACCGCGGGGTAAGTCGAGCTCGACTTCCCGACGCACTCCGCTGCGGCGTACCTGGCCCGCGAGGGTGCGAAGGATCGGATGGGCGACCATCGTGCCGGGGCGGGGACCCGCCCGCAGCAGGCCCATCGCACGGGCCGACGGGTTGACCACCACCGGGTAGTCGTCCGCGTCGAGTACGACCACGCCTACGCGGAGTGAATCGAGGGTTCGACGTCCCAGTCCGCCACGCACGCCCCTGCGGTCTTCCTCGATGCTCGGCCTCCGTTCACCGGTCTCGGGCCCACGGTCGGGCATCGGGGCGCCACCGAGGCGACGAAACAAGCGGAACAACGTGGCGGCTGTGACCCCGACGAGCAGGCCGCCCATCCCGCTGAGCGCGATCGCCCATGCCACAGCCCGATCGTAGGGTGCAGGATACTCGAGCATCCACGACAAATCTGGGCGAATCTGGCTCGCTTCTCCTAAAGTTCACTCTTAGTCCGGATCTTGTTCACCCTGCTGGCAGACGGTGCCCGGACCATGTGACTGGCACATATACAGCGATCACGGAATGCATGGATCCGAGTAGGGTGGGCGGCATGCGGGCGAAGTTCCAACAGGACCTGCTCGACATCAGCGGGCTGCTGGTGGAGTTGGCGGACCAGAGCCGGACGGCGATCCGCCGGGCCACCGGGGCCCTGCTGCACTCCGACGCCGACACGGCGCGGTCCGTGGTCGACGCAGACGACCAGATCGACGCCGACTACCGCCGTATCGAGGAGCGGATCTACGACGTCATCGCGCTCCAAGCACCGGTCGCCTCCGACCTCCGGCTGGTCCTGACCGCCCTGCACATCGCGGCCGACCTGGAACGCATGGGAGACCTCGCCGCCCACGTCGCCAAGACCTGCCTACGCCGCTACCCCGAGCCGGCGGTCCCGCCGGAACTGACCGAGGTGGTGCAGGAGATGGGACAGGTCGCCGACGAGATGGCCGGGAAGATAAGCCGCGTCCTCACCACCCCCAACGTCGACCGCGCCGCCCAGCTCGAACGGGACGACGACGCCATGGACGACCTGCACCGCAAACTCCTCAGCATCGTGCTCAGCGGCGACTGGACGCACGGTGTGGAAGGTGCGGTGGACATGGCCCTGTTGGGCCGCTACTACGAGCGGTACGCCGACCACGCGGTCAACGCTGGCCGGCACGTGGTCTACTTCATCACCGGCGAATCGCTCTGATCCGCGGCCGGCCACGCCGACGCCGGTGGTCGCCTCCCATCCGGTCTGGCGACCACCGACAGGACAGCGGCTAGCGCCCCTGGCTGGCGACCGCGGCGATCGCCTCGGCGGCGGCGTCGGGGTCGAGGTACTCACCGCCGGGCTTGACCGGCCGCAGAGTCTCAGGGTCCAGGTCGTAGCGCAGTGGGATGCCGGTGGGGATGTTGAGCCCCACGATGTCGGCGTCGGAGACCTGGTCGAGGTGCTTCACCAGGGCCCGCAGCGAGTTGCCGTGCGCGGCGACCAGGACGGTGCGGCCGGCCCGCAGATCCGGCACGATGCCGTCGGACCAGTACGGCAGCATGCGCTCCACCACATCGGCGAGGCACTCGGTGCGTGGGATGAGCTCCGGCGCCAGCGCCGCGTAACGCGGGTCACCCACCTGCGACCACTCGTCGTCGTCAGGCAGCGGCGGCGGCGGAGTGTCGTACGAACGGCGCCAGATCATGAACTGCTCGTCGCCGAACTCGTCGCGGACCTGCTTCTTGTTCTTGCCCTGGAGGCCACCGTAGTGACGTTCGTTGAGGCGCCAGGAGCGCACCACGGGGATCCAGTGCCGGTCGCACGCGTTGAGGGCCAGCTCAGCGGTCCGGATGGCGCGGCGGAGCAGCGACGTGTGGACGACATCGGGCAGCAGTTTGTGCTCGCGCAGCAACTGACCGCCGCGGCGGGCCTCTGCCTCCCCCCGTTCGCTGAGGTCCACATCTACCCAGCCGGTGAAGAGGTTCTCGGCGTTCCACACGCTTTCGCCGTGCCGCAGCAGCACCAACGTCCCGATACTCATACCCCCATCTTGCCCGTTGCGAAGGTCGCCTCCGGAAGCGGGGGAGTCGAAACCGCCGATGTCCCTTCGGCGGCGGGGGGCGACGCCACCCCCTGCAGCGTCGCCCGCACTCGCCGCCGGTCCGGGTGGCCTGCCGCCCCCCATCGGCTGTGTGCCACCCATCCCCCTCGGCACCTCCCGCTCGGGTGCCGGTCGCCGCTCACCGCTCCGCTACAGCGAGCCCGCGCCGGAGAACCTCCAGCGGCGGGTGTGCCAGCACCTGGTCACTCGGCGACCGGGCCGCGCAAGCGGTGGTGCGTAGCACCGACGGTACTGCGCTCAAGCCGCGGGCGACAACTTCCACGGATGCGGCTCCGATCACATCTGTCCAGCTAGAGCGGTTACGAAAGGCATACTCGTCGGTTTTTCGGTCGACCCGGACGGTCCTCATGCTGCGGTCACAACGTCCATCGAGAATCGACGGACATCTCCACACAGCGCGACATCGACGTGACGGTCCTGGGCTAGCGGTGTGGTGCGGGTCCTAGTTGCGCCCGGCGGGTCGATTCGGCTCCGAGTCCGGATCGAAGAGGTGCCGGAAAGCGGCCAGGTTGGCGGTGGACTCGCCGCGTGATACCCGCCACTCCCACTCGCGCCGAATCGCCGAGGAGAAGCCGATCTCCAGCATGGTGTCGAACGACTCGTCCGCATAGGTCAAGACCGACCCGAGGATCCGGTCCAGCTCCTCGGCGTTGATCCCGTCCAGCCCTACCCGCCCGGTCAGGTAGACGTCACCCACCGCGTCGATCGCGAACGCCACCGCGTACATCCGCGCGTTGCGCCGCAGCAGCCACGCCCACAGTTCCTCCCGGCGCTCGTCGGGCTGGCGCATGACGAACGCCTCGATCCTGAGCGCGTGCTCGCCGACGACCAGGTTGCAGATCGTCTTGAGCTTCCGGGTGCCGGGAAGGGTGACCGCGTAGGACAGCTCGCCGGTGCGCTCCACGGGCAGCTCCCGCTCGGCGCACACCGACTCGATCAGCGCCCCGATCTCCGCCCGCCGGTCGCGGGCGGTGGGCGCGCCGCTCACCATGGGATCAGGTGGGCCGCCAGTCGGGCCCGATTCTCCGCCACGGCCTCACCGTAGACCTCGAGCAACCGGCGCGCCGTCCGGTCCCACGAAAAGTTGGTGGCGTGGGCGGCCGCGCCACGCGCCAGCATCGCCCGTCGGCCGGGCGCGGTCAGCAGCCCACCGATCACTCGAGCCCAGTCGGCGGGGTCGTGCCCGTCCACCAGCACGCCGGAGACCCCGTCACGGACAGCGGTCACCAACCCGCCGACCGCGGCGGCGACCACCGGCGTGCCGCAGGCCTGGGCCTCCAGGGCGACCAGTCCGAACGACTCGTTGTGAGACGGCACCGCGACCACGTCGGCGGCGCGGTAGACATCCGCCAGTCGACGTCGGGGTTGCGGGGTCAGGAAGCGTACTCGCTCCAGGATGCCCAGCGAACCCGCCAGCTCGATCAACGCCGTCGGCCGATCCAGCCCGCTGCCGCTGGGTCCACCGACCACCGCCACCGTCACCTCGCGGGCGAGCTCGGGGTCGCGTGCGGTCAGCTCCGCCAGTGCCCGCAGAAGCACGTCCGGCGCCTTCAACGGCTGGATCCGTCCGACGAAGGCGACCAGGTAGCCGTCCTCCGGCAGCCCGACGCGTCGCCGAGCCCGGCGGCGCGCCTCGACCTCCCGGCCAGCGGCGGGAGGCTGGAAACACTCCAGGTCCACCCCCGGCTCCACCACCGAGATCCGCTCCGGCGGCGCGCCGTACCGGGTGGCGAGGTCACGGGCCTCCGCGGTGGTGTTCGCCACCAGGCGGTCCGCCTCGGCCACCACCTGCTCCTCCCCGATGATCCGGGTCCGCGGCTCCGGCCGATCGCCGACGGCGAGCTGGGAGTTCTTCACCTTGGCCAGGGTGTGGGCGGTGTGCACCAACGGCACCCCCCAGCGGTCCTTGGCCAGCCACCCGACCTGCCCGGAGAGCCAGTAGTGCGAGTGGATCAGGTCGTACCAGCCGGGGGCGCGCTCGGCTTCGGCGCGAAGGACACCGTGCGTGAACGCGCACAGCTGCGCCGGCAGGTCCTCCTTCGCCAAGCCGTCGAACGGCCCCGCGACCACGTGCCGCACCCACACCCCGGGCGCGAGTTCGACCGTCCGAGGGATGTGGCTGGACGTGGCGCGGGTGAAGATGTCGACCTCCACGCCCGCTCTGGCGAGCCGGGTGGCGACCTCCGAGATGTAGACGTTCATGCCGCCGGCGTCGCCGGTGCCCGGCTGGTACAGCGGGGAGGTATGTACGGAGATGGTGGCGATCCGCCGCACATCTCCTCCTTCGAGTCACGTCTGGGCGCTCGGCCCTGAGGTTCCTGGTCCTTGATAGCCCCAACCGACCCCACTCCCCTACTCTTCCCAGTGTGGTGGATTCCGCATGGTGTCCCCCGGCCCCACCGGCCGCTCGACCAGTCCGGCACGATGAGGGGATGCCCGATCTTCCACGCGCTGTCGTCACCGGCGCCTCCAGCGGCATCGGTGCGGCGACCGCCCGGCGGCTAGCGGCCGAAGGCTTCCACGTGATCGCCGCCGCGCGCCGCGCCGAGCGGCTCGCTGAGCTGGTGGCGCAGATCACCTCGACCGGGGGTCAGGCCACCGCGGTACCGTGCGACATCACCTCTGACCAGGATGTGGCCCGGCTCGCCGACGTGGTCGGCGACACCGCCGCGGTGCTGGTGAACAACGCCGGTGGCGCGGTGGGGTTGGAACCGGTGGAGGCGGCACCGCTGGACGACTGGCGGTGGATGTACGAGGTGAACGTGCTCGGCACGGTCCGAGTGACCAAGGCGCTGCTGCCCGCCCTCGAGCGCACCGGTGCCGGGACCGTGGTGGTGATCGGCTCGACCGCCGGCCTCGCCGTCTACGAGGGCGGCGGAGGCTACACCGCGGCGAAGCACGCCGAGACTGCGGTGGCACAGACGCTTCGGCTGGAGCTGTGCGGCCGACCGATCCGAGTCATCGAGATCGATCCGGGCATGGTCCAGACCGAGGAGTTCTCGCTGGTGCGGTTCCGTGGTGACCGGCAACGCGCTGAGCAGGTCTACGCCGGAGTCGCGCAGCCACTGGTCGCGGAGGACATCGCCGACTGCGTCGCCTGGTGTGTCACCCGCCCTCATCACGTCAATGTGGATCGACTCGTGGTACGCCCGTTAGCACAAGCCTCCAACCATAAGATCCACCGCGGCTAGCGCCCAATCCAGCCGGCCGAGCGTCAAAGGTCACACCCCACCAGCACGGGTTCCGGGTGGAGAGTGACCCCGAACGTGGCGTGGACACCGGCCCGGATCTCTCGTGCCAGCCCTAGCAAGGCCTCGGTGGTCGCCCCGTCCCGGGTGGTGAGAGCGAGCGTGTGCTTGGAGGAGATCGCCACCCGGTCGTTGCCGTACCCCTTGTGGAAGCCAGCCCGCTCGATCAGCCACGCCGCGCTCACCTTCACCAGCCCGTCCCCCGCCGGCCAGCGGGGCGGTTCACCCAGCCCGGCGACCCGCTCGCGCAGTTGCGCGAAGGCCGACGCGACGAGCACGGGATTGGTGAAGAAGGAACCGGCCGAGCGGGAGTCCGGGTCGTCCGGCCGCAGCAGCATGCCCTTGCCCGCCCGTAGTTCTAGCACCGCCGCGCGGGCCGCGGGCAGAGGTACCCTCTCCCCCACCGCCACGTCCAAGCGCTGGGCCAACTCCGCGTACCGGATGGGGGCGGACTGGGTGGATCTGGCCAGGCGGAACTCCACCGCGAGCACCGTCCAGCGGTCGTTGCGCTTGAAGACACTGGTCCGGTAGCCGAACCCGCACCGGCTCCGGTCCCACCACGCGACCTCATCGGTCAGCCGGTCGTAGACCCGTACTCGCGTGATCGTCTCGGCGACCTCCTGACCGTAGGCCCCCACGTTCTGGATCGGCGTGGCACCCGCGTACCCCGGGATTCCCGAGAGGCACTCGAGGCCCGCCCACCCAGCGGCCACCGCCGTGGCGACCACGTGATCCCAGGGCTCACCAGCGGCCACCTGGACTACGACGTGCGTCTCGTCATCCTGCACCACCTGGATGCCCCGAGAACGCACCAAGATCACCGTGCCGGCGAAGCCCGCGTCGGCGATCACCACGTTGCTACCGCCGCCGAGCAGGAGCGTCGGCTCACCCCCCGCCACCGCGGCTCGTACACACTGTATGATTTCGTCCTCATTACCGGCGGTGACCAGCTGTTTGGCCGCCCCTCCGACACGCAGCGTGGTCAAGTCAGCAAGCGTCGGCAGACTGGTCGGCGCGGCCACGGGTTGCCGGTCGGCGCTAACGTCGGGCACGCCCCCACCTTAGGCTGGAATCCGGCGAGGGCGTGAGGCACTCGGGGGAGAGAGCGCGATGACGAGGACACAGGGCAACAAGGGCCTGTGGTTGGCCGCCATGCGAGCGGACGGCCCAGCGATCCAGGCCGCCTTTGAAGAGGCCGCGAGCAGGGAAGAGGGATTGTCGATCCCCGTGCCCTCCTGTCCCGGCTGGACCATGCTCGACCTCGTCCACCATCTGGCCGCCATGTACCGCTCCGTCAGGTCCCACGTCAACCGCGGGGTGACCAGTCGGCCAGAGAGCACCGACGACGCCACCAAGAAGGAGGATCTGCCCACCGGCGCGGCCGCGATCCAGTGGTGGATCGACGAGTTCGAAGCGCTGCTGGCGTTGCTGGACGCTCTGGACCCGCAGATGCCAGCGTGGAACTGGGCTCCGCAGTCCAAGCAAGTCTCGTTCTGGCAGCGCCGGATGGCGCACGAGACCTCCATCCACCGCTGGGACGCCCAGACCGCGGTGGGGCGCACCGAGCCGATCGACACCAAGCTCGCCGCCGACGGGATCAGCGAGGTGCTCGACACATGGCTGCCGGCTGGTCGCCGGCGCGGGCCGGAGGACCGCTCGGGAGTCGTGCAGCTGACCGCCACCGACATCGGCCAGGACTGGTTCGTCCGGCTCCGTGGCCCTGGTGTGGCGTTGCTGGACACCAGCACCTGGCTGGACCACGACGACCATCACGCCCGGGCCCTCGCCCGGGGCACCGCCAGCGACCTCAACCTGGCACTGTTTGGTCGCATTCCCTTCGACGTGCTGGAGGTCAGCGGCGACGCCTCCCTGCTCAGCGCACTGCGGACCGGTTAGGCGGCGGCAGCCACCGGGTGGCGCCTAGGCAGGGCGCACCGTGACCACCAGCGGATGGTGATCCGAGACGGTGACGTCCGCCATGACCTCGAAGTCGGTGAAGACGAGGTCTGGCGTGCCGAAGATCCAGTCCACCCGGTCGGTGGCGGTCGTGAACTGATCGCCATGCCCCGTCACGTCCTGGGCCGACTGGAACCCGGCGGCCCGGAACACCTCCGGCTCCGGCCAGCTGGGCCAGAAGTTGAAGTCACCGGCGATGACCGTGTGCGGGTCACCATCCCACGCCGCCACCAGCGCCTCGCTCTGCGCCAACCGCGTCTCGGTGTTCACCTTGCGGTGCTGGAGGTGCGCGTTGATGACGCGCAGCTCACCGCCTGCGTCCAGCCGCAGCGTGACGTCTAGATAGGACCGCTGCATCGGCCCTTGGACGAACGGCAACCGCTGCGCGGCCACCGTCACCAACGGCATCCGGGTCAGGACGACGTTGCCGAACTGCCCATCCGCCGCCGGGGACCACTCGTACGGCATGGCGAGCCGACGCGAGAGCCACTCCGCCACGTCGACGCCACCCCCGATCGGCCAGCCTCGGCTCACCTCCTGCAACACGACCACGTCCGGCGCCACCCGTTCGATGGTCGCCGCGATCGTCTCCGGATCCGGGGTACCCGTGTCGCTCCGTCCGTACCGGACATTCCAACTCATCAGCCGGACCTCGGTGCCGGTCTGGGTCGACTCGGGCACCGCGGGCCGGGTCGCCACCATCGCGAGCGGCACCAGCAGTGTCCCGGCGGCGACAATGGACCCCCACGCCGGACGGGCCAGCAGTCGACCGCGCGTCGCGTCGGCTGGCCAAGGGCGTCGACCGATCCCTGCCAGACCAAGGACGACGGCCGCCGCCACCAACACGTACCGGTTGTCGAATGGGAACTCCAGCTCGTAGTGGGTCTGGAAGAGCATGACCGGCAGCACGTACCCGACGCCGGCGGCGAGCCCAGCCAGCGTGAGGCGGACACGCCGTGCGGAACGCTGCGGGCCGGGCGTCAACGCGCGCGCCATGAGCACCGCCGCGGCGAGCCCCGCCACCCCCACGGCGGCGAGCACGATCGGGCCAGTCCACCAGTACGCCACCGCGATCCCCGCGACCAAACCGGCGAGCGCCAACGTCCCCGCGAACCATCGGTCCGGCTCTGGGATGGCGCCTGTGGCCCCAGGGAGGGTCATGCGGCGCACCAGCTCTAGGCCCACCACACCGGTGACGATCAACACCGCGGAGGCGGCCGGCAGCGGGACACCCGCCTGAGAGGCGACGAATCCCGCGCTGCCGTAGACCATGACGTAGAGCCCGAGGTAGACCCCGGCGACCCCGAACCGACCACCGGACAGTGTGGGCGCGTCCGGCTCGGAGCGGAACGCGACGACCGTGGCGGTCACGACGGCAGCCGCCACCAGCCACGGCAGCGCACCCGAACGGAAGATCGGGTCCCAGGTCTGAAAAGCCGACCGGATCGCCTGGTCGACGATGCCGCCGAGGAGGACGCCGGTGGTCGCCGCCATCCCCGACCGGCTCGTGGCCGCCCGGCCGATCACCAGTACCAGAGCAGCGACGCCGACAGCCGCACCAGCGGCGAGCACCGGCAGGACCGGCGTGGCCTGCGCCGTGAGGCGGAGCACCACCAGGGCGAGCAGCAGGACGGCGGTGGCCCGGACCTGACCGGCCACGGCGACCAGCGGGCCGAGCAGCGCGGGAGCGCCGAAGATGACGACCGCGAGCAGAGCGGCGTCGACGACTCCCCACTGCCCGGCCAGGTGATCGAGCGATGGACTCACCGCACGCACCAGTTCCGCGGTCACCACGAAGACCGCCGCGACCAACGCCACCGGTCCTGACGACCGCACATTCCGCAGCTCCATCACCCGCTCCTCGCCCGCGTTCCCGCAAGTGCCCGAGAGCATAGAAGAAGCGTCACGTTTCCGCGGCCGTGGTCTCCTCGATCACGATCTCTCGGGCGAGCAGGGTGGCGCCGATGACGGCAGCGGGTGTCAGAAGAATCGCTCCGGCTGGGATCAGGAAGCAGAGGAAGACCACGGTGCCGAAGCCCAGCGCCCGCTCCCGGTGGCGACGCAGCAGTCGGCGACGGTCGGCCAGGCTGAGGCCACGCCGTGCCAGCGGTGCTCCCACCAGCTCCAGCGCCAGGAACCAACCGCCCACGGTGGCCCCGATCACCGGTACGACGGTCTGCCCGACGACCGGCAGGAGTCCCGCGAAGAAGAGCGGTACCCCGATGCTGGTGGTGAGGAGAAGTACCTTGGCCGAGTCACGCAGGCTCTGCCACAGACCCCGCCAGAAGCCGATCTCGACCAGATCCGGCATGCCGCCGAGGGCCTGGGCCACCGACTCGGAGATGCGCTCGTAGAAGGGGTCGCCGATCGCCAATGTCACCGCGGTGAACACGAAGATCGCTACCATCAGCGCGACCGCCAGGATGCCGAGCCCTGCGACGATGACCGCCGCGGTCCGGGCGGTCGGAGACCAGTCAGCGGCGAACCAGGTCGCCCGGCGGGCGAGGCCCGGAAGGAAAGCCACCAAGGCGGTGAAGGCGACGACGAACAGCACCGCCGAGACCAACGTCGGGATCAGCCCGAGCACCAGCAGCCGCGGAGTGCGCACGTAGATGCTCAATCCCCGGGCGAACAGTCGGACCCCGTGCAGGAACTGTCTGGCCCTGGTCACTGACGTTCCTGGTGCGTCAACCATGCCGGCGCAGCCTAGTCGCACGGTGCCACCCGCAGCCCAGCCGCGGCCGGCCGGTGGTCAGCGTCCGGTGTCCGCCGTCACCACGGGCCGCCGCCGTCGGTGACGTCCCGCAGGCCAGGCCGCACGTCCAGCAGGTAGAGCGCCGCGGCAGCGATGGCGATCAGTTGGAAGAACATGAAACCGAAGGACAGCACCGTGCTGACGCCGATGATGGCCAGCCACACCGGCTTCTGCAGGGTGCCGATCGCGGGAAACGCGTCTGCCCGCTGGACAGCGCAGTGGATGAACGCGACCACCCCGAGCACCGCGGCGAACAAAGTAAGAAGCAAATCAATGCCCGCCACGACACTCAGGTGCCACTGCGAGGCGGTGAGGACCATGGCGCCAAGCCTATTCCGTCGACCCCGGGTACGTCGAACGAGGCACCCGGGGTCGACTCAATCAGTTGTCGGTCGACGGGGTCGCACCGTCCGTGTTGTTCACCGGCGACTGGGTGTCGGTGGTGAGTTCGGCCGCAGGATCGGCCTGGACGGTGACGTGGCGCTCCTCGCGCTCGGCCAACACCCGCTCGCCGTGGGCGACCAACCGCCGGTATCCGGCGATCGCCTTCTTCTGGGCACTCGCTGCCTTGGCGGCGGCGGCCGCTGCGTTGCGCTGGGCCGACTCACGTACCCGGGACAGGTCCAGTCCAGGGCTCACCGCCACCCGACGGCGCAGGTCGGACGCGGTACGACCGGCGCTGCGCAGGGTCCGCGCAGCAGCGTCAGGCAGCTTCCGCAGCCGCTGGTATGCCAGATCGCCAGCGCCGGCTGCGGCGTAGACGGCTGCCGGTAGCTCACGCTTGCTCATCGCTACTCCTCTGTTCGGTTCGGTTGTCTGGTGCTTGGGATCGGTTGCGGGCGTTCTCCCGCCGAAACGCCTCGTAGATCTGGGTCAAGGACTGCTTCTGGGCGATCGTGAGATCCGGGTCGGCGGCGATCGCCGCGAGCACCCCCTGCCCATCGGCGGGATCGAGGAGTCCGGCACGGAGGTACATCACCGGGGTGGAGACCCTCAGCGCCGCAGCGATCTGCTGCAACACCTCGGCGCTCGGCTTACGCAGCCCTCGCTCGATCTGGGACAGGTAGGGATTGCTGACCCCCGCGCGTTCCGCAAGTTGGCGAAGCGACACCCCTGCGTTGCGGCGCAGGTCTCGAATGAAGTGCCCGATGTCTCGACCGATCTCACGGGCCCGGTCGGTGTGCTCGCTCACGCCATCGACGCTAGCGCGGCGTGCTTGCATCAGCAAGCAAAATGCGTGCGATGGCAAGCGTGACGCTCACCACGAAATATCGACGCACGCGCGAGCGTCGACGTATCTCTTACCCGATCAGCGGATGGTGCTCACTCGGCTGGCTCGATCGCCGCGGTCGACTCCCCCACCCGCAACACCGCGTCGCTAGCGACGTTGCGCCGGATGACCGCCAAGGCGACCGGCCCGAGCTCGTAGTGGTGGACCGCGGTGCCGACGAAGCCCACCGCGCGCTCACCGGAGACCACCTCCGTCCCCGGGGCGGGCAGCTGGTCGGTGGCGATCCCGTCGAAGTGCAGCAGCACCATACGGCGGGGAGGGCGACCAAGATTGTGCACGCGGGCCACCGTCTCCTGCCCCCGGTAGCAGCCCTTGTCCAGGTGCACCGCCGCCGCCACCAAGCCGATCTCCATCGGCAGGGTGCGATGGTCGGTCTCCCACCCGAGCCGCGGCACCCGCGCCGCCACCCGCAACGCTTCGTACGCCCACAGCCCGCATGCCGACACCCCCGCGCCCGTGAGCGCCGACGCCACGTCCGCTGCCTGGGAACGGGGCACCAACAGATCCACACCGAGCCGACCGCGGCGGGCCCATCCGCCGTCTGGCAGCGGCGTCACCGCGTACCGGGCCGTGGGCCGAGGCGGCACCGCTCCCGCGGGGAATTTCGGCCCTGGCACGGGCAGCACGTCCGGCTCGCCTGGCACGGCCACGCCGAGTTCTGCCAACGCCGCGTCCGTGCCCGGTCCGAGCAGCGAGAGCACCGCGAACTCGGCGGTGGCGTCGCGAGGCTCTACCTGGGTGAGGAACCGCATCTTGGTCAGAAACTCCAGCAGCGGTTCGGCGGTGCGCGGCTCCACGTCCAACCAGACGGTCGCGCCGTCCTCCAGCACCTGCGCGTGATGCTCGACGTGCCCGTGTGGTGACAGGACCAGCGTCTCCGTCCCGACCGGCCCGGTGAGGTCGAGTAGGTGCTGGGTGGTGAGGTTGTGCAGCCAGCTCAGGCGTTCCTGGCCCGGCACCGCGATCACCTCGCGGTGCCCCCGGTCGACCAGGCCCACCTCCGTCGCCAGCACCCGCTGCTCACGCAGGGGATCACCGTAGTGGGCGATGGCACCGGCGTCGCGCGACTGGGGATCGAGCGCCGCCACCTCGACCGGACGGCTCATGACTCCGCTCCGCAGCTAGCACAGTGCCCGAAGAGGGCGATGTGCCCGACGTCCACTCGGAACCCGTGCTGCTCGCGCATCTTGGCGACGAACGGCTCCAAGCTCGCGGGGTCGATCCCCTCCACCGCCCCGCAGTCCCGACAGACCAGATGGATGTGAGGGCTCTCCTCGACGGGATGGTAGGTCGGCGCACCGTGCGACAAGTGCGTGTGGGTGACCAGTCCGAGATCCTCGAGCAGCTCCAGGGTGCGGTAGACGGTGGTGATGTTGACTGAGTCAGCCACCCGCCGCACTCCGGCGTGCACCTGCTCGGGAGTGGCGTGGCCGAGTTGACGAACAGCATCGAGCACCAGCTGGCGCTGCGGGGTCATGCGTAGCCCGCGAGAGCGCAGCACCTCGGCCAACGACGAGTCCGACACTGCTCGATCATAGTCCGCGCCACCGGTGGCGAGCCCGGGCCCACCTATGGCCCTTCCTCCACCTTGACCCCGCAGCAAATCGGATAGGTCCGAAATACCGATCTGCTCACCGGGCGTGCCCGGGCGACCTCGAAACGGGCCGAACGCGTCGATGAAAGGTGATGAAAGACACCCTCTGAGCTGCTCTTTTGCAGCTAATTCCTGCTTAACCTGGGCCGATGCAAGCCCCCCGAACCCTCAAGAACGGCAGTCACCGACGACGCCACCGGGCCACCGGGCGGCTCCGGCGGTACCAGCGACAGTGGGTCCGGCGAGCGAGCCACTCCCGGGCGTCGCAGTGGCTGCGGAACACCATCCCCACCACCAGTCAGTGGTTCCGGCACACTCTGCCCGCCACCGCCGACCAGTGGCGACGCGGGCTGCTTCTCGCCGCGAACCAGTGGCTGCGACACACCCTGCCCACCAAGACCCGGCAATGGTGGGCCGACCTGGACCGCGACCAGCTCCGCGCTCGCGCTGTGGTGGCGGCGCTGATAGTGGCCGTGGTCGTACCGGTGACCCTGACCGGCGGCGCCTCCTCCTCGACCAGGCTGGAGGCGGACCTCACCGCGGCGCTGGAGCGCCGGGCGAAGGCGGGTGACACCCCCGCCCGTGGCTTCGCCCGGGACGATGACTCCCCGCCCGGCTCCGCCACCGACGACCCTCTCGCGGACGCGGAGAAACTCCTCTCGGCGCCGCTGGCCGACCTGATCACCGCGGCCGCGTCGCCCAAACCCGCATCGTCGGCCTCCCCCGCCGCGGCCAAACCGGCCGAGACCAAGGCGGCCGAGAGCAAGCCGGCCGAGAGCAAGCCCGCACCGAAGAAGAAACCGGAGCGGGTGGCGCCGATCGGTGGTCTGGACGAGGCCCAGATGGCGCACGCGGCCACGATCGTGCGGGTCGGACAGGAGATGGGGCTGCCGCGCCAGGCGTACGTCGTGGCGTTGGCCACCGCGCTACAGGAGTCCAACCTGCGGAACCTGGCCAACCCGGTCTACCCGGACTCGTACCAGTACCGCCACGACGGCAGCGGTTACGACCACGACTCGGTCGGCCTGTTCCAGCAGCGGCCCAGCATGGGATGGGGCACCGTCGCCCAGATCATGGATCCGGAGTACTCGGCTCGCGCCTTCTACCAGCGGCTGAAGGGCGTGCCGGGGTGGGAGAACATGCCGGTGACGGTCGCGGCGCAAACGGTGCAGGTCTCTGCCTTCCCCGACTACTACGCCAAGCACGAGCCACTGGCCCGCAAACTCGTGGACGCTCTCACGTAGCTGACCGCCACGCCGCGGCCGGCTAGGCTCCCCGGGTGATGAACCAGGTGGTCGCCGTACTCGGCCGCGGCGTGGTGTCGGCGGAGACGCCCATCCTGCGCGCCAACGACCTCGGGGCCCTCCGTGGTGAGGGAGTCTTCGAGACCATGCACGTGCGGGGCGGCGGGGTGTGGTTGTTGGACGCCCATCTGACCCGGATGGAAGCCTCGGCCAGCCGGATCGCCCTCGACCTGCCGCCTCGGGCAGAGCTGGTCGAGCTGGTGGAGACCGCATGCGCCCAGTGGCCTGCGGAGCAGGAGGGTGCGCTCCGACTCGTGAGCACCCGCGGCGACGAGGCCGGCGGTCCGGGTACCACCTTCGTCACCCTCACACCGGTCGCCGAAGCGGTGCGGCGGGTGCGCCGGACCGGGGTCCGAGTCGTCACCGCCAGCCTCGGCCTTCACGCCACGGCTCGGCCGACGATGCCGTGGCTGCTGGGCGGGGTCAAGTCGACCTCGTATGCGGTGAACTTGGCATCTCTACGGTGGGCGGCGCGGGAGGGAGCAGACGATGTGCTGTGGGTCTCCAGCGACGGGTACGCGCTAGAGGCGCCCACCGCCAGTCTGGTGTGGTTGGTGGACGACACCTTGTGGACCGTTCCGCCGGCGCAGACCGGCATCCTGGCTGGCACCACCGCCCGGTGGCTGCTCGACCACGCGGGTGAGCTGGGCTACCGGTCCGGCGAGCGACTGGTCCGGCCGGCGGAGCTGATGAGCGCCGAAGGAGTCTGGTTGACCTCGTCGGTGCGCGGTGTGGTGCCGGTCCGGGAACTTGACGGCGCGGCACTACCGCTGCACCCCCGCACCACGGCGCTGCGGGAGCTGATGGGCTTTCCCTCCTAACCCGATGCGAATCAACCTCGCGATTCACATTAATTCGGTATATTTTGGTAGTGGCACCACACACGACCGGCCCGCGAGCGCTGCTCTCCGCGCTCGCCCGCCGGCTGCGCGACGACCCGGCGCTCCGTCGACGCATCCTGCGCCCGACGGTGGCCGTCGTGGCGGCGCTGGCCGGATTGACGTTAGTGACCATGGGCCCGGCCGCGATCGTGCTGCTGTGGCACAAGCACGACGAACGGCAGGAGGCCGCCGTCGCCGCCACCGCCCACTACCTGGGATCGCCCGTACGCGACGGATCCGTCACCTTCGTCGTCCACGAGGTGCGCTGCGGCTCCGACCGCGACGACACATCCCGACGCCGGTGCGAGGTCACGGTTGGAGCGCGCAACGACGGCTCCGACACCGTCAACGTGCCCGCCTCGGCACAGTGGCTACGGGTAGCCGAGGGAGCCCGCCATCAACCCGTCAACCGCGACGATCAGTTGCTCGGTGAGCTGGCACCGGGGCGTTCCGCCACCGCGGTGCTCGTCTACCAACTGCCCCGCCACGCCACCGTCACCCACGTCGAACTGCGTGCGGGGCCCTACTCTCCTGGGACGCCGGTGGACGTGGCCGGACAGTCACTACCGCTACTCGATTGAACCCCCGCCGTCAGATCGGCGTCAGCCGCGCCGAGAGGTGCGGGCTCATCGGGTGCCCCATCGCCGCCATCTCCTGGGCGTACAGCAGGGCGCCCTCCACGACGCCGTAGAGCCGCTGACCGGCGGTGACCTCCTTGGCGGTGCCGGTGCGCAGCACCGCGTCCGTGACCAACTCCAGCTTCGCACCCTCGACCCGGCCGATATAGAGCTCCATGATCCCGGTCGGGGTGGTGATCAATACCTCTACCTCGTCGGTGGCTTTACCGTCCCGCAGCACCGGTCGCCACCAGCCACTCTCTCGCGCCCCCAGGCCCACCGGCTGGGACTGGTCGTCCAGCAGCCAAGCGCGCGACTCGTACGCCAGGAACGGCCGCCCGTTGTGGCTGATCCGAATCTCTTGCGCATAGTCGAAATCGTCGATGCCGGGGTAGCCTCCCCGACCCCGCCCACGCCAGTGCCCGACGAACGGCAGCAGCTTGAGAACGGCAGGGTGGACGTCGGGCCCGGAGCGCACGTCGTGGGTGTCCTGGTACGGATACGGCTCCACCGGGGGTGCCTTGGCCCACGGTGGCTCCAACGGGTTCACCTGCGACTGTTCTGTCATCGCTGCCCTCGACCGATCTTGACCGCCAGGTAGACCAGGCCGCCGGCGAGCAGGCCGAACCCGGCCACCAGCACGCTGACAAACCCGATCTCCGTCACCATCCGCTCGATCCTATGCTCTGCCCATGGCACGGACTCTCGTCGTCAAGGCCACCGCCGGCGCGGACGCTCCGGAGCGCTGCGCCCAGGCGTTCACCGTGGCAGCCACCGCCGTCGCCACTGGGGCCGACGTCTCGCTCTGGCTCACCGGTGAATCGACCTGGTTCGCCGTACCGGGGCGGGCCGCCACCTTCGAACTGCCGCACTCAGCGCCACTGCCGGACTTGCTCGACGCCGTCCTCGCCGCAGGAAGGGTCACCGTCTGCACCCAGTGCGCCGCCCGGCGAAACCTCACGGAGGCCGATCTGCTGCCAGGGATCCGCATCGCCGGCGCCGCGGCGTTCGTCGAGGAGATCCTCGGCGAGGGTGTCCAGGCGCTCGTGTACTGACGCCGGCAATCGCCTGCCTAGTCGGGTCGGCAACCAGTGCGCAGCGTCAGATGAACCTCGCCGTCGGCGGCGGGCTGCGCCCGCACCGAGACGAAGTCGCCGGCGTCGGCGAGCAGCCGCTCCGGATCGGTCAGCCGGAAGGGCTGCCACTGCGCCGGTAGCCGCTGCGCCAGCCGGTCCAGCAGCGCCGCTTCCTCACCCGGAGGCACGGTGAGCACCACGACCTGCTCCAACTCCGTGCCAGAGCGGGCCACGGTGATCCGGCACCCGGAGGTCAGCTCCGGCGCCCGCACGTCGATGCCCACCCCGGGACCGGCGGCGTGCCGTACCGTGGCGACGGCGTCATCGACTCGCGACTGCCCCTGCGCCAGAGAACTCTGCTCCCGCACCGTGGGCGGGTCGTTCGCCGCGGACCAGGCACCAGCCGTCACGAGCAGCAGCGCCCACACCACCGCCGCCGCGACCAGCCACCGTCGTCCCGTCATCCGCACCCCGCCATCGTGCCAGACGCAGCGTGGCCGGGCCGGGCAGTGTCAGCCCGGCCCGGCCACCTCGCCATGGCTCAGTCGCCGACGGTCAGGGTCACCTCGGTGACACCCCGCTCTGCGGCGACCGTCACTTCACCGTTGCCGTGCCGGGACAGTGCACGGACCGTCCACGACCCGGGGGCAGCGAAGAACCGGAAGACACCCTCGGGGGAGCTGACCACCTCCGCGGCGAACTCACCAGAGCCGTCCAGCAGCCGCACGTAGGCTCCCGCGACCAGGTCACCGGAACCGGCCGCCTTGACCACACCGGTGATCACCGTCTCCTTGGTGAGGTCCACACCCACCGGCAGCGAGGCCGACTGGTCGGGTGCGCCGCAGCCGGCAGCGGTCGCGGGTGTGGTCGCGGCGCTGCTGCTCATTCCGCGCTCCCGGGCTCGTCACCCAACGCCACCGGGACGCCCACCAGCGATCCGTACTCGGTCCAGGAACCGTCGTAGTTCTTCACGTTGGTGTAGCCGAGCAGCTCGTGCAGGGCGAACCAGGTGTGCGACGAGCGCTCACCGATCCGGCAGTAGGCGATGGTCGGCTTCGAGCCGTCCAGGCCGGCCTCGGCGTAAAGCTGACGCAGCTCCTCGTTGGACTTGAAGGTGCCGTCCTCGTTGGCGGCCTTGCTCCACGGCACGTTGATAGCGGTGGGAATGTGGCCGCCCCGCTGCGCCTGCTCCTGCGGCAGGTGAGCCGGGGCGAGCAGCCGCCCGGCGTACTCGTCGGGCGAACGGACGTCGACCAGGTTCTTCTTGCCGATCGCGTCGACCACCTCGTCCCGGAAGGCACGGATCGACACGTCCTGCTCCTGGGCCACGTAGTTCGTCCGGGGACGCTGCGGCACCTCCTTGGTCAGGACCCGGTTGTCCAGCTCCCACTTCTTGCGCCCGCCGTCGAGAAGCTTGACGTTACGGTGGCCGTACAGCTTGAAGTACCAGTACGCGTACGCGGC
>CAYTMR010000051.1:0-21906 GCA_964438855.1 uncultured Micromonosporaceae bacterium
GCGTGGGCCGGTCATCGCCAGGCCCGCCGGGGTGTGGAGCGTCTCCGCGACGACCTGCCGATCCTGCGGGGTGGGATAGTTCTGCTGGAAGCTCTGGGCGCTGAACAGGTTGAGCAGCCCGAGCGCGGCCAGCCAGGCCGGCACGCGGACGCGGTCGCGGCGCAGCGCGAACCGTAGCAGGGTCCCGGTGCCGGCCAGGGCGCCACCGCCGTGGGCGCGCGTCGCCGCTCCGGTTGTCACAGTGGCGGTCACCCGGCGACCTCCTCGGTGGCCCGATGGTTGAGCTCGTCGCCGTAGTGGCGCAGGAACAGTTCCTCCAGCGTCGGCGGGTGACTGACGAGGTCGCGGACCCCGGCGGCGGCCACCATCTGGACCACAGCGTCGAGGTGCTCCGATTCGACCGACAACCGCAGTCGGCCACCACCGATCTCGGTCACGTCGTGCACACCCGCCGCCTCGGCGAGCCCGGCCACCGGGCGTACGGTCTCCACCTCGATGGTGGTGCGGGTCAGGTGACGCAGCTCCGCCAAGGTGCCCGACTCCACCACCCGCCCTTGCCGGATGATGCTCACGCGATCACACAGTTTCTCCACCTGGGCCAGGATGTGGCTGGAGAGGAAGACCATGCGACCGGCCGCCTTGACGTCACTGATGCAGTCTTGGAAGACCGCCTCCATCAACGGGTCCAGGCCGGCAGTGGGCTCGTCCAACAGCAACAGCTCCACATCGGAGGCGAGCGCGGCGATGATCGCTACCTTCTGCCGGTTCCCCTTCGAGTAGGTACGCCCCTTCTTGGTGGGGTCGAGTTGGAAGCGTTCGATGAGGTCGGCGCGGCGGCGAGGATCCAGGCCGCCCCGCAACCGACCCAACAGGTCGATGGCCTCACCGCCGGTGAGGTTGGGCCACAGGTTGACGTCGCCGGGCACGTACGCCAAGCGCCGGTGCAGCCGGGTGGCGTCGCGCCACGGATCACCGCCGAGCAGAGTGGCCTGGCAGCGTCGGCCCGCAGCAGCCCGAGCAGCACCCGGATGGTGGTGCTCTTGCCAGCACCGTTGGGGCCGAGAAAGCCGTGCACCTCGCCGGTGGCGACCTCGAGATCGAGTCCGTCGAGCGCGCGTGGACCCGAAACGCTTCACCAACCCGGTCGCGGAGATCGCGGTCGCCATGCCGGCGATGCTATCACTCGTTTCAAAAATTTGTGAAATCTTGCCTCGGGGCCCGGTGACCGGCATACCGGTCACCGGGCCTGACGAGGGACAGGGATCAGGAGCAGCGGGCGCCGTTGAGGAAGAACGCCTCCGGCGGTGTGGTCGGGCCGTCGCTGGTGGCGATGAACCCGATCCGGGCCGGCCGCTGCGCGTTGAGGGTCGAGTGCCAGTCCGGCGCGCTGACCGCCACGTTACGGCCGTTCTGGCTGAACTCGGCTCCCCAACCGAAGTCGACCTGCTCGTTGCCGGAGAAGCTCCACTCCAGGACCCAGTCCTGGATCGGCTCGTCCCCGGTGTTGTGGATGACCGCCTCGGCAATGAACCCGCCGGACCACTCGCCGTGCACCTCGTAGTCCACGCGGCAGGTCCCCACCGGAGCGACTCCACCGTCACCCTGGTCGGCGAGGAACGACGCGTTCCACGCCAGCGTCGAGTTCCAGTTGATGGTCAGCTCGTTGGTCGCCCACGACTCGATGTGGTCGATGTAGCAGAACTGCGGAGCGCAACCCCGCAGCCAGCGCTGTGCCACCGGGTCCTGGATGTTCGAGTTTGGACCGCCCGCGAGGGTACCCGAGGGCGGGTTGGGCAGGCTGGGGTCGAGCTGCTTGGCGTACCACCGGCTGTGCTGGTTCTGCGACGACACCGTGCCGTAGTCGGTGACGTAGGAGATGTTCAGCGCGTTACGCCCGAGGATGTAGTCCATCCCCTGTAGCGCTCCGTCGCGGAAGCGCTGGTCGCCGGTGAGGTCGTACGCGATCGCCAGCACCACCATGTTGTTGAGCACCAGGTTGTTGGAGCCCCACTCGAACCGCCCGTTGCTCGGCGCGTACGGCTGCCCGTAGGCCTGCGAGGCGACCGTGTCCAGGTACTCCTCGGCGGCGTCCACCACCGACTGCTGCACCCGGTCCCGGTCGGGCAGGTCGCTCGGCACGAGCGCCAGCTGCAACCGGCCCAGTGGCGCGGTCCAGCGCCAGTCGAAGGCCTCCGGGCGGAAGATGTCGCCGGTGTGGTGCGGCGAGTCCATCACCGCGTCGAGGTACTTCTGCGCCCCGGTGGTCAGGTACAGCTCCGCCGCGGCCCAGTAGAACTCGTCGGAGACGTCGTCGTCGGTGTACCCACCGCCGCCCTCACCGTCGATGAGCGCCAGCCGGTCGGGGTTGGCCACCGCCGCGTCCCACGCCGACTCGGCCGACGCCAGGCACTTGGCGGCGAAGTACGAGTCGAAGTCCTCGAACACCCGGGCGCACTGCGCGGCGGCCGCGGCGAGGTTGAGGGTGGCGGCGGTCGACGGCGGGTGCAGGTACCGCGGCTGCGGGTCGAGGTGCGGCAGCAGCGGCAGCCCAGTCCAGAACTCGTCGTGGATCTTGTGGTGGGCCATGCCAGCCAGCGGCTCGCCCTCAGGCACCTGCATCGACATGAGGAACTCGAGCTCCCACCGCGCCTCGTCGAGCACGTCGGGAACCCCGTTGCCCTGCTCAGGCACGGCCAGGCTGCCGTCACCCAGCGCCTCGGGGGTGCCGGTGGGCGCCAGGTTCGCCCGCTCCCAGATGCCCATCAACTGGGCCACTGAGATGCCGCCGTTGACAACGTACTTGCCGTGGTCACCAGCGTCGTACCAACCGCCGCTGACGTCCAGGCTGTAGTCGCAGGTGCCGGGCAGGCAGGGAACCTCCACGTCACCCTGGTTGGGCGCCACTCCGACGTGGCCGGCCGGTCGGCCATAGCCCGGTGCCAAGTCGTCGGAGATCTCGATGCCGCTGCGCTGGGTGTAGTAGAACTCCAGCGCATCGACCCGCAGCTGATCGTAGATGCCGCCCTGGATGGCGAACGGGTAGGACGTCTCGCCGTCCGCGGTCAGGGTGAAGCCTTCTCCGGTCGCGCTGACGTGGGAGAAGTCGATCCGGTGCACCTCCTGGTCGGAGGTCGGGTCGAGACCGTACGGCTCGGTCACGCCGGTGGCCACGATCGCGCCGGAGTCGTCACGCAGCTCCCACGGCAGTGGCTCGTCGGCGTCGGTCACCATGGTGGCGTGCTTCGGTCCACCGGGCAGGTAGCCGACCTGGTTGACCCGCACCCGAGGGCCGGTGTCCGGTTCGTAGGTGGGTGGTTCCACCCCGCCGACAAGGGAGACCCAGTCCAGGCAGAGAGTCCACGGCTCCGCCTGACCGCCGACCTGGAACGCCACCTCCGCGTCGGTCCAGTCGGCGCTGGAGGTGAAGGCGAACTCGAACGTCTGCGGCTCGACGTCGAGCACCGGCCGCTCGTCGAGTTGCGTGGGGTACGGGACGACCGGCTGGTGGACCAATGCCCGGATCGACACCGGTCGGCTGGCGCGGGCGGTGAGCCGCAGCGCGTACGACTCTCCAGACTGGATGGTGAGGTTGCTCTGGCCGATGATCGCGTCCCACGGGTTGAAGGTTTCGCCGGGGACTTCGGTGCACAGTTCACCGTCGATGACCTCGGCATCGAGGTTGGGGGTCCACCACCAGGGGGCGGTCCCCTCTGAGAAGTCGCCGTTGATGAGCTGTTCGACGCCCTCCTCTGCGTCCTGTGCGTACGCGTTGCCGCCAGTCAGCAGCAAGGAGGTCGTAAGAGCGGTGGCCGTGGCGACGGCGAACGCTCGTTTTCGCGTAATCAAATGGAGTCCTCTCCACGAGAAGAAATCGGGGAAATGGGAGCGCTCCCAGGACGCTATCCGCCATGTTGACAGTGAGGGACCCCGATGTCAATGGCCGAGCTGCGAGGCAGATCCATTGAATCGCTTCATCTTTATAGATTGGTTACGATAAATGGAGGGAGCCGCTACGCGTCATACGGGTCCGGGCACACCCGCCTCCCGCCGTGGCCCACAAGGGTCGACGGCAGAAAGGTCGTGCTGTCATGGGTAGACGTTTGACCGTACTCTTCACGATGCTCGCCATGCTTGCCAGCGGCGCGGTCGCCGCCAGCACTCTGTCACCCACCCCCGCCCACGCCCAGCAGGTCGGAGGCTTCGACTTCAGTCGCCCCGAGGTCATCGCCACCGGTCTCGACATCCCCTGGGGACTGGCGTTCCTTCCCGGAGGCGACGCGTTGGTGGTCGAGCGGGCCAGCGCCCAGGTCATCTGGGTAGGCCCGGGCAACCAGCAGCGGGTGCTCGGCAGGATTCCCAACGTCAGCGCCGCCGGCGAGGGTGGACTGCTGGGTCTGGCGGTCTCCCCCACCTACCCCCGAGATGGGTGGATCTACGCCTATCACACTTCTCCCACCGACAACCGCATCGTTCGTTTTCAGCTGAGCCGACCGCAGAACGCGCAACCGATCCTCACCGGCATTCCCCGTGGCACCCAGATCCACAACGGGGGACGGATCGCCTTCGGTCCAGACGGCATGCTCTACGCCGCCACCGGTGACGCCGGCACCACCGCGTACGCACAGGACCGCAACAGCCTCGCCGGCAAGATCCTGCGCATGACACCCGACGGCGACGTGCCCAAGGACAACCCGTTCGGCAATCTGGTCTACAGCCTTGGGCACCGCAACGTCCAAGGGTTGGCCTGGGACCGTCGAGGCCGGCTGTTCGCCAGTGAGTTCGGGGCTACGAGCACCGACGAGGTCAACCTCATCCTGCCCGGCCGCAACTACGGGTGGCCGATCTGCGAAGGGGTGTGCAACGATCCCCGGTTCGAGGACCCGGTGTACACCTGGCGAACCGCCGACGCCTCACCCAGCGGCGCGGCCATCGCCCGCGACACGCTGTTCGTGGCCGCTCTCCGAGGCCAGCGGCTGTGGACGCTGCCGGTGACCGCCTCCGGTGTCGGCCCGGCCACCGACGTACTGCACAACCGGTACGGTCGGCTGCGCACCGTCGAGGTGGCCCCGGACGGGTCGCTCTGGGTGACGACGAGCAACCGGGACGGCCGCGGTAATCCGACCAGGCTCGACGACCAGGTGCTGCGGTTCCCACCGATTAAGACACCGCCGACCAAGACACCGCCACCGCCATCGAGCCCACCACCGTCCTCTTCCCCTCCGCCGGTGAGCCCGTCCCCGTCGTCGCCACCACCGGCCGGCGGCTGCGTCGCCAACTACACCGTGGTCAACGACTGGATCAGCGGCTTCCAGGTGGACATCACGGTAACCAATCTCAGCAGTCAACCGAGTCAGGGCTGGGAGGTGGCCTGGGAGTTCCCCTCCGGGCAGACGATCCTGGCGCTGTGGAACGGCCAGTACACCCAGACCGGCGACCAGGTCGTCGTCACCAACGTGGCGTGGAACGGCGCGATCCCGCCGGGCGCATCGATGTCCTTCGGGTTCCACGCAGCGTCGAGCGGCGCGAACGACCCACCACCGTCCTTGACCTGCACCCTCAGGTGACGTGCGCTGCGGGGCCGGCGCAGCATGGTGCCGGCCCCGCAGCGCAGGGTTGCCATGGAAGCGCTCCCATGCCACAATGACGGAACCTCGTGAGCGGAGCCACACTGGTCAAACGCCGAAGGGCACCCGGTTCCACACCGGAGCGGCGAGCGACCGACCGAGCCACGCCTATCTCGCGCCAGTTATCGGCCGGGGACGTCCCGGTCTGTCCGGCGCCCACTTCGGGTGCCATACGCCAGGCATCCTGGCGACCGGCGAAATGACCACTAGGAGTAGCAAACTATGAGACTCGATATGAGTCGCGCTCGAACGCGTGGCCTTGCCGCCGCGGCGGCGAGCCTGCTCGCCGCCGGAGGTTTCGCGGCGATCACGGCGACGCCGGCCTACGCCCAGACCGCGTGTAACGTGAACTACGAGATCGTCAGCGAATGGCCCGGCGGTTTCCAGGGCAACCTCACCATCCAGAACCTGGGCTCCGCCTGGAGCTCTTGGACGCTCACCTTCTCCTTCCCGAGTGGCCAGCAGGTGCAGCAGGGCTGGGGCGGACAGTTCTCGCAGTCCGGTTCCAACGTGACCGTCAGCAACGAGTCCTGGAACGGCAACGTCCCCAGCAACGGCTCGGTCTCAGCCGGTTTCCTCGCCTCGTGGAACGGCACCAACGGGGTTCCCACCTCGTTTAGCGTCAACGGCGTCACCTGCAACGGCTCGCAGCCACCGCCCACGACGCAGCCCCCGCCGACCACGCAGCCCCCGCCGACCACGCAGCCCCCGCCGACCACGCAGCCGCCGCCGACCACGCAGCCGCCGCCCACCAGCCCGCCGCCGACCACGCAGCCTCCGCCGCCTGGTCAGCGCGTGGCCAACCCGTACGAGGGCGCCAAGGTCTACGTGAACCCGAACTGGAGTGACGCCGCCCGCCGCGGTGGTGCCCCGGCGTCGATCTACAACCAGCCGACCGCGGTGTGGCTGGACCGGATCGCCGCGATCTACTCCGGCTCGGCTGGTGAGAACACCATGGGTCTCGAGGAGCACCTCGACGAGGCCCTGGCGCAGGGCGCGGACGTGATCCAGGTCGTCATCTACAACCTGCCCGGCCGTGACTGCTCCGCCCTCGCCTCCAACGGTGAGCTGGGTCCGGACGAGTTGGACCGGTACAAGTCCGAGTACATCGATGTGATCCACGACATCATGGCTCAGCCGAAGTACCGGGACCTGCGGATCGTCACCATCATCGAGATCGACTCGCTGCCGAACCTGGTCACCAACGCCGACGGTGCGGGCGGCACCGAGATGTGCCGGATCGTCAAGCAGAACGGCGCCTACGTCAACGGCGTCGGCTACGCTCTGGCGAAGCTCGGCTCGATCCCGAACGTCTACAACTACATCGACGCCGCCCACCACGGCTGGATCGGCTGGGACGACAACTTCGGCCCGACCGCCGAGCTGCTGTTCCAGGCGGCCAACGCCAGCGGCTCGACCCCGGCCAACGTGCACGGCTTCATCACCAACACCGCCAACTACTCGGCGCTGGAGGAGCCGTACATCCAGGTCAACGACCAGACCCGGCAGTCGAGCTGGATCGACTGGAACCGTTACAACGACGAGCTGAGCTTCGCTCAGGCGTTCCGTCAGCGGCTGATCCAGGCTGGCTTCAGCCAGAACATCGGCATGCTGATCGACACCTCGCGTAACGGTTGGGGTGGCCCGGACCGGCCCACCGGCCCGAGCAACGCGGCTGACCTGGAGACCCGGATCAACGAGTCGCGGATCGACCGCCGGATCCACAAGGGCAACTGGTGCAACCAGGCCGGCGCTGGTCTCGGCGAGCGTCCGCGCGCCAACCCGGCTCCGGGTATCCACGCCTACGTCTGGGTGAAGCCTCCGGGTGAGTCGGACGGTGCCAGCGAGGAGATCCCGAACGACGAGGGCAAGCGCTTCGACCGGATGTGCGACCCGACCTACGGCGGTAACGCCCGTAACGGGAACAACCCGTCCGGTGCGCTGCCTAACGCGCCGATCTCCGGGCACTGGTTCCAGGCGCAGTTCGAAGAGCTGCTCCAGAACGCCTACCCGCCCATCAACTGACACCTGACCCCAGGGGTCCCGGCTCCGGCCACCGGCCGGACCGGGGCCCTTGGGCCTTTTCTGGTCCAGAATCGACCGACATTCAGTCCAGGATCGACTGGTAGACGTCCCGGCGTCGCAAGCCGCGCTCCTGGGCGACAGCGGCCACCGCGTCCCGACGCGAGGCCCCCGCGGCTTCCTTCTCGGCCACCGCGGCGCGCACCTCCTTGGGGTCGAAGGCTCCCGCGTCGCGGGGCGCGCCACCGATCACCAATGTGATCTCACCGCGCGGCGGCGACTCTTCGGCCCAGCGGGCCAGCTCCGCGAGCGTGCCGCGCCGGATCTCCTCGTGAGTCTTGGTGAGTTCCCGGCACAGCGCCGCCGGCCGGTGCGGGCCGAACACGTCGACCAGGTCCGCGAGCGTCGCGGCGACCCGGTGCGGGGCTTCGAAGCACACCAGCGTCCGCTCGTCCGCGGCGAGCGCGGCCAGCCGTGCCCGGCGCGGCCCTGGTCGGCGGGGTAGGAAGCCTTCGAAGCAGAAGCGGTCGCACGGCAGTCCGGACAGGGCCAGCGCGGTGGTGACCGCGCTCGGTCCCGGGGCCGCGGTCACCGGCACCCCGGCGTCCAGGGCAGCGGTCACCAGGCGGTAACCGGGGTCGGAGACGCTGGGCATGCCGCCGTCGGTCACCAGCGCCACCTCCGATCCGGCTTGGGCGGCGGCGACCAGCTCTGGCGTACGTCGGACCTCGTTGCCTTCGAAGTAGGAGACCACGGTGCCGGCGATGGTGATGCCCAAGTCCCTGGCCAGGCGCATCAGGCGGCGGGTGTCCTCGGCCGCCACCAGATCGGCGGTGGCGAGCGTCTCCCGGAACCGGCTGGAGGCGTCGGCCGGGTTGCCCAGCGGCGCTCCGAGAAGCACGACCCGACCTTTCATCGACCCCCTCCACCGGCTGCGACAACCGTATCCGCAGCCTACGATGACCGGGTGACGTTGACCGAGGCCGCACCGCAGCCCACCCGCGCCGCTGTGCCAGAGGTCGTCCGTCGACGACTGGCACCACCGGCGGCGAAAGACCGGTGGTGGTCCTGGGTGGCCACCGGCGTGGTAACGGCGATCGCCGCGATCATACGGCTGGTGGCTCTCGACCGCCCCGGCCACATCATCTTCGACGAGGTGTACTACGCCCCCAATGCCTACGCGTTGACCCGGTACGGCGTGGAGTGGCACGTACCGGAGAACGGCGCGCACCCGGTGGACGGGGCCCCGGTGCTCGGTGACACCGCCGCGTACGTCGTGCACCCGCCGCTGGGTAAGTGGATGATCGCGTTGGGCGAGCTGGCGCTCGGTTACAACCCCGTGGGGTGGCGCATCTCCGCCGCGGTGGTCGGGATCCTCTCCGTGCTGATGATCACCCGGATCGCACGGCGGTTGTTCGGCTCCACCCTTCTCGGCGCCACGGCCGGCCTGCTCATGGCACTGGACGGGATGCACGTGGTGATGTCCCGCACCGCGCTGCTCGACATCTTCCTGATGTTCTTCATCGTCGCGGCGTTCGGTGCGCTCGTGCTGGACCGGGACAGCCGGCGCCGACGCTCGTTGGCGGCTCTGGATGACGGTGTCGACCCGGATCACGCCGACCGCACCCGGCTCGGTGGCGTGCGGTGGTGGCGGATCGCCGCGGCGGCCCTGCTGGGCTGCGCGATGGCGGTGAAGTGGAGCGCCATCTGGTACGTGCTGGTGTTCGCGGTGCTGGCGCTCGTCTGGGAAGCGAAGGCCCGCCGAAGCGCCGGCGTGTCCCGGCCGTGGCGGCGCACGCTAGCGCGCGAGGTGCCGTGGCTGGTGGTCGCCGGTGTCGCGATGCTCGCGGTGTACCTGGCCAGCTGGACCGGGTGGTTCGTCACCGATCACGGCTACTTCCGGCATCACCTGGCCCACACCGGCCAGAACGAACCGCCGGTCATCGGTGCACTGGCGAACCTGTGGACCTACCACGCTGAGGCGTTGAAGTTCCACGCTGGCCTGGACTCCTTCCACCCCTACCAGTCGTGGCCGTGGCAGTGGCTGCTGCTCGCCGGTCCGATCACCTTCCACTGGACCAACGAAGGGCCGTGCGGAGCCGCGCACTGCACCTCCGAGGTGATCCTGCTCGGCACCCCGGCGCTGTGGTGGGCGTTCCTGCCGGCACTGGCCGCCTTGGTGTGGCTGGGCATCGCGCGTCGCGACTGGCGGGCGGCTCCGATCCTGCTGGGTGCGGCGGCGGGCATCGTGCCGTGGTTCATCTTCAGCGACCGCACCATGTTCTACTTCTACGCCCTGCCGTCCGAGCCGTTCCTGGTGCTGGCCGTGGTCTACGTCCTCGGGGCGCTCATCACGCCGAGTCGGCAGAAGACGACGTTCCTAGGGATCGACCGGCGCACGATGGGTGCGGTCCTGGCCGGCACGTTCGTCACTCTGGTGGCGTTGAACTTCATGTACTTCTATCCGATCTACACCGGTGAAAGCATCCCGTACGAGGCGTGGCAGGCGCGGATGTGGATGGGCAACCGGTGGATCTCACCCAACCCGACCTAGGGCGTTCTGCGGCGCCGCGCGAGCACTGCGAAGGACCACTGGGAAGAAGGTATCTGCCGGGATTGTCTTGACGGACCCGACGTCACCCGGCAGGGTTGACCGAGTACGCCGCCGGCACACCGCTGCACGGAGGTGTCGCCGGGCGGCTTTCGAGGGCTCATCGGTGACCAGTGGTGGCGCGGCGTGCGGTCTCCGACGGCAGTCTTGGTTAACCCCGGCGCCCGGGGGTAGGGAGTGCAGCGGAGGCGTCTCGTAGGCACGCACAAGGGAGAAGAAGAGCATGCTAACCGTGACCGACAACGCCGTAGCAGCGATCCGCTCGCTCACCGGGCAGCCGGAGGTGCCGGAGGGTGCCGGGCTGCGCATCGCCACCGACCCGAGCGCTGGTTCGCTCCAGCTCAGCCTGGCGCCGGAGCCCATGGAGGGCGACCAGGTGTTGGACAGCCAGGGAGCACGGCTGTTCCTCGACAGTGACGCGGCGCTGCTGCTCGACGACAAGGCGCTCGACGCCACGGTGGACGAGCAGGGCACGGTCCAGTTCGCCCTGGCCCAGCAGCCAGAGTGAGAATCGCGCAAGAACCAGTCCGAGGCTCAGCCCTATGGCTGGGCCTCGGCTGTGTCTGGGGCCGGCGCTGAGCCGGCCTCATCGACGTTCTTGGCCGCTTCGGTGCGGGTGGTGTCGCGGGCCGCCGAGGCGACCAGCACCCCCACCACCATCGCCGCGGTCGTCACCAGCAGGGCCCGGTGCACGCCGACCTGGTCACCGAGCCAGCCCAGCAAGGGCGGGCCGACGAGGAAGGCGGTGTAGCCGATGGAGGACACCACACTGACGCGGACGGCCGCCCGTTCCGGATCGTCGGCGCCCGCGCTCATGCCGAGCGGGAAACCGAGCGCGGCGCCTGCTCCCCACGCCGCTGCGCCGAGCAGCGCGACCGGCAGTGAGCCACCGAAGACCACCAGGAGGACCCCCACGATCGCGGTCACGGCGCTGGTGCGCAGCACCGCGGCCCGGCCCCAGCGGTCGACGAGGAAGCCACCGACCAGTCGCGTGACGGTCATCGCGGTGAGGAACGTGGCGAATCCGACCACACCCAGCGCGGGTGGCACGTCGAAGCCGTCGACCAGGCCGACCGCGAGCCACTCGTTCGCCACTCCTTCGGCGAGGGCGAAGGCGAGCACGACGACGCCGATCAGCATGGTGCGTGGCTCCCGCCAGGCGTCCCGTAGTCGGGCGTGCCCGTGGCTGGTCGTGTCGGCCTCGGCGGTGTGCCGGGGTGTGAAGTACCGGACCAGCATCAACACCGTCAGCAGAACGAAGCCGCCGACGACCCCGAGGTGGAGTGCGACCGGGGCCTTGATCGCCGCCGCGCCGGCACCGAGCCCGGCGCCAGCGACTGTCCCCAGGCTGAAGCCAGCGTGCAGGCGCGGCATGAGAGCCCGGCCCTGTAGGCGCTCGACGGCTGCGCCCTCCACGTTCATCGCCACGTCCCAGGCCGCGAGGCCGTAGCCGCAGGCGAACAGTCCCGCGGCGACGATGACGGCGCTAGCGACGGTGCTGGCGCCGATCCCGGTCGAGACCAGTCCGACCGCGGTCAACATCGCCCCGGCACGGACGGTGAAGGCGGCGCCTAGCCGGTCGACCACGAGCCCAGCGGTGGTTAGGGCGAGCACAGCTCCGACCGCCCCGACGAGGAGGATCCGTCCCAGCTCGCCGGGAGTCAGTCCGAGGTGGTCGCGGATCTCCGGGATCCGGGCCATCCAGCTGGCCAACGCCCACCCGCTGAGGAGGAAGACTCCGAAGACGGCACCCCCAACCCGTCTCAAATTCGCCTTTTTTCCCATCACGCCCCAAGGAGGAATGGACTTCACGTACAGTGCAAATTGACACAACATCGCATTAGTAACGAACATGGCGATACGCCAACGGCACCAGAGGAGGCACACCATGATCCCCTACAACCGCCGGCCATGCTGCGTCCGGTGCGCCGAGGAACCGGTGCTCGCCCAGGTCATCGAACTTCTCCCGGCCCGTTTCGCCCTGGTCGACGCCGACAACGGCCTGGAGGAGGTCAGCCTCGCCATGGTGGACGCACAGATCGGCGACGTGGTGTTGATCCACGCGGGCGAGGTAGTGGCGCCGGTCCAACCGGTTCAGAGCCGACAACGGGTCACCCGCGCCGCAGCAGCCGCAGCACCCGATCGATGGTCAACCGGATGACGGCCCCGAGCCCCGCGTTGACCGCCGCGAGCAGGGCGACCGGCAACAGCCCCATCCCTGCGTCTTGGACACCGGTCACGACCAGCACCACCGGCCACCCGACGGCGGCGATCGGAATCGCCACCTTCCAGTGCCGCCCGAAGATCAAGCCAAAAAGCAGCAGGATCAGAATCATGGGCATCCATTCGCTCGTGCCCTCAACCCTACGGAGGGGTGCGCGCACCCGCAATCTCCGCGCACTGGCGGATGTTTCGGAGCTGTTGGGGGCGGAGGCTGGACATGACAGGAAGAACGGTACCCGAGAGCGATGGAAGCAACGAATCATGGCAACCCAGGATCTGGCCACGGCTCGCTCCCACGCGTTGTTCCTGTGTGAGCTGCAGCCGTCGCAGAACCCCGACGTGGAGGAGATCCACGCGGCCGTCACCCGGACGGTCCAGACCTACGGGGTGCATGGCTGCCTCGAGCGAGTGGCCCAAGAGTACGGTGACCACCCCGAGACGGCGCCGCAGCGCATGCGCTGGGCCCGCGAACTGGTCTCCAAGGCCTACCCGGTCCCCCGGCCACGCGCCGCCACCACCCAGGAGAACTGAGAGACCACCGGATGCCCAGGGCCGCCGACCCGCTCAGCGGTGCGGGCGGCCCACGATGCCCAGCAGGGTCGGCCCACGCTTCGTGGTCCCGGTGATCGTGTCCGTCTTGAAGCCCTGGTCGCCGAGGAACGAGGCCACCCGCTCGGCGACCGGTGGCACCCGGGACGGGCACGGCGGCTCGTAGAACAGGTACAGCACCCCGTAGGGGCGCAACGCCCGTCGTACCACTTCAAGATCTTTTATCGCGGAACGGACCCAGAACAGGTTCACGTTGATCGCGAACACCTTGTCGAACTGCCCGGCCGGCAGGTCGGCGCGGTCGAGCGCGGCGGTCTGGAACACCGCCCGGCCGGCGGCCACGTGATCGGCGTTGCGCTCCCTGGCCAGCCGCACCATGGTCGCTGAGCGGTCGATCGCCGTGATCCGCCCGTCGCCGAGCCGCTGGCACACCTCCCGTACGGCGCTGCCGCGGCCGCACCCGATCTCCAACAGTTGATCATCCGGCTGGACATCCAGCGCCGCCACGGCCCACGCGACCCGCTCCGGTACCGCCACGATCATGAACCTACTCCCCCGACGCGCCCGTCGAGGAGCCGCGCGCCGGCGTCGCGCGACGACGACCGGCCATCGCGTCGTCGCGCCGGCCGAGGCCGGGCCGAGTTCGATTCGCCCGGCGGAGGCGGTGGCGCCGCATAGGCTGCTGCCATGGCGAGGTACTTCGACGTCCACCCGGACAACCCGCAGCCGCGGATCATCCGGCAGGTGGTCGAGCTGTTGCGCGACGGCGCGCTGATCGTCTATCCGACGGATTCCTGCTACGCCTTCGGGTGCCAGCTCGGCAACCGCGGCGGCATGGAACGGATCCGTGACATCCGGCGCCTCGACCAACGGCACCACTTCACCCTGGTGTGCCGGGACTTCTCGCAACTGGGCCAGTTCGTCCAGGTCGACAACGTGGTGTTCCGCCAGGTCAAGGCCGCCACCCCGGGCGGCTACACGTTCATCCTGCCGGCCACCAAGGAAGTGCCGCGCCGGCTGCTGCACCCGCGCAAGCACACCGTCGGGGTACGCATCCCGCGTCACCCGGTCGCGCAGGCGCTCGTCGCCGAGCTGGGCGAGCCGCTGCTGTCGAGCACGCTCCTGCTGCCCGGGGACGAGGAGCCGATGACCCAGGGCTGGCAGATCAAGGACCGGCTCGACCACGTCGTCGACGCCGTGCTCGACGGCGGCGACTGCGGCACCGAGCCCACCACCGTGGTGGACCTGTCGCAGGACAAGCCGGAGATCCTGCGCCGGGGCGCCGCCGACCCGTCCCGTTTCGAGTAGCCGGGACCATCACCCGCCCGCCCGACGGGCGGCGCGGACGGCGGCGGGCCGGCTCAGGCGGCGACGTCTATGTAGACCCGGGCGGGGTCGCCGGGCAGCTCACCGACGCGGAAGCCGACCACGTCGTCCAGGCCGATCGCCACCGACACGTACCCCTCGAAGTCGCCCACCAGCACGTAGCCGCGCATCATCGGGTGATCGAGCGTGCGGCCGCGCGGAGAGACGAGCGGCTCGCCGGCGTCGGTGTGGGCCTGCGCCGGGTTGAACCTGATCAGCAGGTAGCGGCGACCGGGCACCTCGACCAGGTCGCCGGACCCGTCCTGCCGCACCTCGTCGACGTACTGCACGGTGTAGCCGGGGATCTCACCGGCGAGGTCGAACACGATCCGGTCGTACCCCTCGTCCGGATGGGCGGTGGTGCGGATGCCCGTGAGCTGGGATGTCGACGTCACCTCGTGGGTCACCGTCACCGGCCCGGTCGCCCACGACCCGGTGTCGTCGCCGCCGGCGGGCGAGGGTACGGCGCCGCCGCCCGTCGACTCCGGCGCGGGGGCCGGCGACGCCGAGGGAACCGCCGACGGCGGCCCGCTGGTGGGGTCGGGCGCGGGGCTCTCCGACCCGCCGCAGCTCGCGACGGCCATCACGCCGGCCATCATCACGGTCAGGAGTCCGGTGACGGACACAGGACGCTTCATCGCCACCACCACCATTCCTCGCGGCGCGGCGTCTCACCACCGAACATCTCATATCCGGCGGGCCGGGACATAGAGCCGTTTCGCCTCGGCTGGGTGGCCGAACGGCCCTGCCTCGCCGCTGACAGGGGACAGACGGCGAGGCGTACCCGTCGGAGAGTGGTCCGGCGATTACATAGAGAGAGAGGACTTGCGAGAAAGGACAAGGATGCAGCCCGAGGTCGGTCAGCCGCCCGAGTCCGCCGTCGAGGAGGCGAAGCGTGTCTGCGCCCAGCTCTGGCCGGATCGACGCACCGCCTCCGAGCGGGCCCGGGAGCTGCGGAGGCTGGACCTGGCCACAGCGTTGCGCGACGAGCCGCAACCTGACGGCACGACGGCGTTCGCGGACGTCTGGCATCCCGCGCTGGGAGCGATCGGCTCATCAGGTACGCGACGGAGCCGACGGATCCGGAGTAGTTCACGGCCCGCCGCGCGGGCGGACCGTTTCCCGCTGCCAGAATTCCGGCGTGCGCGGCGCGGACCGCCCGTACGCTGGCGGACATGACCACCTGTCACGTCACGACCACTCCACAGTGGTGGCCGCCGCGCACCGCCGGTCCGGCCCGGGTCGCCTGAGGGGGCCGCGGTGCCGAGGACGTACCTGGGTCATGTGCTCCCGCAGACCCTGGCCGAGAAGGCGCGGCCGGAGTCGACGGCGCTGCTGGTCATCGACATGCAGAACGACTTCGTCCACGACGACGGCCACTGCGCGCGCTCGTTCGGGGTCGAGAAGGTGCGCGGCTTCCAGTCCATCGTCCCGGCCCTGAAGGAGCTCACCACGGCGGCGCGGGCGGCGGGCGTTCCGGTCATCCACACCAGGGTGTCGCAGCTTCCGGACGGTTCGCTCGCCTCACCGGTCTGGCTGGCGGACGCGCTGCGGCGCGGGTACGAACCGCTGCACTGCATGCGGGGCACCTGGGGTTGGGAGTTCATCGACGAGCTGGCGCCGCAACCGGGCGACATCGTGGTCGAGAAGACCCGGCGCAGCGCCTTCGTCGGGACCAACCTGGACAACCTGCTCCGGGTGCGCGGGGTACGCACGGTCGTGGCGGCCGGCATCGCCGGCTCCGGGTGCGTCAACTCCACGGTCCGCGACGCGATCGAGCGGGACTACTTCGCGATCGTTCCCGCCGACTGCGTCGCCGACAACACCGCCGAGCTGACCGAGGTCTGCCTGCGCGCCTTCGGCGCGCTCATGGCTCCGGAGGACCTTCCGACCTACGCCGAGCTGGCGGCGGTCTGGGCCGCGTCCGTGCCCGCGATGAGACCGAACACCAGCGCCTCGAGCAGCCCTCCGGCGTAGCCCGCCCGTGGGCCTCCGTGCAGGCCACCCATGGTCCCGCCGGCCGCGTAGAGACCGGTGATGACGTTCCCGGAGGCGTCCAGGAGCCGTGCCCTCGCGTCGACCTTGAGCCCGCCGAACGTGAACGTGATCCCGGGCAGCAGCGGGATGGCGTGCAACGGCGGCGTCGCGAGCAGCAGACGGCCGGTGCGGGGAGGCGGCCCGCCGGGGAGCGCGTCGACCGTCGCGCGCAGCCCGGCGGGGTCGACGCCCATCGCCGTCGCCAGCGCCGCCACGGTCGGGGCGCTGAGCACGGTCGCGCCACGGTCGAGCAGGTACGGGTTCGGCGGCGTGACGCCCGCCCGGCCGACCGTGCGCCACGCCTCGTCGTCCACCACCAGCCAGCACCGGTCCGGGGTCGGGCAGTGGGCGACCGCGTTCGTCGTGGTCACGCCGTGGTGGCTCTCGTCGACCAGCCGCCGGCCGTCCGGTCCGACGACGATGCCGACCTCCGCGAGCGGGTCCAGGATCGGGTACGGGCGCAGGCCCGGATCCCGGCGCGCCTCGCGGACCAGCAGGTGACCGTAGAAGCCGGACATGTTGACGGCGACCCCGCCGACCGCGAGCCCCATCCGCAGGCAGTCGCCGGTCGACGTGTCGACCCCGCGCAGCAGGTACGAGTCGCAGCCGACGTACCGGCGCACCAGGCCGGGGTCGGCCTGGAAGCCGCCGTCGGCGAGCACGACCGCCGCGGCCGACACCTCGTGGCCGTCCTCGGTCCCCACGACCCAGCGCCCGCCGTCGGGACGCAGCGTGGTGGCGCGCGCCGGTTGCCGCACCCTGCCGCCGTGGGCGATCAGGCGGCCCCGCAGGCCCGTGAGGAACGCCTCGACGCCGAACCCCGCGTGCCGCAGCCCGGGCTCGGCGGTGCGTACCGGCGCGAACACCCGCGACCGGTGCGGCGCGCTCCCGTCGGCGGTCAGCACCCCGCCGTGCCCGGTGACCCAGGCCAGCGCCGGGGCGGCGTGGTGCGCGAAGGCGTGCGCGACGGACTCGTCGGCGTGGCCGTCGGTCAGCCGGCGGATCTCGGCCACCAGCTCGTCCGGCGCGGTGCGCGGGTCGCGCAGGACGGCGTGCAGCGCGCCACCGGACACAAGGGAGTTGCCCCACCCCGGCTCGCGTGGTGAGCGTTCCAGCACCATCACCCGGCGGCCGAGTTCCTGGGCCCGGACCGCGGCGGTGAGCCCGGCGAGCCCGGCCCCGACCACGACGACGTCCGGGGGAGGTCCACCGTCTCCGGTCGCGTCCAGGACGGGCCCGGCGCCCGCGGTCACGCCCGGCTCCCGCCCGCGGGGCCGAACCGCCGCGCCGCGTCGGCCCGCAGCGACGCCTTGTCCGCCTTGCCGCCGCTCGACAGCGGCAGCTCGGGCAGCGTGACCAGACGCTCGGGCCACATGTGCTTGGACACGCCCTGCGCGGCGAGCGACTCCCGCAGCTCCTCGAGGGTCAGCTCACCACCATCGCGGGTCACGACGTAGGCGCAGACCCGCTCGCCGAGGACCTGGTCCGGGCTCGCCACGACCGCGACCTGCTTCACCCTCGGGCAGCGGCCCACCGCCTCCTCGACCACCAGGGCGCTGATGTTGTAACCGCCCCGGATGATGAAGTCGGCGGCCCGTCCGGTGATCCTGAGGTACCCCTGGTCATCCAGGGTGGCGATGTCGCCGGTCAGCATCCAGCCGTCCGGGCGCAGCAACTGCTCGTTGGCGGCCGGGTCGTCGTAGTAGCCGGGGGTGAGGCCCGGTCCGCGGACGGCGACCTGTCCCGGGCCGCGACGGTCGGTGACGTCCGCGCCGTCGCCGTCGAGCAGCCGCAGCCGCATGTTCGGGATCGGCAGCCCGGCGGTGCCGAGTCGGTGCTCGCGGTCGTCCGTCACGCTCGTCACGCTGATCGGGCCGGCCTCGTTCGAGCCGTAGAACTGCAGCACCGCGCAGCCGGTGCGGTCCTCGAACTCGGCCGCCCGGTCGTAGGGGACCTTCTCACCCCCGGTGAACAGCACCCGGAGCGAGGACAGGTCGACCTCGCCCATCAGCGGGGAGTTGAGCATCATGATGAACTGGCTGGTGACCGCGGCCAGCAGGGTCACCCGGTGCTCCGCCACCAGTCGCAGGGTCTGGTCGGCGTCGAACTCCTCGGTGATCACGACCGGGTAGCCGTACATGGCCGGCACCACGTGCTGGGTCCACTGTCCGAAGCCGTACGGCGCCGGGACCGCCGACGCGAACACCTCCTCCTCGCCCAACCGCCCCGCGGTGACCGTCAACGGCCCGAAGTACTTGCGGTTGTTCATCGTCTGCATGACGCACTTGGGCAGACCGGTGGTCCCGGAGGTCGAGTTGATGAAGAAGACGTCGTTCGGGCCCAGCCCACGCCCGGCCACCTCGGCGCGGGCGGCGTCGAGGCCGGGTAGCTCGACCCGCGCCCCGTCGATCGACAGCGACCCGTCCGCGACCTCCAGGACCAGGTGCCGGTCGAGGCCGAAGGTGTCGGCGACGCCGGCCGTCGGCTGTCCACGGTGGATGGTCCGGGTGAGGATGGCGCGGGCGCCGGTCTTGGCCAGCACGTGGCGAATCTCGGCGGCGCCGGCCCGCGGCCCGAGCCCCACCGTGACCAGCCCGGCCTTCTGCGCGGCCAGGTACGCCACGTGGGTGGCGGCGCTGTTGGACAGGTAGACCGCGAGGTGCTGGCCGGGTTCCAGACCGGCCGCGGCGAGCGCGGCGGCCACCCGGGTGCTCAGCTCGTCGTACTCGCGCCAGGTCAGCGTGGCGTCCTCGGCCAGCAGGGCGGCGGCCCGCGGCCTGGCCTCGGCCTGCCGGGCGACCGCGTCCGCGATGGTCTCGTCGGTCCAGTCTCCGGTGCTCGTGTACGCGGCGATCAGATCGGGCGCGAACGCGGCCATCGGGCTCCCTCCCAGACGTGTCGAATCACAGCGCCGCCCCGTGGCGGGCGCCTTCGAGCACGGCGTGCGTGATCCGGCGCGGCGCCAGCGCGTCGCCGACGAGGTAGACCGGCACCGTCGGGTCCACCCGACCCGCCAGCTCGCCGGCCAGGTCGTCGACGGCCGCCCGCCCGGTCGCCGTGACGACGGTCGTGGCCGGGATCTCCTCGGGGCTCCCGGAGAACAGGTGCTCGGTCCGCACCACCCCGCCGCGCCAGCCGGTGACCCGCAGCATCGGCAGGATCCGCAGGTCATGCCGGAACAGCCGGCCCAGCATCCCGTTGCGGGTGCGCGGCTCCAGGTCGGGGCCGACGACCGGGTGCTCGGTGAGCAGCACGACCGGCCGGCCCCACGCCCGTACGGCGTCGGCCACCAGCAGCGGCTCCAGGTGCGGCTCGGCGCCGCCGACGACCGCCACCGGGCCGTGCGCCACCCGCGGCGAGGCGGTGCCGGCCAGGACCTCCAGGCCCGTCAGCACGGCCGCGTCGGCGTCGAAGTCGGGCGCGAGCGGACGCGAACCGGTGGCCAGCACGACGACGTCGGGCGCCAGGGCGAGGATCTCGTCCACGCCGGCGCGGACCCCGGGCCGGTAGTCGACAGTAGACGCTTCCAGTCGCCGCCGCAGGGTGGACACCAGCTCCCGCCAGCCGGACACCACCGGGCTGGCGACCAGCCGCCGCACCGTGCCGCCGACCGCCTCCGCCTCGTCGAGCAGCACGACGTCGTGACCCTTCGCGGCGGCGTAGGTGGCGGCGTTGACCCCGGCCGGCCCGCCACCGACGACCACGACCCGCCGGCGGGAGGCGGCCCGGGACCGGGGTGCGGTCGGGCCCGCCGGCGCGGCGAAGGCCGCCTCGCGTCCGGCCTCGGGGTTGACCGGGCAGGAGAACGGCACCAACGTGCACTCGTTGGCCCCGACGCACTTCGCTATCTCGTGGCCGCGGCCGGCCACGGACTTCGCCGCGAAGTCCGGGTCGGCGATCAGCGCCCGCGCCAGCCCTACCAGGTCCGCCGCCCCGGTGGCGAGGATGTCCTCGGCGAGTTCGGTTGACACGACCCGCCCGGTGACGAGGACCGGCAGGCCGGCGGCGGCCCGGATGGTCCGCGCGCCCGCGACCGCCGGCGGGTCGCCGGTGAACCACGGCGAGGTGTACGCCGTGGCGGGCCGGCGGTCCCGGACGCCGTCGTGGTTGCCGATGGAGACGCTCAGGTACGACAGCTCGCCCTGGATCGCCGCGGCGATCTCGGCGACGTCCTCGGCGCGCAGGCCACCGTCGATCTCCTCGCCGGCCGGCAGCCGCACCCCCAGCAGGGGCTCGGCGCCGACGCGGTCCCGGACCTCGGCGAGCACCTCGGCCAGCAGGCGCAGCCGGTTGCCGGGCGTGCCGCCGTAACCGTCGCCGCGCCGGTTGTAGTAGGGGGACAGAAAGCGGTTGAGCAGGTACCCGTGGCTGGCGTGCAGCTCGACCCCGTCCGCCCCGGCCGCCACGATGGCCGCGGCCGTCTCACCGTAGGCCCGGACGAGGTCGGCGATCTCGCGTGCCGACAGGGCGTGCGGCACCCAGCCGGACGCGTCGCCCCGGATCGGCGACGGCGCCACGGTCGGCTGGAAGTTGTCCCACGACCGCTCCGCCCCTGGGTGGTGGATCTGTCCGACCAGCAGCGCGCCGCCCGCGTGTGCCGCCCGCGCGAGTCGCGCCAGGTTCGCGGTCACGGTGCCGGCGAGGAAGTCACGGTGGCGCTCGTCGTCGACGTGGAAGCCCACGCCGTCGGGGTCGGCGTTGCCGTCGGCCACCGTCGCCGCGACGGCCGCGGGGTAGGCCGGGTGACCGTAGATGGCGGCCCCGGCCGGCAGCACCACCATCGCCACGCCGCCCTGGGCGCGCCGCGCGACGTAGCGTTCGAGTCGGGCCGGCGCCAGCCGGCCGAGGTGCGGCGTCATCACCAGCCGGCACCGCAGCGTGTGGCGGCCCATGGTGAGCGGCTGCGCGAGGAGCCCGGCGGTCGGCGACATGGCGAGGCCGCCCGTCAGAGCGCCAGGCCGGCGCGGTAACCGAAGACCATCCCGGCCGCCAGCGTCGCGCCCGCGCCGGGGTAGCCCGGGCCGAACGGACTGGCCGCGACGTTGCCGCAGGCGTACAGCCCTCGGATGAGGCCGCCGTTGACCGAGCGCACCTGCCCGTGCTCGTCAGTGGCGGGACCGCCCTTGGTGCCGAGACATCCGAAGTGGAGCTGGACCGCGTAGTAGGGTCCCTCCCCCAACGGCCGCAGGTTGCGGTGCGGTTGCACGGTGGCGTCGCCGCGGTAGCGGTCGTAGACGGTCTCCCCGCGCCCGAACTGGGAGTCACGTCCCTGGGCGGCGTCCGCGTTGAACGTCTCGACCTGCGCCACCAGCCCGTCCGGGTCGATGCCCACCTTCTCCGCCAGCTCGACCAGCGTCGACGCGCTCGCCATCCACGCCGGCGTCGGGCTGTCCGGGGTCGTCGTGGCCACCGAGTACGAGTCGCGGAAGCGCTGGTCGAACACCAGCCAGCAGGGCAGGTTGCGGTACTCGTAGC